>JBGTDM010000352.1:0-59095 GCA_041748315.1 Pirellulaceae bacterium
GCTGCGGAATTTTTTTTGATCAGCGCTGCAGACTTGCTTGGGTACGGTAAACCACCTTTGTTGGGTTACTCAAAACTTTTTCCGCAATTCGATGCGAGCTCCATAGATGTCGTCGGCACTCAGGAGGTGCCCGTACATCGCATCCGTGCGGAAAATCCACGAATTGCTGATCGGGATTTGATAACGAACTCCCAGGCCATATTGACTGTCGATTGCGTTTCGTTCATGCGGGTCATTCATCACTTGCACCATCGCAGCCTCCACGATCAACTGTTGGCTAAAGTCTGGGGCGATCAGGTTTAAGCCGACCGCTCCCCCCCAAGTATCATTCGCCGTTCCATCGAGTGTGGGGTATCCTGTCATTCCATCCGATTCGAACAAGATTCCCGTGTTGCGAAGGATGCCGTCTGCAAAACCGGCGCGAGCAACCGATTGAGGACGATCAAAACCAGCAAACAGATTGAAATAGGGAACCAGCGTCGCCGGGTGTGCTGTGATCAGTGAATTCTCCAATAACAACAACAACCCATCGGCAGTATTCGGACCGGCCGCCGTCGATTGTCCGGCATTGGCGATGACTCGCACCGAATTGGAAATCCATCGACCATAGCGGCGGGTGTAGGCGAGTCCGATATTGTGATAGCTGCGGTCACGCGCTGAACGATCTTCCAAGTATGCGTAATCGAATTCGAAATATCCTCCCAGAGCTTCGATGAAGCTCAAAATCGCATACATCTTGGCCGCGTCATTGTCCCCTTCAAAAGCCGGACTGGAGATTTCATCAAATGCCCAAAGGAAAGTAAAATCCATATTCGAAATATCCAACCACCGGCTATTTCGAGCTGGAATTGTCGCAGCGACACCAACGACAGCGTCGTCCATCCAAACGCCATTTTGTACCAACATCGGCATGAACCCAACGGCAATCGGCAGGTCAAACGGTAGGGTTTTTCCAACGGCTCCACCAACAATCGCTCCCAAATCTCCTTCAAAAAATCCGAAGTTGAGGTTGGGATTCAACCGATTGAAAAATACACCATCATCGAGCACAAAACGCGTGTTGTCACCTCGGCCGAACGGACTGGCTGCGAATACAAAACGTTCCGTCGACGTTAACTGATAGTTTGCGTTCAAGTTCAATTCCCAGGCGATCAGAGAGCTTGAGTTGCCCGCCGAGCGGTTTGCTGCAACCGCTGTGCGAAAGTCGCCGAAAATCAGGAATTGATTGACGATCGGGTTGTGAAATCCCAATAACGTTAACGGCTCAGGAAGCTGACCAAGTTGATACCAGGGGCGCCCCAGTTCCAACAACGGTCGTTGATTCGCATACAAAGTCTTGCCTTGGTAAAGCCATTTTTCTTGTTCACTGTCGTACGGCTGATCAGGCAGCGGGACCGGCGCAAAATCCGTGGCAATCGGCATAATTTCCATGGAGCGAGAATCGCTAACGGGCGAATCATAAAAATACCTCTCGCCCAATTGAGGTTGCTCCGCCAGTCGATACTGGGTCGTTCCGATCGCGGTTGTCGACGCCGGTGGAACGCGATCTGTTTTTGTAGTGGGTGAAATTGACGTTGATGAAGGGTCTGGCGAATTGCTGAAATTTGCTGGCTGCGCTGCCGTGGGTGACTTGCCGAACAGATCAGGATGCGACGCTACTGTGGCCGGAACTCCAGCCTGAGTTTTAAATTGATTCGATTGAGCAGGCGAAAAGAGCGTGGACTCCGATCGTTGATTGGGCGCACCCGCAGAAAAAGGAGGGCTCGACTCTGGCAATACATTTTGTGGAATCTGGCTGACGGACGACCAATATTTACTCGGCTGCACAAATGGATGGCGTGGTCCCTCGTCCGTCAATGGGCCGCTCGCCGAATCGAGGTTTAAGCGACTGGGTGGGAACCGCTGTTCAACTCGACGGTACAGATTATCCTCGGCCGCAATCGGCATGGTCCATTGCAGGACGCTTCCGAGTGCAAGGATGATCGCGCAACGTATTGGCCAGCGGCTGTTCATAAAGGTAGATGGTGACTCCACGATTTATTAACGAACGTCAAATATCACTGAACGTGCATGGGCGTCGACAATCCATTCATTCATCATGCGAATCATTTCCGGTGAAGCGCCTACAAACCGCATAAAATAAATTGGCTCAGCGCGACTTCGCAGTCGAAAACTCAATCGATAGGTCCCTGGGATCTGAAGCCGGTTGGCCGGAATTACGTATTTGGCCTTCCTCGCCCCGAGCGGTGGAATCGAATGACTTTCCATACGGATGAACGGCGGGTGGTTGAGCGTCGAGACAGGATGAATTGCCGGACGGATGAACGGCAATTGATCGAAGTCGAGATTAATTGGCAGAAACATTTCCCGGTCAGTCCCTTTCACGTTCGTCGTCAGGAACTTGGTTTGAAGGTTAAATAACTTGTTGTCCAATGGGACTTTGCGCTGCACAACATCGGAGGAGTGCAAATCGCGTAAATCCCCCCAGCTATCGACGTCGCCGGATTCCCACAATCGTGTTCCATCTGGCCCAATCAAAACGACGTTCATCCACAATTGAGGCTGGGCACCAAGCGAGCCGCTAGGCATGTTATGCCCCGGATTCGTGTTAGAAACGACAAAATTAAACTTTAAGGGTTGGCCAACGGTGGGTTCGCAATCGAAAAATGGACCGTCAATTCGAGAACCATTCTCCATGACTTGTCGCCGCAAGTCCTTTTTGACCAACAGCTTTCTCAGGTTCCGGTCGACGATCTCGCGCGCGTCCAGACGGTCATCTATGTCCTGCCAGGCTGCCGGGAAATATGGCCAAATTTCTCCCTCGGCAACCGCATCTTCAAACGGTGTCGTACCCCAGCCAGCCCGCCAATCAAACTCGAGCCACTCGTCAACTCGCCATCGGTCGGCCTTTTCATCGTGAGGAAAGATTCCTGGATGAGCAATCGAGTAACCGGGCCCGTAGAACAGATGATTGGAATGTTTGCGATCCGGATTGACCACCTTTTCATCAACGATGGCCGCAGGGCCAAACGTATATCCAGCGTTGACTCCAGGGACTCGTCCCATATGACAATCCTGACATGTGACCCCCTCGCGATACGCAGGCGATGCCCGATATTGATCCCACACAACCTCCAATTTGATCCCCGGCTGAACGGCAACTTGATGGCATGACATGCAAAAATCGCTGGACGAGAGTTCCTCAAACTGGATCACCCGACTATGAATCGCTTGACCTGGTGATTTGTCGAACGGGTCCGTTTTGACTTTGAAGTAATCCTTGTACTTGATCATGGTGGCAACGCCGCTCCCATCGCTTTCTTTCCCGCCGTAGATTGGAGCGTAAATATCGCCGGGTTCGATGCGGCGTTCACCGTTTGATTTCGTATACACATTTTTGACTCGGTGGCAGGCAACGCACGTTACCCCTTCACGAAAAACTCGGGGTCCGTCAAAAACCGCTTGATCACGTCGAAGGCCCATGGTGGTTGCAACCGGTGCATGGCAGCGCAAACAGAAATACCCAATCGTCCCCTGCGAAAGCTTGTTGATCGTGTCCTCAAACCGCTGGAACATGGGGGAGATCGCTGCGTATGCATGACTGGAACTAGCCCACTCGTCAAAAATCTGCTGATGGCACTGCGCACATTCCACCGCCGATGGAAAAGGTGTATTCGAAAAAACGTCAGCGTGAGGATCGACGCCTGATGGGAAGGCTGAATGCGACGCTCGATCAATAACTCCAGCGTGCGGATTATGCGGGTGCTGGTGTTTAGGCTGTTGTCGATGCAACTGTTCGTGATGAACACGCATCGCAAGCTGTTCCAGGGATTCTGACCGAGTCTGCGCGGTTCCCTGCGCGTGAATCGAAGAAAGGTCAGCCATCCGGTCAGTTCGAACCGACGCAGATTCGTCCGAATGTGGGCTTGTCGGATACGACTCCAGTTGACGATCGGTCGATCGATCGATGGCGGTGATGGGAACTGCAGCCGTTGGTGTTAGCGAATCCTCGTCGGAGCACACTTGATAGTCAACCAGACCGATCGCATTGTTGGGGTCGTGTCCAACAATTTCTTCGATCGTGTCTTGTGCAAGATATGCCTGATCAACATCCGGCAGGTCGGAAGTGCAAATTGGAGGTAAATTCTGAAGGAGCTGTCGTTGATCCATGCTTAGATGGACACGATGTTCTGCCGAACTGCGATCCGTTGCTGCTAGAACGGTTTGCCAAAGGTACTCTTCTTGGGCTGGCGATATAGGGACATGGGGACTTGGCGGTAAACTGGCTAAAATAGCTGATTTGGGTATATTTTGAGTCGGGTTGTTTTCTTCGGCTGTTCGAGGAATCGTCGTTTGGCTCGAGCCATCGAAAGTTGTTATTTTTTCGTGTAACCGATTTGGCGGCGTGGCTATTGGTTGATGAACCGAAGCGTAAAGCAGCCAGATGCCAACTGAAAGCGTGAGCAAACAGGCGATCATTTTTCGATAAATGTCATTTTTCATGGTTGGCGCGCACGATCTCCGCGAAGTCGTTGGTATCATTAGTTTTCGGATCATCAAAATCCGCAAAATAGTTAAAAACTAACAATCCGCGGGGACCTGCGCAATTTGTTAAGAAAAGCTGGGTTGATTCCAACAAATCTGGTTGAAGAGCCGAGTTAATTTAGCTTGCAAATGCTTGACTTTATCCTCCCAGCCAATCAGTGGTTCTTGGCTGCCAGATGATCAAACGGGGAGAAATTGCCGAAAATTTTCGAAATCGGCACTTGATGAAATTGCCAAGATGGCTCTATACTATGCGGTTTTCGATCCAGACAGTATTTACCGGGGTAGGCCGAGTCGATGAAAGTCCGCGCTAGCGTCAAGAAAGTTTGTGAAAATTGCAAGATTGTACGCCGGAAAGGGACGGTTTTCGTCGTTTGTACAAACCCTCGACATAAACAACGACAGGGTTGATCCAATGACGGTGCACGCTTGGTTTGCACTTGTCATGGAGGTCAATGATTCAAAGTTTAACATCGCTTGAACAACGTCCTCGTTTCGTTTTTTGCTCTGCTAAATTCTTGAGTTAATTCGAATTTGGATAGTTTGATTGAGGTGGCTGCTTCCAGCGGTATCGAAAATCTCAAGGAATTCTTGGAGCGTAATGGGCGCCGTGACGGGCAAAGTTGACCGAAAGGTTTTGTTCGAATCGCAGACCATTCAAGTTAAATAGAATTTTCATGCCAACTGTTGCGAGGCTATGCAGTTTGCTGAGTCCGGATCGAAATGGTTGTTGACGATTCAACGATGACGAAGACTTAAGTGGCGGGTCACGACCAACCATTAAAAATCAAAAAGGCAACTGATATTGGCGATTAACGCCTGGGTTTAAAAGGAGAAATTGCATGCCGCGTTTGCTCGGTGTGGACATTCCGAACGATCGTAAGGTCGTGATTTCATTAACGTACTTGTACGGTGTGGGGCCGAAGTCGGCTCGCGAACTTTGTCTCAAGGCAGAGGTTAATCCGGATAAGCGAGCGCGCGACTTGATGGATGACGAATTAAGTCGTTTGGCAACGATTATTGAAAGTGACTACACGGTTGAAGGTCCGTTGCGACGCCAAGTTCAACAGTCGATCAATCGATTGAGAGATATTAAATGTTACCGTGGAATACGGCATCGCGTAGGATTGCCGGTTCTCGGTCAACGAACCAAGACCAACGCGCGGACTCGCAAAGGTCCGAAAAAGACAGTCGCTGGAAAAAAGGGTGTGAAGGATTTGAAATAGTTTGGGGACTGACGCCGTGTCCGGCCAGCGGTTTCGCGGAATCCAAATTCTGGGTAGGTCAGTTGAACGCGCAATGGTCAAAGCGAACCCACGCTTTCCTTGGTGTTTGAATCTTGTTGGCTAAATAAACTGATGCGGTCGTTGAATTACCCAATTGAACTCTTCGGCGTGTCAATTTAAAGAGTATTTTGAAAGGCATCGTTAATCAAGAAATATGGCAAAGACAAAAAAGAAGAAAGTCAAGCGCAACGTGCTGATTGGAGTCGCTCATATCAGCGCGACCTTTAACAACACCACCGTAACGATTACGGATACCAAAGGCGATACGATTTGTTGGGCCAGTGCCGGACTTTGTGGTTTCAAAGGGAGTCGAAAGAGTACTCCTTTTGCCGGTCAGATGGCGGGACAGAATGCGGCGGAGAAAGCAATTAAGGTTGGAATGCGAGACGTTGACGTCAAGGTCAAGGGACCTGGAAGCGGACGCGAAAGCGCCATCACCGCATTGCAGTCGGCTGGACTAAATGTCAAGTCGATCGAAGATTGCACGCCCATTCCGCATAATGGTTGCCGACCACGCAAAAAACGTCGAGTTTAAACAATCTCAGCCTTGGTTGGTCTATTGCGCCGACGTTATCGTCCACGTGAACATGGTTTGTCGTGATTTATCAACCCCTTGCTCAAAATCTCCCGTTTGGTTTCGAGCGTCATTTTCAAATCATCCCCCGGGCTTTTCTTAATTTTGGAGTAAATCAATGCATATTCGTTGGCGTGGATTAGAGCTGCCAAGCGTTGTCCAATCCGAGCAATCGACGCTTTCGGCAACCTATGGAAAGTTTGTTGCTGAACCGTTTGAGCGTGGCTTCGGTACTACAATCGGAAATAGTCTGCGACGGATTCTACTTTCCAGCCTGGAGGGAAGCGCAGTCACTCAGATTAAATTCCGTGGGGCTAATCACGAATTCTCTTCGATTGATGGCGTGATGGAGGATGTCACTGATATCGTGCTCAACGTAAAATCACTGGTGGTCAAGAATAACTCGGACCAGATGAAGATTATCATCGTGGAGAAGAATACAGCCGGCCCAATTACTGGTGCAGATATTCAAACGGGTGGTGAAGTTCGCATCATCAACCCGGAACATAAGCTTGCCGAATTGACGGTCGATAAGCATTTCATGATGGAAATGGTTGTCGAAAATGGTCGAGGTTATATTCCCGCAAGCGAACACAGTCCGCATGACCACGAAATTGGCATTATCCCGATCGATGCGGTGTATAGCCCGGTGACTCGAGTGCGCTATACCGTGGATGAGACTCGCGTCGGTCAGCGAACGAATTATGACAAACTGACCATGGAGATTTGGACGGATGGTTCGGTCACACCCGAGTTTGCATTAGTCGAAGCCGCCAAGATCATGCGCAAGCACCTTAACCCGTTTGTTCAATACGCCGAACTTGGTCCACGTGTATTCTCGCAACCCAAGACCACCAGCGGATTGGATGTGGTTCAGGAAAGTCGATTAAACATGCCGATTTCTGAACTGCGATTGAGCGTTCGCGCCAGTAACTGCTTGGTGCACGGTAATATTTCCACCGTTCGCGAATTGGTTCGAATGACCGAAGACCAACTCTTGGATCTCAAGAATTTCGGGGAAACGACACTGACTGAGATTACCGAGAAGCTAACCGGGATGGGATTGCGACTGGGAATGCGAGTTCCACCCGCTCCGGCGATCCGCTGAATGGCAGCTCGAGTAAATTAACCCTAATCAACGATAACCGATTATACAAATTGAGACGCTGTCATGCGACATAGAAAACGTGGACGACATTTAGGCCGCAGCTCCAGCCACCGCAAAGCGCTGTTGAAGAACTTGACCTGTAGCTTGTTTTTGACAGAGCGCGACGAAGATCACTACGAAGGATTGTTTCAAAGCGATGGCAAGACGGCGGTAAAACCACCGGCACACAAAGGTCGAATTGTGACGACGTTACATAAGGCCAAGGAAGTTCGGCCGTTTGTCGAGCATTGTATTTCGATTGCATGCCGCGCATTGCCCCATCAGGAAAAAGCTGCTGAGTTCGAAGCTCCAGGAGCCCGAAATTCCGATGAATGGCAGGGTTGGCGTAAAAGCGAAAATTATACAAAGTGGCTCGCGGCAATCGCGCCTGCGGTTACCGCTCGTCGGCGCGTCTTCGCTCTGCTTCGCGACAAGGATGCGGTTAGAATACTGTTTGATGAAATTGCGCCGCGATTCGCCAAACGCTCCGGTGGCTACACCCGAATTTTGCGATTGGCCAACGTCCGCTTGGGCGATGCGGGACAACAGGCGATACTCGAATTGGTTGGAAAACACGATCGAGTCAAACTGAAGTCGCAGAAGCCAACCTTTGAAGTCGCGGACAATGCGACTCAGCAGCAATCAAAAACTGCCGCAACAGACAGTGACACCGTCATCGATGATCAAGAGGATCAAGACGTGATTTCGACGGGTGGCACCGATCAAATCGTCGAAACTGAAGATGCCGCGGATTCTAAATCGGAAAAGCAGTAACGCAAGGACAAGACTCAACGGTTTCCCACCGGGAGTCCAATCGGAATCTGAAACTGTATCTCATGGGCCTTGCTGTTATTTGGCGATGTCGCGATCTATCTCGGCGGCATCGCTTTTTCCACAACGTTGCTCATAACGGTGAACTCACGCGCCGAGTATCACACATCGTTTGTTTTGCTAGAATGAGAGTAGGGTCCAAACGCAGCAGTCATTCAACGGTTAGGGCAATCCGGCAGAAGTGCTTTGTGCAGCGACGTGTTTTGGCAATCGTGCTGCGAACCCGATTTGTGAACACCGTGCCCACAATCTGAAGGAATTCTTGTCTGTGGATGGAAGTTGGAGACATGGCGGCCTGCATGGCATGGATCGGACGGCCCAGTCGGCTAGGATAATTTATCGTTGATCTGAATGAGTCAGGTATTGGATCGTTAACTTTCGCTTTGATGATTTTATGGAGCGTCGAAATGAGACGTCGAGTCGTTGTAACTGGCGTAGGGATGATCAATCCGCTGGGCAACAATGTGGAAACGGTGTGGGAGCAGTTAAAATCCGGGAAATCGGGCGTAGGCTACACAACCATTTTTGATGCCAGTAACTTTCCCACACAAATTTCCGCAGAAATCAAAAACTGGGACATCACCGACGAGGGTGAAGATGCAGAGCGTTGGAAGTATCGCGGTCGACACACGAAGTTTGCCTCTGGCGCAGCGATTCAAGCAGTTCGAAGCTCCGGCGTTCTCGATTCCGTGGATGACCCCCGTCGCTTCGGCGTTTATTTGGGAAGTGGTGAGGGAAATCAGGATTTCATCTCGTTTGCCAACATGATGGCGGCTGGGCTCGATGAAAACGGTGCGTTGGACATTGTCAAGTTTATGGAACGCGGCTTGGAAATTTTGAACCCTCAGTTTGAATTGGAACAGGAGCCAAACATGCCGGTCGGGCACCTCGCGGCTTTGTTCAATGCGCAGGGTCCCAACGCCAATTGCTTAACGGCTTGTGCTGCCAGCAGTCAGGCAATTGGCGAAGCAACCGAGATCATTCGACGGGGCGAAGCCGATCTTATGCTTTCCGGCGGTACCCATAGCATGATTCATCCGTTCGGCGTCACCGGCTTCAATTTGTTGACCGCGCTTTCGACCAACAATCAGAATCCACAAGGTGCTTCGCGTCCATTTGATCGTCTGCGCGACGGATTCGTGCTCGGCGAGGGCGCGGCAATGGTTATTCTTGAGGATTACGATCGCGCCAAACGGCGCGGCGCGACGATTTACGGTGAAATCATCGGCTATGGTTCCACAGCCGACGCCTATCGGATTACGGACATCCACCCGGAGGGACGAGGGGCGATTGCTTGTATGCGGATGGCGATTCAAGATGCTGGACTCAATCCCGCCGATATCGATTATGTCAATGCGCACGGGACCAGTACGGCCGTTAACGATCGCGTGGAGACGCGAGCATGCCGTGAAGTCTTTGGCGCCGATGCCGAACGGATTCCAGTGTCGTCGACCAAAAGCATGATGGGGCATTTGATCGCAGCCGCCGGTGCCACAGAACTGATTGTTTGCTTGTTGTCGATTCGGGACAACATTCTTCCACCCACGATAAACTATGAGAATCCGGATCCGGATTGTGATTTGGACTATATTCCCAATCAAGCTCGCGAGGCAACCTGTAAGTACGCCTTGAACAATAGTTTTGGATTTGGAGGACAGAATATCACCATCGTGGTCGGAGGATCACCGTAGATCGGGTCGTGATTGTAGATTCGCTTGTACGGCATCGACTGAGCAATTGAATGCAGCGAAAGAACTTGTGGGTCGTAACGCGGCGCTTGAGATCGGTATCCCAAACTGTCGCATCTCAAAATTTGATCGTGAAATATTTCACGAGTCGGATAGCTGGCTAAACCAACTTGTTTCGAAGTTTCTTGTTGCGGGCACAGTCGGGTTTCCCTATGATCTAGAAGGTCAATAGTCGATACCGTTCGTGTAGCGCCGCTGGCCATGGTGTCGTTTTAGGTGAAACTCACAACCCGATTCCATCAGCAAGTGTGTCATTGGAATCGAAATACTTGAATGTTTAACGCTTCTACTGAAATTTGGTTGCAGTCCGCTCCGCGATAGGAAAATAACAATGGGTAATCCCGCCAAAACAGTCCAAGCTCGTGATATCATGGCGACGAAGCTGATCACACTTGATATTCATACGGACGTTTTTGATGCGATCCGAGTCATGATCAAGAACAACATTTCTGGTGCTCCCGTGATCGACAAGGATAGGAATTTGTTAGGCGTGTTTTCGGAAAAATCAGTGATGCAGGTTTTGATTGATGCCGCCTACGATGGACTTCCCACCAATGAAGTCGGCGCTTTCATGGACAAGACACCCCATACGATTGTTGAAAATACTCAATTACTTTCCATTGCCCAAATCTTCCTCACGACGCCTCGAAGACGCTTGCCGGTTTTGGATGGTCAAAAACTTGTCGGCCAGGTTTCGCGACGAGATGTTGTTCGCGCCGTATACGAGGTGAACGAGCATCATGAATGCAAAAATAAAGTACTCTTGTACCTCTCGGCCTTAAAATCAATGGATGAGGTGCCCCCCGTCTAGGTGATACTTAACGGCTAATCGGCCGTATTCGGAACAGAGTTTAAAAATCACCAGATATCTGAACGAAGTTGAGCTTGCGTTGTAGCGGTCTCCAAGCAAACTATAGAATGGGTGCATCGATCTGGGGAAACGGCGCGGTCGTCGCCGCATCGGTGCTGGTTTTAGAGCCGCAGGAATTGTCCAACCGCTGATGAATATCCATCGAATCTATGCGCAAATATTCAAAATTTGGCGGCGCAAACGCTTGCGCTGGTTCGCATCCCTAATTCAACCCAAAGTCTCCGATATCGTGCTGGATGTCGGCGGTTTACCGGAAACCTGGACCTGTGTACCGCAAACAACGGCTCGCATCGATTGCATCAATGTTTACCCGGTGGATTGGGATCATTCGAAGTCACCCGAACATCGAATTACCTACGGCGTCGGAGATGGGTGTGCACTTGACTACGAGGATCAGGCATACGACATTCTATTTTCCAATTCGGTCATCGAGCATGTGGGCGATTGGAATCGACAACGTGTTTTTGCGCACGAAGCGCGTCGAGTTGGCAAAAAATTATGGATCCAGACACCTGCTTTGGAGTGCCCCATCGAACCACACTTCTTGGCTCCCTTCGTGCATTGGCTGCCAGTGTTCATTCGCCGGCGTATCCTGCGATGGTTGACCCCTTGGGGATGGCTTGAGAAGCCCGACCAGGCAAAAATTGATCAGACCATTGCGTTTACTCGCCTGCTTTCCAAAAGGCAAATGAAACAGCTCTTTCCCGATTGCAAGATTAAGACCGAACGATTGCTAGGTATCTTTCCGAAATCGTATATTGCCTATCGAACGTCTTTGGAGTGATTAATCCATTTCAGATCCTCAACTAAGCGGGCGGATGCATTTTGGCGATTGGTGAAAGCAAACAACGAATCGAGCCAAAAATCATCGGACTTGTTTTGGGTCCGTTGATTTGCTTGTTGTTATTGATGACTCAGCCGTTTCCGCTATCGGCTGATGCAAATCGTGTACTCGCTGTTGCCAGTTGGATGCTCGTGTGGTGGATTTCCGAATCCGTTCCCCTGGCTGTGACTGCATTGCTACCCATGCTGATGTTTCCGGTTCTGGGAGTGATGTCGATGGATGCAGCCGCTGCTCCCTATGGAAATCCAATCGTGTATCTGTTTTTCGGCGGATTCATGCTCGCGCTGGGATTGGAGGAGCACGGATTGCACAAACGAATTGCCTTGATCATTATTCGCATCACAGGATTCTCACCGGCGCGATTGGTATTGGGGTTTATGTTGTCGACTGCATTACTGAGCATGTGGATCAGCAACACGGCAACGGCCATTATGATGTTGCCGATGGCGATCTCCGTTTTGTCGTTGATCCGTTCGGGTGAAGACGGGCAAGTCGACCTGCGATTTTCCGTTGCATTAATTCTCGCTATTGCCTACGGAGCCAATATCGGTGGGATGGCAACCTTGATTGGGACACCCCCGAACCTGGTAATGGCCGCCCAGCTTCGACAGGAACTGGGGATTGAAGTCTCGTTTTTGTCCTGGTTGCTCGTTGCCCTGCCCATTGTTGTTCTGCTGTTGTTTACAACCTACTTGTTGTTGGTCGGCGTGTTATTCCCTTGTCGACATGTTGTTCTGCGGAATGTCGAGCAAATATTTTTGGAAGAGCGGCGGAAGTTAGGAAAAATGGATGTCGCCGGCCGAAACATGTTGATTGTTTTCCTGGCGACTGCTTCGTTATGGGTGTTACGTGGCTCGTTGGAGATGCTTGTTCCCGCCATCCAGTTGACGGATACGACCATTGCCTTAGCAGCGGCCATTTCGTTGTTCGTTGTGCCTGCGCAAATCAAAAACTACCGACCTTTGCTCCAATGGACAGCAACGACGAGACTCCCCTGGGGGATACTTTTATTGTTTGGTGGTGGACTTTCGTTGGCAGGTGCGCTCAATGAAACGGGTGTGATTCATTCACTGGGAAACGCCTTTGCCGAATATGGTGCGGGGCAGTTTTGGCTGACGCTAATCCTGTTGACCGCAGTCGCGTTGTATTTGACGGAAGTGATGAGTAACGTGGCCTTAGTCAGTATTTTTATACCGGTCCTGTGTGGCATTGCTATGGCAATGAATATTCACCCGTTATACCTGGCGATGCCAGCGACGCTAGCCAGCAGTTGCGCATTTATGTTGCCGATGGCGACACCTCCGAATGCCATCGTTTTTTCATCGGGTGCGATCACTGTGCGACAAATGGCTGCAGCCGGTTTTTGGCTTAACCTCGTTTCGCTGACGATTATTTTGTTGATTACGCAAACCTTGTTGCCCTTGGTATTTGACTTGTCCCCAGCAATCCCAACGACCACTTCACCACAATGAGGGACCGGTCACAACTGAATTCGTTGACCCGCCGATGCCGACTCGTAGATGGCGCAGATAATTTCCACGCTTTTGCGCCCCTCGCTGCCATCGATCATGGGTTGGCGACCATGGATTATGGCATCAACGACGTCGGCGAACTGTTTCGCATGGGCTTTGAATGAAATTGCCGTTGGATCAGATGCTCCGCCTCCCGATTCGTTTCGGGCGGCGTGTTCGGCGAGAATCTGCTCATCGATCGGAAGCTCTTCGGCAAACTTCCAAAGTTTTATTTCCTCTTCTTCAATCACTGCACTTCCCGTACTTCCGTAAACTTCAATGCGTTTGAGCGACCCGGGAAAAGCTGCGGTGGTCGCTTCGATCGTCCCTAGCGCCCCGTTTCTAAACCGCAAACTGGCGATCGCAGTGTCCTCCACTTCAATTCTGACATGTGCCAAAGTGGCCGTGAATGCCGAAACATCACGAACGGGTCCCATCAACCAACGGAGTAAATCAACGCTATGAATCGCCTGGTTCATCAGGGCACCACCGCCATCCAATTGCCATGTTCCTCGCCAGGCACCGCTGTCGTAGTACGCTTGTGTTCGATGCCATTTCACATAGGCGTTGGCCAGAACCAGTGTCCCAAAACGACCGCCATCAATTGCTTGTTTGAGCAACCGTGGCGCTTCATGGAACCGCGATTGAAAAACGGTGGACAGCAGGACGCCGGCCTGTTGGCAAGCCGCAATAATTTTGTCACACCGCTCAACGGTAATTTCCAATGGCTTTTCGATTACGACATGTTTGCCTGCTTTGGCTGCGAACAGAGCCGGTTCCAAATGTGCCCCGCTTGGCGTGCAAATCGTGACAATATCAATGGTTGGCTCGGATAAAAGATCAGACAAGCTGGAGTAAGCAGTACACGAATGCTTGGCGGCAAAGTCCTGACTTGCCGCCGCCGATCTGGCATAGCAGCCGACCAAATGAGCATTCTCAAGGGACGTGATGGCGGTGGCGTGGAAATGGCTGATAGTTCCGCAACCGATGATCGCAAACCCAAAACTCATCCTGCTTCTCCTAAGAACATGCGTGCCAATACAAAAAACATCGTCATCGCGTTCAACAAAAAATGAACGACAACGCAACTCGTTAAACTGCCGGTTCGATCATAAAGGTAGCCGATTCCAATCGATAAAACAAACAACCCAAATGGGGCAGGGCCTTGCCCAATGTGGATGGCTGCAAAAATCGCCGAAGTGATGGTGATTGCAAACCAGCAGATTGGCCGGGATTCCTGAGGGGTTCCTTTTGCTGTTCGCAGAAATTGAAAAAAAATTCGAGTCAGAAACGCCTGAAGGATTCCTCGAAAGAAAAATTCTTCGACCAGTGGTGCAACGAGCGCCGCCGAAAAAAAGGTAGTCGCCGCAATCTGAAACCGATCGTCCGTCGTCGACTCTGACAAAATGGTGAGTGTCGGATGTTCGTAGCGCATCCAATGGCTGGCGGCACTGTGGACCAACATGACAATTGGAACCCAAGCCAGGAACACATAGATGCCCGGCAGAATCTCCATTTTCAACCATCTGAACAAGTGAAAGTCAAAGTCGCCTTGGTTTTTCGCCGGGATAGGCTCAGACGGAAAATCGGATTGAAGCAACGTTGGATATGATGGCAGTATCGGACCTGCAAATGGCAATCCATGGTACCTCGCCATCAAAAACAAGGCCACAACAATCGTCGCCAGGAGCAATCCGATCGCGTAGCACAGCAAAATCAAGTGGCTTGCCTGCGGATTTATCAAGACAACGAGCCCACTTGGCAACAGCAGCCAAACGGCGAATCCAAGCAACACATCTTCAGCGAGCCAAGGTTTTAACCCATGGCCACGAAAACGCAGCAGCGGTTCTCGACGAATCCAGCCGAACGCCGCCCTAGCCCACAACATAACCGCCGCGAGAATCAGAGCGAACAAGAACCAGCGTTGAAAATCAGCGACTTGCAATGGTGATCGGAGTGGTTAGCGACAGGAATGCGTGAAGATTTGACAACGGCGGGTTATGCAAACGATTTAACAACAAATCCATTTGTGGCGAAGACCGAACTGGATTTTGTTTCGAATCCGGATTTGCTGGCTTCAGTGCGAAATGTACGATGCTCGAACCACAGCAACTTGAGAAGATGCGTGCTAGTGCTTTGTCCAAGTTAGAGATTAGGGTTAGCCGGTGTGCGCTAACACCCGGTTCAGGCCGAAAAAACCGGACGCTAGCGCGTTCCGGCTGATATTCAGCAACCGAACTCTTAATATTGACAAAGCACTAGAAACCAAGGACCGGTCTCGCTTGAAGTACATACTGTAATCCTGAGTACACGGTTATGATAGCCGCCAGCCAGGACAGTCCTCCGGCTAACCACATCACGAACGAAGGGCTTTGACCTTCCACCAAGGGCGACACCCCAAGCAATGCAAGACTTAATAAAGCGGCTCCAACAGCAAAGCATTGGAACCACATTTTCAATTTGCCGTGCATCTTTGCGGAAAAGTCTCCACCTCCTTGTTCCACAATCCCACGGATACTGGTGACCAGCAATTCACGACCAATCACGACCACAGCCATCCAGCCCGCAATCCTGCAATACCAGGGGTACTCGACCATCGCCTCCGCCAGTAACACGAAAGCTCCGCAGATCAAAACCTTATCGCAAAACGGATCCAGGATTCTCCCCAATTTCGTCACTTGGTCATATTTTCTGGCATACCATCCATCGAGCCAATCGGTCGACGCGGCAACAATGAACAATACAAATGCAGGCCAAAAAATGTGGAAGTGAATCATCGCGAACATGGCGACAGACAACCCCAGCCTTGCCATCGAAATGATATTGGGCACGTTCCATACGACTAAATCACTCGCTGTTTCTGCAGTTGGCCTGACACCGCTCATTGTCGAACTCCCGTTAACGTCATGCGCCGTTGATTGAACTCCGTTTAATTGGGTTGGCCCATCGCGTAACCGATTAAATCATAACCATTCGAGGCGACGATTTCGCAGTCGATGAAATCTCCAGCCTTGAG
Organism: Pirellulaceae bacterium; assembly: GCA_041748315.1. GTDB lineage: Bacteria > Planctomycetota > Planctomycetia > Pirellulales > Pirellulaceae > CALMEE01. The sequence goes on from JBGTDM010000352.1 coordinate 16,374, forward strand.
AGGCTTATCGTCCGCAGTAACGAAAACCAACCCGTCGATATCGGGAGCGTCAGCGATCGATCGCCCGACGAAAACATGCGGTTCCTCCGGCATTGGCCGATCAATCAAAACCGTGATTTGCGAACCAATTTTGCTTTGATTCCTTGCGAAGATAATTGTGCGTTGAAGTTCCATCAGCTCATTCCGACGTTGTTCCATGATTTCGGGATCGACCTGATCTGGGAGTTTTGCCGAAGGCGTGTCTGGCTCAAAGGAGTAGGTAAAGGCACCCATGCGTTCGAAACGTTGATCAGCAACAAAGTTCTTTAGTTCATCAAACTGTTCGTCCGTTTCACCTGGAAACCCTGTGATAAAGGTGGTCCGCAGTACAAGCTCAGGAATTCCGTTTTTTAGATCGGTAATAATTCGTTCCGTGTCAGCTCGATCAACACGGCGTGACATTCGCCGCAACATTTGGTCATTGATGTGTTGAAGCGGCATATCGATGTACGGTATGACTTTGTCGAGTTTTGCAATCGTCTGAATCAACAGGTCGTCGATGTACATTGGATAGAAATAAAGCAGGCGAATCCAGCGCAACCCCTCAATCTCGTTGAGTGCGGTTAACAGTTCGTTCAAGCGAGGCTTCCCGTACATGTCCATGCCATAATAGGTCGTGTCTTGAGCCACGATATTCAGTTCGCGTACACCCTGGCTCGCCAATTGTCGCGCCTCGGCAATCACTTCTTCAAAGGGTTTTGAAATATGTTTCCCTCGCATTTTCGGAATCGCACAAAAGGTGCAGAGTCGATCGCATCCCTCAGAGATTTTTAGATAGGCAAAATGTTTGGGCGTAATTCGCAACCGGTCGGTGTCGGGCAGAGTGCGAATCGACGCCGGTTGAAATACCGAACGCTGTTCGATCATATTGCCCATCAGCCGATCCGCAACTCGCGTGATCTCTTCTCGCCCGAACACACCGACCAAGGAATCAATTTCAGGGCGATCCTGCAACAATGCTTCTTTTTGGCGTTCTGCGAGGCATCCGGTGACAATCACTCCCCGGGTTTTTCCTTGCTTTTTCAAACCGATCATTTCATCAATCGATGCGAACGATTCCTTGCGGGCATTTTCGATGAACCCACAAGTATTTACAATTACAAAGTCGCTATGTTCGGGTTCGCCGACCAGTCGGTATCCATCCAGCTTCAGTAAGCCCATCATCCGTTCGCTATCGACCGTATTTTTTGGGCACCCCAAGCTTACGAAGGCATAGGTTCCCTTATAGTCGGGTGTTTCAGGTTGTGGTGAGTAGTTATCGGTCAATTTAGGTTACACAACTTTCTTTGAGCGCCCAAGCAGGATCAGCGTCTGGTTCTCTGGTAAGGCCATTCGAATCACTTTCCTGAAGGTAGCGCACTAAATGATGAAAAACTTGAGGCCGGAATTGTGCCTAACCAGACGGGAGTATGATCCAAAAGCAGGGACGGCTATTCAGGTAATTTTGCGTTAGGGTCCGGTGGCCCAAGCGTGGTTCCATTCGTTGAAATTGATTGATCCGCCACCGTAACAACCCGATAAAGTTCGACTCGAAATTCTGTTCAAGATGATCGTTGCGACCTCATTTGACACCGCAGCGAGATTTGCGCCGCGCAAAATAACAGCCGAGCTCAGCTCGGCTAATCATGTTCGAACAACGTTTGGGAGTAACCTTCTTCACTTCTCAAGGGATGTGAATAACGCCATTGCGAACCGTTCCGCGATCGGTTCGCCACTCACATGGCTCAGTATGTCAACCTCAAGCTTGAAATGCCTCAAGCTTGAAATGATTGTCCGCAACCGCACGATTTCACAGCGTTCGGATTGTGGAACTGGAATCCGCGAGCCTCGATGCTTTCGTAAAAATCGACAGTCGTTCCGTCCAAAAACAGCTCGCTCTTTTTGTCGACAATGATTGTAACACCGTGTTGTTCCAAGCGATTGTCGTTCGTCGCGTCAAAATTTGAATCGAATCGCAAGTCATAGTTTAGTCCACTGCAACCGCCTCCAGTAACGCCAATGCGCAACATGGAACCATTTTCCACGTTTTGTTCGGTGATGATTTTTTTGACTTCAGCAGCAGCTTTTTCGGTTAATGTTAAACCCATTTCCAGTCTTTCTCCAGAAGGGATGTTCATGAAGTTCGTAATACCAATAAAATATACGATTCCTTGGCAAAAGTGAAGGCTAATTCCACAAAAATCCCGTCTATTCGCGGTGAAATCGTCCCAGTCGAAACGTATCCGCCCTGATATCGCCGGACGGCCTATTTCCAAGCCGGTGATCAAAATTTGAAAAGATGTTCAAAACAGATTTGTGACCAGCTCTCCAAGTGGTTCCGCTCACTCGCGACTGTCGCCAAATCGACAAAACGGCAATCCATGATGTCACGTTCTTTGGCGAGGACCTTCGGCGTTTCAACATCAAACAAGTGGACAATTCCCAAATGGACACGTCCGACGTCATTGGTGTCGTCATTGATCAAACCTACGCATTGTTGTGTGTACGGAGTTTGAATATCGACCTCTTCCTCCAATTCGCGCCGCATTCCCTCCACATAGGGGGACGTCTCGGCGGCATCGAGTGTCGAGATATGCCCGCCGATTCCAATGCTCTGCTTGCTGTGTAAACGGCTTTCACCCTGACCCTTTCCTCGCAGATACCTCAATACAGAGATCTGACCGTCCGAATCAACGTGCCGGAAAATTACGTAGGGGATGAGTTGTTTAAATTCCGGGTCCGCTTCCATTTCATCCCGGGGCATATATCGAGTGTTCGACGGGTTGAATAATTCCGTCAAATACTTGCCTGTAGCTGGCGAAAACCCTTGAAAATAACCCAGGGAGTGAAATAGATCGGTGGGTATGACCAAAACTTGCTCCATCTGTACAATCGACATTTGCGGTACTCCTATCTGGCGAATTAAGCGAGCTCTAGCGAATTAAGCGAGCCACAACCTGCGATTCTCCCGGCGATGTAATCGGCATTGGCCCCGAATCGGTATGTTAGGGCAATTTCGACATTCGACAACGGGTCGCAGCGACAAATTCACTCGTTGGCGTGTAGAGCTTAAACCATCTGTTTGATTCCAGCATCAACCGGTGATCCCGAATCGAGCAACGATACCTTCGCATAAATTCGGAAGAACACCGGCACCAGAACCAGAATAAACAGAGTTCCCGCCGCCAATCCAAATACCAGACTGGCGGCCATCGGAACCAGAACTTGAGCTTGAAACGATCGCTCCAACAAAATCGGAAACAGCCCCGCGATGGTGGTAAAGGAGGTCAAAACAACCGGTCGAAATCGACGACGACCAGCCTCGATGAGTGCTTGATTAACGGGCATTCCATCGCGAATTCGATGGTTGATGAAATCGACCAACACGATAGAATCATTGACGATCACACCCGTCAGCGCAACCAAACCAAAAAAGCTGAAAAGCGTCAGTTCGAGTCCCATCAACCAATGCCCGATAATGGCTCCAAAGCAACCAAAGGGAATGGTTACCAGAATAATTGCCGGTTGCAGGTAAGAACGAAACTCAAGTGTGAGTAAGATGTACATGCAAAACATGGCGATCACAAACCCAACGAGCATACTTGAGAATGACTCGGTCGTTTGCTGGGCTTGTCCTTCCCAGTTCACGTACATCGTAGCACCTTTTGCTAACTTATATTTTTCCAACAGTTGGGGGAGAAACTTGGCCTTCATTTCTTCGATGATTAACGCTGCGTTCGCCCCAGTTTGTTTGTCGACATCTGCGGTAACGGTGATCGAACGCTTTTGATTGAGTCGGTTGATTTCGGAATAGGCACGTTGAAATTGGATGTCGGCGACCTTGGTCAGTGGGATCTCATTCCCATCACTGTCACGGATGCGAATTTCTTCAAAATTTGCAAACGAACGTCGTTGCTCTTCGGGATACCGAACCATCAACTTGATATCGTGCCTTCCCCGTTGCAGACGCATCACCTCCTGTCCGAAATAGCTTCCGCGCACGGTGCGATAAAGTTGCTCCTCGGTCAACCCCAACGCTTGCCCTTCAGCATTTAATTTGAGCATCATTTCGACCTTGCCAAGTCGCGAGTCATCCTCGATGTCGGAGACCCCTTGTTTCGTGGCGAGGTAAGCTTTACATTCGTCGGCCGCCTCTTCGAGAAATTTGGCGGACTCACCGACCGCCAACAATCGAAATTCGATTTGATTTCCCCCTGGTCCCATGGCTGCAGCGCCGAACTTAATGACCTCGACTCCAGCGACTTCTGGCATTTCCTGGCGCCACATGCTGATGATTTCTTCGCTGGTGATGTCACGCTCGTCAGTGGTAACCAGTTCGACTTCCACGGTTCCGACATGGCTGCCATTGGTTACTCCGGTCGGATTGGCACCACCTCCACTAACCTCACCGATTCGACGGTACATTACATCGATGACGCTCTTTCCTGCTTGCTGTTTGATTTTGTCGTCGACTCGCCATAACGCAGCTTCCAACTCCTCGGTCGCGCTCCGTGCGAACGGAGATGCAGTTCCATCAGGGAAAACAATCGTGGCGGAGATGTTGCGGCTATCCAATTTTGGGAACGCCTCAAAGGGTACGATATTTGAGAACACAAATCCCATGGACAATAACAGAAATGCAACGGCGATTGAAACGACGACAGAATTGTTACCGATCGAAAAACGAAGAAGTGGCGTATAAAATCGATCGATCATGAATTGCATCAATCGATCAGCCGATGAATTCACCCACTGAAAGGGTTTAAGCAAGAATTTAAAAATATAGAGTGTTCCGCCGAACATGCGCATGAACAAATTGCGGTCATGGGCTAGATGACAGGGGAGAATGAACGTGCTTTCGATCAGAGAAATAATCAGCATGGCGATGACGGCGACCGGCATGACAGCGATAAACTTTCCCATGACCCCCGTAATAAACATCAACGGCAGGAACGCGATAATCGTCGTGGTTACCGACGCAATCACGCTGGGGAGCACTTCGCAAGTTCCCTCGATGGCAGCCTTGGTAAACGGTAGCCCATGACTACGCTTGGTATAGATGTTTTCACCGATGACAATCGCGTCGTCGACGACGATTCCCAAGGCCATCAGAAATGCGAACATCGAGAGCATATTGAGCGTTTGCCCGAGCAATAGCAGCACAAAACCAGCTCCCAAAATTGAAACTGGAATACCCAAGGCAACCCAAAACGCCAGCCGAAGGTCCAGAAACAGAGCCAAAACGATAAAGACCAAAATCAGTCCTTGCATGCCGTTGCGATACAAAAGTTCAATTCGATCGCGAACATCGATGGAAAGGTCCTGCCAAACTTTGATTTCGTAACCTTCCGGCAGCCGCTTTTTGGCTACAAAATCCTTGACCGTATCAACGACGGTCAACATATCTTCATCGGCGGTGCGCGAGACGCGAATAACCAGGCCGGGTCGCCCGTCAATCAGGTGTTCAGAAGTCGTATCGGCAAAAGCATCTTTGACAGCTCCGATATCCCTTAGTCGCAGCGCATCGCCATTCGGCTGCGACAGCACGATAATATTTTCAATGTCCTTACCCCATTCTCGCCGGTTTTGACCTCGCAACAAAAGCTCCTGGGCGGGAGTCTCCATTTTCCCACCCGGTAATTCCATGTTCTGTGATCGGATAATCTGAGCAACGCGTTCCAAACTCAGGTTATAGTTCCGTAAATTCTCTTCGGGAATTTCTACATCGATTTGATAGTCGCGGGCCGCAATAATCTCGGCAGAAGAAATCGCGGGGCGAGACTGCGAGGCAATCAGTGGAAAAAACAGACCTCGGATTCCCTCCGGTCGCACAGGAGGCAATTGAAGAATATCTTCGCGAACCTGTTCTGCCAATTCTCGCAAGTGAAGTTCGGACGTAAGTGAATCAAGTCCGGTCGATTTCGGCGCAACGATCCCTACGTTAATGGCTGGAGCTCGGAACACGATTTGTTTGACGCTCGGATCCTCAGCCGTTTCAGGGAAACTGGGGATTTGTTCGATGGCCGAGCGAATATCATTGAGGATTTTCTGTACATCCTTGACGTTGTTACTCAGCTCGAGAACGACGAAACCCGCACCTTCCCGTGCAATTGAAGTCAACCGATTGATCCCCTGGACATCCTTGACGGCAGCCTCAATTTTTTCGCAAACGCCCTTTTCCGTTTCTTCCGGACTGGCACCTGGATAAGCAACGGTTACCAGGACAATCTCTAACTCAAACTCTGGAAATATCTCGCGACGCATAATGGTCAGGCTTACGGCACCGACGAGGAGTGTCGCGATCAACATCGTGTTCATTGCCGGAGAATTTTGGATAGCCCAACGAACGATTCGTTTCATGATGCATTCACTTCTCGAACCTTGGCTCCAACAATCGGCTGAGTAACCGGAGAAACGACGACTTTGTCTCCAACTTTGAGTTCGCTGTCCATTAACACAACGACTAAGTCCCGTGTTCCATTGGCTCCATTTCCCGCCCGTTGATTCACGATCCTCACATGGCACTTTTTCAGGCAACCATTCTCGACAACCCAAATGTAATTTCCGGGTTGAATGGCCGATGCCGGAAAGGCCAGAAACCTGTTCGCCTGCTGGCCATGATTGGTTTCAATTTTTATTTTGACTTTGACCAGCGAATTTTGGACGAGCGCCCGCAGACCTCGAGCCGTTTCCACGACTGGCTCTCGCACGTCAATTCTGACCGGGACGGTCTTTGTGCGTTGATCGAGCCCCATCCCGTCATATCGACTCAACTCCCCACGCCAAACTCCCGCATCAGCTCCCTGATTCGTCACGATTTCAACGGGAGTACGAGGCAATTGAAAGGCATCTTCCGGTTGATTCAAGTCAACCGAACTGTGCTCGATCAGCCATTCCAATTGATCCAGCCGTAAACTACACTCGACTTCAACTCGGGTCGTGTCGTTGATGGTTGCGACGGCACCACCGACCATCAGATAGTCCCCCTGCTCTACCGGAACTGAAACAATCACGCCTGAGATGGGCGCGGTGATGGTTGTCCGGGAGATATCCAGTTCAACTCGCTTCAGTGATGCCTGGACCAAATTGATACCACTTTGCAATCGGGTTTCCCTGGCATGCATCATTAAATAGTTGTTTTCCAGGGACTGCAACGTTTTTCTTGCGATAATGAGATTTCGTTCAGTTTGGTCGATTGCCGTTTGGGAGACCGAACCTCGCAGCGCAAGCTTGCGATCCCTGTCTAAATTGAGAAGTGCCACCTCTTCTTTGGCCAGATCAATGTCGCGTTCCGCACCCAGTTTTTCAACCTTCAGCTCCGCTAAGATCGCCTCGGATTGACCCAACTCGGCATCCAATCGTTGCTTGTCCAGCAAAAGATTTTCCTGGTCAATGGTCAGCAACGTATCCCCTTGGGTGACGAAGTTGCCTACTTCCGTGCATTCCGATTTGCTGGCGATAATTCCAGAGACCTGAGTCGCAACCTGAGTTTCACGGTAGGGAACCACTTGTCCGCTCACCGTAAGTTCCAGTTGCCCATCGAACTCAATCGCTTCAACCGTTGTAACCAAGGGGGTCGTGAAATCGGTTGCCTGAGTTTCAGGTTGCTTTCGTAGTACCGACAATCCAATCATGCCGCCAATACCCAAAACAAAAATGAGCGCCGAGATTCCGTACTTGATCAGCGGGGGCAATGTCGGAATAGCCTGCTGAGATTGTCGATCAACGGTTGACATAAACAGATTTTCGAAACTCTTGGTATGAAATTGAAACTAACGAGTAAATCCCGATGCAGTCTGTGAAGCGTCATTCTCCCAGTGCCCCCGTTTGATCGCGACGATGCAAAAATCGCTGATGTGGGCTGCAAGGGCTTCCATATTAAAGTGTACTTGGTCGCTTGGCTTGATTAACATCAAAGCCACATTGTTGGAATAACGATAAAACAAACATTGAGCCACAATCGCAAAACCCAACTTTGTTCGGACGTCGGAAGGTAGTTTGCCGACCGCCAGTTCGTCCACGATCGTCAACAACCGTTCGAAAACAGGTTGGAAATATTCCTGGACAAGTGTGCGACAAGCGTCGGTCGGGTTGAGTACTTCGTTCATCATCAGACGAACTTGCCAAGGCGCCTCCTGTAAAACCGTAATTCTTTGCAAGAGCGTGGTCACAAAGCCCCGCAACCGATGTTCAGGACTCGTATGGGATTCCCAATCCGGGAAAGGAAACCTGGTATTTTGTTTCGCCCGAGCATAGTGAACCGTTTCCAAATACAGCGACTCTTTATCGTGAAAATAATAATTCACACTAGCCAAATTGACCTCTGCGGCCGCGCAAATTTCGCGCACTGTGGTTCGCCGTAGCCCCTTTTCCGCAAATATTGGCCCAGCCGCTAAAAGAATCTTGGTTTTCGTTGAATCGTTGCCCAATATCACTCTTTCAAAAATCCGATTTAAACAAGTGTATTAAACAACTGTTTAAATGCAATGCCGAATGCGCTAAGGCCACTAAAAATTCACGAAAAAATCAAATCTTTGAATGGCTTTCCCGTCAAGCGACCGCGAAAACGGAGACCCTCACAGGTCGATGCCGGGTTGTCAACGAGCTTCCAAAACGTATCGGTTGAAAATGGTCAATCTTACTCTTAAACACGAAGGACTTTGGACCAGCATGGAACGTGCTGTGAAAAAACAGTGGCTTGGCTAACGATCGTGTGCATTGCGGAAGCCGTGAAGTACCGCAAGCCGGAATTTGAGGCGAGGCGGTGTCGGCTCGGGGCGCGCCTATCAACGAAGCTCCGTGACGGACAACGCTGCCGGACCGACGACTCCAGACGACGGCATTTTTTTACGTTTGGATTGTCTACCCGCCTGAATTGAACTTAGCGGGCTTGATCGCCTACCACTCGATTTGGTGCTACTGATTGGGTCTCGGGTGTTGCAGTTGGTCGCAGCGTCATTGGTCATTGTCATTGGTCATTGCCATTGGTCATTGGTAGAGCGATTTTGCGAGTTGGCGGTGCGGATTTCCCTGTCGTTGCACTAGCAACTCAATTCCGGTTGATCGCGAGGTTCATCCTTTCTATAATTTGGATCACTCCAATGCCAACGTCAGGGCAGGAGAGTTCTGAATGGTTTTTGTTTTTTCAACCGCCGTGAACCTTCCGGCGCCGTGAATGAGTCAATCTAAAGTTCGGCAGCAGATCGCCTGGCAAGCGGCTCGGATGCTGTATCTTCGTGAGGAAACGGAATATTACCGTGCGAAGATGAAGGCGGCCCGCAGTGTTCAGAAAGGCTGGGTGAAGCCTGCGGATCTTCCCAGCAACATCGAAATTCGCGACCAGATTCGAATTCTTGCCAACATTCACGAAGGGGATAAGGCTCAGCACCTCCTTTGTGAGATGCGGTTGGAAGCACTGCGAGTGATGCGGATTCTCCATCGGTTTCATCCAAAATTAATCGGGAGTGTGTTAACCGGTCACATTCGTCATGGATCCGATATCGATTTGCACTTGTTCGCTGATTCCGTCGAGTCGATACGAGCAGAATTGGAGTACCATGGAATATTCAGCGAACTCATTCGTAAACGAGTCGTTAAGAATGGTCGACCTCAAGTTTTCCAACACCTGTTTATCAAAGACCGATTCAGATTTGAGTTGTCGATTTATGCGCGGAGCATGATGAGTCATGTTTTTCGAAGCAGTATTACCGGCAAGGCGATCGAGCGCGCGAGCGTCGCTGAGCTTGAACAGTTTTTGAAAACCGAGTATGACAACATCGACTTGGACGCGGAATTGCAACGGACGGAGGGGATCGCCGATCGATTCCAGGTTTACTATTCCTTATTGTTACCCCTCGACAACGTCAAACAGAATAGTCTTTATCATCCCGAGGGTGATGCACTTTACCACAGCCTGCAAGTGTTTGATCGAGCCGTGGATCAACTCGCCTATGACGAAGAGTTTTTATTGGCCGCACTCCTCCATGATGTGGGTAAGGGAATCGACCCCTTGGATCATATCAACGCAGGGTTGGAGGCCCTCCAGGATTTCGTAACACCGCGTACGGCTTGGTTAATCAGGCATCATATGGATGCTCATAAGATCGCAGATGGAACACTCGGAGAGCGAGCGAAACAACGTCTGCGTGCCGACGAAAGCTTCGAGGAACTGATGTTGCTAAGCAGGTGCGATCGCGCCGGGAGGGTCTGTGGCGTTGAGACAACATCGTTGGAAGGTGCCTTGGACTATCTTCGAGAAATTTCGGACCAATTTGCGATTTGACCGATCCGAAACTCGAACGGCATGTATTCAATTGATGAGCTGCCAACATCTATGGCCAAACTCAGCGACCTGGAGGCGAGAGAGAATTGGAGTTTAAAACGGTTCCTGAACAGGCGAAAGCTCAGGACGAGAATCGGGTTTGGAAACGGTCTTCTGGTCGCGGAAATCCCAATTTTTTATCAACTTGATTGATGAGCCGTTGACGCTGCCGATAGCGTTGCAAATTCTCGCAGAACAGATTAGTGACATCGTCGATTCGTGATTTGGACTGTGCACCGACATGCGGTGTAATCAATACGTTATCAAAATCCCATAGTTTACTGGTTGCCGGCAACGGCTCCAGTTCCACAACATCAAGGCCTGCGCCTGCTAGATGTCCACGTTGCAGGGCCGCGATGAGTGCCCTTTCATCAACCACTTCGCCTCGTCCAACATTGATTAAGTAGGAACCGGCGGGCAACGCAGCGAATTCCTGGTCGCCGAATAAACATCGAGTTTGTTCGGTGAGCGGCAACGTCACAATTGCAATTTCCGATTCGCTGAGGACCTCCAACAACGCATGAGGCGGAACCAACCGGTCGATGTCGTCCAGCTTCTGGTCATGAAAACAGTCTGTTGCGGAAATTTGCGGGCGAAATGGCCGGAGCACCTGAGCGATTCTCTGACCGTTACCCCCAGCTCCGATGATGACAATCTTTTTCCCGTGCAAATCATCTGTCGCCAATCGCTGATAGTGCCTGACCAGTTGCGCACGGAAAAACAAGTTCATGCGTCGGATCAGTCCGAGGAGCAACGCCATCGCCTGCTCGGCAACTTGGTCGGCGAACAATCCTGACGCACTGCTGACCAGGATTTCCGAGGACTTCACCGATGGCGTCAAGCAGTGATCAAGGCCTGCCGCCGACGACTGAATCCAGCCCAATCTGCCACTTTCAACGATTTGTGACCAATCGACCGCGACCTTCGCATGACCAAAAAAGATATCCGCTTCCATTAACAATTGGGGGAGTGATTCTCCGTCAGCAACGGAGACAGACGCGCCGGGTGCTGCCTGCCGAATTTGATCAAGATGCCGTTGAGTCGCTTGATAATAAAGGACTATGTTCACGCTATACCAAACAAATTCTCAGAAGATTGACCCGTAACACATGCATTCGCGTAACAAATTGGTAAGGATCGTTCCATTCGAATCGAAGGTGAAATCGACCGCAAGCGTACAGATGCTAACCTGGAAAAGATTTCAGTCATATGGATGCGTCCCCTGTCGTTCAAGTCGAGTATTTCGTGGGGCGTCGCGGCATACAACAGTTCAGAATACGGCGCCAATACCGAACAAATTCCCAAGGCGTCTGGAATTAGATAGGTCCATCGCCTAAATTGGAGCAGGGATTCACCCAGGTTTAAGGTTGCGGCTCGTATGACGAAGAATCATTCCTCTTCCACTTAAACCACCAAAGTTTACAATCACCAAATGAATCGGTGATTTCGATAGGGAACCCATTGAACGTTTAGTATATGACCCAATCAGGCAACGATTTAACGCTGGCTGCGGCTCAACATCGCGTCGACGAGTGGATTCGAGGAATCGGAGTTCGTTATTTTTCTGAATTGTCCAACTTGGCCCAGTTAGTTGAGGAAGTTGGTGAACTTGCGCGAATTATCAATCGTGAGTATGGTGACCAGAGCTGGAAGGTCGAAGAATCTAAACCCGAGCTAGCTGACGAACTGGCTGATATTCTGTTTGTCGTCATCTGTCTGGCAAATCAAACGGGCGTTAATCTTGCCGAGTCATTGGAGATGAATCTCGCGAAGAAGACGCGTCGCGACACCACGCGACATCTTGACAATCCGAAACTGCGGACGTGAGGGTTGTTTGATGTCCATAACGATTATGAAGCAAATCGATTTCTGTGCCGGCCATCGATTGGTGGGTCATGGTGGGAAATGCGAGAACCTTCACGGACACAATTACCGGTTGCAGCTTTACGTAACGGCGGAACAATTGGATGAAGTCGGTCGAGTCATCGACTTTGTACAACTTCGCGATTTGTTTAAGTATTGGATCGATCAACATTGGGACCATGGGTTTGTGCTTGCGGAGTTTGACAGGAATGCGATCGATGCTGTCAAGCAAGTACAGCCAAATAAACTGTTCCTGATTCCGTGGAATCCCACAGCCGAAAACATGGTTCGCTATTTGATGGAGTACGTCGCCCCGGAAATCGTGCGTAATTCTCAAAGGCGAATCAGCGTGAGTAAGATCATTTTGTGGGAAACTGAAACCTCGTTTGCAGAAATGACCGAAGCAACTGGCCCCCAGAACGAGCCGGCGCTTTGACATACGATGTTGTTAACATCCTAGCAGGGTAGCTTAAGCAATGGCTGAAAATGTCAGAACAAACTCAGCCTGGAAAAATCAGGTTCTCTGTGGCGACGCCGGCAAAATAATCAGCTCGTTGCCGGAACATTGTATTGATATGGTCGTCACGAGCCCTCCCTATTACCAACAACGGGACTATGGGCATCACGATCAATTGGGGCAAGAGCGATCGCCAGCCGCTTACGTTGATCGCTTAGTCTGCGCCTTCGCTGGCTTGCGATCCGTACTCAAACCAGCCGGTTCGATATGGGTCGTGTTGGGGGACAAATACCATGACGGTCAACTTCTTGGCATGCCTTGGCGGTTTGCAATCGCGATGATGGATGACGGGTGGAATCTTCGTAGCGACGTGATTTGGCACAAACCCAATGCGATGCCATCGTCGGTCAAAAACCGTCCCACGACCGACCACGAGTACGTGTTCTTTTTCACGAAGGAAAAAGAGTACTATTATGATGCCGATGCGATTCGCGAGCCCCATGTGACGTTTAGCGACAAAAGCCTGATGAAGGGGGGACGCAATCACTTTGGCAAACGAGGTGGGACGCCAGAACAAGGAAAAAACGGCGGCTCGAATAATCTGCATGATGGTCGATGGGACCAGGCATTTCATCCCCATGGCCGCAACAAAAGGACCGTATGGTCAATTTCGCTCTCCAAGTTTCGCGAGGCACACTTTGCAGTATTCCCTCCTCAGCTAGTCGAGATCTGCATCAAGGCAACGTGTCCAGCCAACGGTGTCGTCCTCGATCCCTTTTCGGGGAGTGGCACGACGGCCATGGTTGCAAGACAGCTTGGTCGGGATTATGTGGCTATCGATTGTGTTGAATCATATTGTAAAATGACCGAACGCCGGGTGCGATCAGTACAACCAATGCTCTTCGAGAAGTTGAATCCGGGCAAGCCATGATATAACTGATTACGGAACCCTATCGGGTCGTGTTTCCGGTCGTGCAGCGGTTGGATTGGAAAACGAAGGGCGAAACCAGCGATCAGCCCCACTTGCCATTTGACGCTATTGCATTGAACCCCGCGTGGAACTGGTGCGGAACGATTTTCGAAAAATACCTTAGGCAAGCAATTCTCGGTCGAGGCGGAAAGAAATTGAATAACAAGTCGACATGGGCCGGAATATTCTTTGCCTCCCCATGGTTGGTGGGATTTGTCTTGTTATTGTTGTATCCTTTTGCAGCCTCGCTGTACTGGAGTTTTTGTCAATTTGATTTGATCAATCCACCTCAGATCGTTGGCATGGAGAACTATCAGACGTTAACGAATGAGTTGACGAGCGGCGATGGCGCCGGACAGGCATTACTTAACACCGTTTATTATGCGGCTATTTCAGTGCCGCTATCCATTTTCATCGGAATCGGGTTGGCCTTGATGCTTTCGTGGCCAATCCGTGGTCAAGCTATTTATCGAACAATATTTTTTCTGCCAGCGATGGTGCCAATTGTCGCTTCAAGCATCCTCTGGTTGTGGTTGCTTGATCCGCAGGATGGCATGGTGAACTACCTGTTGAGCTGGATCGGTATCGATGCCCAGAACTGGTTGACCCAGTCGCGATCAGCCGTTTCCGGTGAAGGTGTCACGACCATTTGGAATTGGTTTCAGGGGAAGGGGGGCTTGAAACTGATGGGATCCAAAGATGCGCTGATCTTGGTCAGTTTGTGGAGCGTGGGAAACTTTATGGTCATCTATCTGGCGGCCATCGGTGATATTCCCAAGTCTCTTTATGAAGCCGCTGAGATTGATGGCGCGGGAAGGTGGAGTCGATTTGTGAATATCACGCTGCCGATGTTGTCCCCGGTGATCTTTTTCAATTTGGTTATGGGTTTGATTCGCAGCGTACAGACATTCACATCGATTTACATTTTTAGCGAAGGCACTGGGGCTCCGGCCGGATCATTAAACCTGTTTTCGTTACATTTATTTTTATCAGCCTTCTCGGATTTGCGCATGGGGTATGCATCGGCATTGGCCTGGGTGATGTTTGTCGGATTAGTTGTCGCCACGATTTTGTTGTTTCGGACGTCGAAACATTGGGTCCACTATCGAACACAACATTGACAAGTGAACCAGTCTTAACAGGAAACGTCGCATTCGATTCACAAGCGATTTTAACAAGCGCCTTAATCCTAGCGCAAGGTATGTACGTCAGCCTTTCCAGGCTGACCCAATCCTCCCGGTTTGGCACAAACCAGGTAAACGGCGTCAGCCTGGAAAGGCTGGCCTACAGCTTTGCATCGAGCCGGCGCTGTAGGATTAAAAGGGGATCCGAACGATGAATACAAACCGGGTTATCGTCCTGTTGTTCATCTGTGTCCTGGCGGGTTTGCTTGGCACGCGTTGGATGGCGATGCGGCATCCAGCAACCACCCCTACGCCTCCCGACCGCGAGGAAATTGTGTTTTGGCATTTCTGGGGAGGGGAAGACCGAGATGTGGTCGAGCAATTCGTCGATCGTTTTAATCGATCCCAGCGCCGGTACTATGTCAGGGCAATTGCCATGCCGGGAAACAACTTTGACGCCAAACTCTACCTGTCAATTACAGGTGGTGATCCACCCGACTTGGTTAATCAAGATGATCCGATCGTTGCAGACTGGGCGTATCGAGGTGCGATCTTGCCCTTTGATGAATGGGTCCCTGAAAATGAGCTTGCGGACGTTCAGGCGAATTTATTCCCAGCCGCAAAACAACTGGGGACCTACGACAATCGCCTGTTTGCGATATGCAATGGGCTTGATATTCGGGCGCTTTACTATAACAAAACAATTTTGGACCAATATGGACTTCAACCGCCGCAAACCATTGCCGAACTAGACCATATCGCCCGGACGATTGCGCCTCCGGACGAGGCGATTGAGCGACGGTTTTATGGGTACTTGCCTGATTCCAGGCGATTGTGGGCCTGGGGATATGTGTTTGGTGGCCAGTTTTTCGACGCCGAGTCGGGGAGAGTTACCTGCGACTCCGTTGAGATCTCGGCGACATTGAACTGGATGACTCAATACAGTCGTTGGTATGGTGCCGATACGATTTCCGCGTTTCGCCAAGGTGACCAATCGCTGCCAGGAAAACGCTTCCCGTTGCTCCCTTTGACTGACGATGCGATGGTCGGGCGCTACGCGTTGGTGATGGACGGACAATGGCGGACTCGAGACATCGAAGCGTTACTTGAACAGCGAAAAGAACGCAATCTACCGGCACCCGAGTTTGGCGTTTGCCCGTTGCCGTATCCAGATGGCGGACGTGCCAACGCAGGTTGGGTAAACGGCAACTTCTTTGTCGTTCCCCGCGGTGCGAGGAACCAAGCTGGCGCATGGGAGTTCATCAAATTCTGGATCGGAATGGACCAACCGGAATTGGCTGCCGAGTTCTGTGCGATGGGCGGGTGGATTCCTCCGACCTATACGGTCAGTCAGTCCAACCTGTTTCAACGACATTTGGAACAACATCCGTTGGTCCGTCCATTTATGGAACTGGCCTCCAGTGACAACCAATTTCCGATTCCCGTGGTTCCGGGTGCACCGTTATTTCGACGAACAATCGAACAGACTGCCGCCGAGGCATTTAACCAACCCGATCGTGTCAGTGAGCTATTGGAAAAAGCTCGGCGGGTCATTCAGACCCATTTGGATCGGTCGAATCCTGAACGCCAATAAAGTCGTTTGGTCGATTCGGTCACGACCGATACAACGGAAGAATTTTGAGAATTCTGGTCACAACGTATGTCAGGCAACAGAGTCGTCGGCATCAAGCCTGTTAAACGACATGGAAACTTGTTACGCTTAAGCGTACTGGGGAGGTATCGTCGGCGCAACACTTCGTGATCGATTGGAACGCCCCCAAACAGCATGGAAATTTTTTAAAACTTGACTCGAGACCACTCATGATACATACATCAATTAAAAGCGGTTTGGTTCCTTTGATCATCGGTTTTGCTATTACGGCAATTAGCTCAATCGGCGCCGTCCAGGGTCAGGGGGACGACAATTGGCCTCAATGGCGTGGACCTCATCGAAATGGCATTGCTGAAACGAAACCGACGCTTGACCGCTGGCCAGCTCAAGGGCCAAAGCAATTGTGGGTATCGTCAGAGGGCGGATTGGGTTATTCAGGGTTTGCAGTCGTCGAGGGGCGACTGTTCACGATGGGACAAGAGAACAATCGGCAATTTGTCGTTTGCCTGGATGCAGAAACCGGGAGTCAAATCTGGTTGACTGAAACGGGGCGTGGTTACGAAAATGATTTTGGGGGTGGCCCTCGCAGCACGCCAACCATCGATGACGAGTTCTTATTTGCTTTAGACGCTAATGGCGTATTGGTTTGCCTAAGAACGGATTCCGGGCGTGAAGTATGGAAGACTGACCTCAAGCAGTATGGCGGTGAGATTCCCAGCTGGGGATATAGTGAATCGGTTTTGATCGATGGCGACCAGTTGATTTGTACTCCTGGCGGAATGCAGGGAGCGATTATGGCTTTCGATAAACATAGTGGCGAAAAGAAATGGCAGATGTCGGGAAACACGGAGGTCGCTCACTATTCTTCCATCAGTAAGGCGGATATTCAGGGAAGTCCCCAGTATATTCAGCTCATGAACAAGTCAATTTTGGGAGTCGCCCCAAATGGTGAGCTGCTTTGGTCGTCCGATTGGCCAGGGGCATATGCCGTGATTCCCTCGCCGATCATCCATGAGAATAAAGTTTATGTAACCAGCGGCTATGGTATCGGTTCCAAACAAATCGAAATTCAACCAGAAAATGAGGTTGAGTTTAAGTGGTTCAACAAAGTCATGAAGAATCATCACGGCGGTGCCATATTGCTGGATGGTCACGTTTATGGTTACTCCGATTCTGTTGGCTGGATCTGTCAGGATTGGCAGAGTGGTGAGATCGTGTGGCGCAACCGCAACGATCTTGGCAAGGGAGCTATCGGTTATGGGGATGGTAAGTTCATCTGTGTTGCGGAAGACTCCGGGGAGATCGTCATGATCAAAGCCGATTCATCTGGCTGGGACGAATTGGGGCGATTTACACTTGAGCCGCAAACTGAGCGGCGAAAGCCTTCAGGCAAAATCTGGGTGCACCCGGTTGTCGTTAATGGTCGTCTCTATCTCCGTGATCAAGAGTTAATTCATTGTTACGATATTCGAGCGGATGAGTAGTTGAGCTACCGATTTGGTAACAACACAATGCGATGTTGGCGTACATCGCGAAGATTCTGCAGAACTCGCGTCACATGGCCAACGTGGGCCTAAACCGAACGCGGCCTGTGCCCGCCCAATGTCGTACGACAGGCCTCGACTTGGTCGAGAGTTTTGTTGATTTCTGACTTTACTTGCGAGGCCGACAGGTCAGTCCCTTTAATGACGATGTGCAACCGACTATTTCTTATTTCACCTCGCGGCGGATTAAGCGAACAAATGGGTGGTTGGATTCGAAACGTCTGTTCGTCGCCATCGAAAGGAGCGACAATTTCGACTTCAGTTGCGGGGACATAATCTGTCTGGCCTCGGTTTTCCTTTCGAGTTTGGCAACGGGTAACGACATGTCCACCTTTACCAACTTACTGTTTCATGTTGTTTACTCGACGAAATACCGACGTCAGACGATTCACCGCGAATGGGGACAGGAGTTGTTTGCCTATTGTGGAGGAATTCTGGCTGACCAGAAAGGCGTGTTGTTGCGGGCTGGGGGAGTCGCTGACCACGTTCATTTGTTGGTGAAGCTCAGCCCAACACTCGCCATTTCGGATGTTCTGCGCGTTCTGAAGTCAAATTCTTCGCGATGGATCAACGATCGCTCGGACGTCACAATTCCGGTTCAATGGCAGTCCGGTTTTGCCGCCTTCTCTGTCAGTGAATCACAAACACCGACCGTAAATCGTTACATCGACAATCAGGAAGAACACCATCGGCGGACAACATATGAGAAAGAATTCCTCGCCATGTTGAAACGTCATCGGATCGAATATGACCCGCGCTACGTGTTCGAGCAGGAGATTATCGAATGAGTGTTGCGTTGAAACGAGAACAAGAGAAAGCCCCGAAACGACGGTATGTTGTAGCCGCGAAGCAGGTTGTAGCCGCGAAGCGGCGGTATCCGGGGTTCACTGTGATTCGAAACGCGATGATGGCGTAATCAACCCTAAAGTTGGACGTAAGGGAAGCAACGTTGCCCAACTCGACGGTGTTCGCCGGCAACTGAACTTAGCCATTGGATTTGAGGTTGATTGCGATTTCACCTGCCATAGAATTGCACGTATCGAGCAGCCATCGAAACAATTTTTTTCAGTTCATGGGACCTGGGTTTATGCAGTCGATGGTTGTCAAGCGATAGGGACGTTTTAGTTCGAGGTGATTCCCGGCTTCATCAGAGGATCAAGAGGTTGCTGTTCGGTCATGCGGTTTTGGATGACCGATCGATTTTTTACAAGTAGGCTTGATGGCTAATACACTGAATGCTCCGAAGAGAGTTTTACACCGATTCAATCGAGTTGCAATTTTGTTCGCAGGTGGACCTGCACCGGGAGCGAATGCCGTGATCTCAGCGGCGGCGGCTTCCTTTCTCCGTTCGGGAACAGAAGTTGTTGGAATCAAACATGGATATTCCAATTTGGTTGATTACCATTCCGAGTCGCCACTTCTCGAGGGAGCGCATTACGTCCAAGTGACACATAAGTTCTTGACTCGCTCACGAAATACACAAGGAATTCTGATTGGGACGTCGCGCGCAAATCCAGGAAAGTTTGTGAATTCAATGCAGGAATTAAATGATCCTGAAAAAGTGGCGCCGTTAAAGAATACTTGCGATGGTTTGAGATCGATTGGCGTGGATGCGATCGTATCCATTGGTGGTGACGATACCTTGAAGACGGCAAATAAGTTAAAGCTTTTTCAAGAGAAGTATGCTGCGCCCGATGAGCAAATTGCCATCGTCCATTTGCCCAAGACCATTGACAATGACTACCATGGAATTGACTTTACGTTCGGCTATTTCACAGCCGTCGAGTTTTTGGCGAGCGAGATTCGGAATCTGATTTACGATGCTGAGGCTTGTCAGGCCTATTTTATCGCCGAACTCATGGGCCGGAGTGCGGGGTGGCTGGCCTATGGAGCTGCGATTGCTGGGGAAGCAAGTTTGGTGATTAGTGTCGAGGATATCACGGACGTTTATCGTGAGCTGGAAACGCAGGTTGACGAAAATGGAAATACGATTCAGCGGCCAGTCATGAAGCTTGAACGGGTTATCCAGCGAATTGTCAAGACCATGTTGGCTCGCGAAGCCGAAGGAAAACAGTTTGGAGTGGTTGCCCTTGCAGAAGGTCTTGCCGAATTGCTTCCTTGGAGTTTTGTCAAAGACATTCCGCGGGATGACCACGGGCATATTGCCGTGGGTGAAGTCAAGCTAGGAAACACCTTTGCTGATCTCGTTGCCAAGGAATACAAGAAGCAAACGAAACGGACTCGAAGCGTAAAAGCTGTACAGTTGGGTTACGAATCGAGATGCGCGAAACCTCATGCGTTTGATGTGATGCTTGGGAGCCAGTTGGGCGTTGGTGCGTATCGGGCATTGGTCGAAGAGCGGAAGAATGGTGTGATGGTCTCGGTTGTAGGGCAACTCGAATTGCATTATGAACCGTTCGAGAATTTAATCGATCCTGCTTCTCTTGTCACAAAAGTAAGGCATATCGAGCCCGAGAGCGATTTTCATCGGCTTGCGCGCTTTTTGGAAACCGAAGTCAACGATTGATCCGATTGAAAATCAGACGAGACCTGCTTAATATATAGCGCACGTGGTCGGGGATTTCTTGGCCCGACTCAGAAGTCAAGGGCCCGATTCAATGTCCCATGGACACCTCGTGCGTGGTCCTGGGTTGGGTGATCCGGATTGGTCTAACAGTGCGAGTTTCGTCATCACGGTGTCTGGTGTCGTTCTCGCGCTCGTGACATATAATGGGGCAGAGTGTGCTTGGAAAAAATCTGTCTTTCGGGATGGCATTTGTTATGGTCGTGCCCACCTTCGATCAACGGTTTAATGGCGATTGGCTTCGCGGTAACTCACCGATTCCATTCAAGGAATATTAATGGAACAAGCAACGACGATGCAAACCATCCGAAAATTGAAATCCGAACCCGGCCTGTGGTTTTGCGACCAGGTCGAGATCCCGCCGATTGGGAATCGAGATGTTCTCGTTGCCGTCACTCATGCAGGGATCTGCGGGACGGATCGGCACATTTACGAATGGGATCGCTGGAGCCAAAGTCGCATCAAAGTCGGGATCACGACCGGCCATGAGTTTGTTGGCAATATTGTCAAGCTTGGAAGCGACGTCGATCGGTTTCCGATCGGACAACGAGTCAGCGCTGAGGGGCACATTTTTTGTGGCAAGTGCAAACAGTGCCGTTCCGGGAATGGACATATCTGCCGCAACGTCGAAATCATCGGAATCGACCGCGACGGATGCTTTGCACAGTTCGTTGCGATACCGGAACAGAACATTTGGCCTGTCGACGAACGAATTCCGAATGAAATCGCTGCCGTGTTTGACCCCTTGGGAAACGCCGTGCATACGGTAATGGCTGCCAATGTCAGTGGCAAATCCGTGTTGATCACGGGTGTTGGAATCATCGGTTTAATGGCTGTTACGGTCGCTCGTGCCGCTGGTGCTGGAAAAATTCTGGTGACTGATATCGACGTACACCGACTTGAGGTCGCAAAGCAACTTGGGGCGGACGTTGCTTACTTGGCAACCGATGAGAGTTGGCCCGAGCAAGCTCGTCAAGCAACGAACGATCATGGACCTGAAGTGCTGCTTGAAATGAGCGGGAATCGGCATGCGATTCGTCAGGGGTTTGCGGCATTGGCCGACGGAGGAACCGCCGCTTTTTTAGGGATCCCCGGCGATGAAATCTCGATTAATCTGGCCGACGATATCATCTTTAAAGGGGCTACGGTTCTGGGAATCAATGGCCGCCGTATCTTTGAGACATGGTTTCAGATGGAGTCTTTCCTTTTGTCCGGGCGTTTGAATCTGGAGCCAATTATTACCCATGTGATAGACATGGAACATTTTGAGGATGGTTTTCGCATGATGCAGTCAGGCGAAGCCATCAAAGTTGTTCTTAAAATCCCTCAACAGGAATCGTTAACATGCCAAACCGCCAGTTTGACCAGCGGTGTAAGGACCTGATCGATACGCTGTCAGACTCCGGCCAGCTCAAGCCATTTTACAGTATTGCATCTCCGATGCGACCCGTTGTCAAGATTCACGGGCTAGGTGAGGTGCTGGTGCTTTGCTCAAACAATTACCTGGGATTGGCCGACCATCCGGAAGTGATCGAAGCAGGTATCCAGGGGCTCAAGGATTATGGCGCCGGCACCGCGTCCGTTCGTTTTATTTGTGGAACACTCGATTGCCATCGACGGCTTGAACAGCGTATCGCCGATTTCGTAGGGGCCGAGTCTTCATTGACCTATGTCAGTTGCTGGAATGCGAACGAGGCGACGTTTCCGACGTTGATCGGCCCCGAAGATGCCGTGATGTCGGATGAGCTCAATCATGCCTCGATCATCGATGGATTGCGACTGATGGCCAAAAGTGTCCGTAAACAAGTTTACCGGCACAGCGATATGGAACATTTGGAACAATGCATGAAGGAGACCTCAGATGCCAGTTGCCGGTGGGTGGTGACGGATGGGGTGTTCAGTATGGAAGGGGACGTCGCACGCTTGCCGGAACTTGTTCAGCTTTGCGAGCAATATGAAGCCATGTTAATCGTCGATGACTCGCACGGTGTCGGAGTACTCGGGCAGTGCGGCAAGGGGACCCATGAACACTTTGACCTGCTGGATAAGATTGACGTATTTACTGGCACGTTAGGCAAAGCACTGGGCGGTGCTGCTGGTGGGTATGTCGCCGCTTCAAGCAAAGCCATTGAGGTTTTAGAGCAACGCGCGCGTCCAAGCTTGTTCTCCAATGCGCTACCGGCAACGGTCGCCTATAGCGCGAATAAGGCAATTGAAGTTTTACAGAACGATCCTAGCATCGTGCAACGATTGCACCGTAATGTCGCTCGAATGCGACAAGGATTCGCTGAGCTCGGATTTGATTGTGCTCCGTCGCCAACCGCCATCATTCCAATTATGATCGGAGACGAAGCCGAAGCGATCAAAAAATCCAAACGTTTATTTGAATTGGGTGTGATGGTCATCGGATTTGGTTTTCCCGTCGTTCCCAAAGGCGAGGCACGACTACGAGTGCAGGTCTCAGCGGCACTATCCGATGAGCATATCGATCGGGCATTGGAAGCCTTTGGCCAACTTTGATGGTTACCGTCATTCATTAGGCGGCGGCGTCCTTCACAATGTCGGGGCCGGCCAAAGAATGCTTAAGACGAATTCGACGTGAAGATGTCGGGCGCTGCCCACGATCCACCCAACGAAGTAACGCCCATCGACCAAGTTTGTGAGACATCCGGCCTGGATTGCATCACGCCGGCAATCGCGTTTTGAAATGCTGATCTGGCTATAAGTTCCTGGGAAATTCGATGATTGATTTACGAAGCGATACACTGACGAGACCGACCGCTGAAATGCGTCGTGCGATGGCCAATGCCGACGTCCATGATGACGTGATCGATACCGATCCCACGGTAGCCCGGCTTCAGAAGACAATCGCAGAGATGCTCGGAAAAGAGGCAGCAATGTTTATGCCTTCCGGCACCATGACCAACCAGGTGGCGATTAAGTATCACTGCCGACCTGGTGACGAAATATTGTGCGAGTCCGGCTGCCACATTTACAACTACGAACAGGGGGGCTACGCGCAATTGTCGGGTGTTATCGCTCACACCATTCAAGGCACTGATGGAGTGATGACGCGTGAACAAATGGAACAACAGATCAAACCTGACAACGAACATGCAGTGCGGACTCGGTTGGTAGCATTGGAAAATACGCACAACAAAGGGGGAGGCGTCATCCTGCCGTTGGAAGGCATTGAGCAGATTTGCGGTTGGGCAAAGGAACATGGCCTTAAGACACATCTCGATGGAGCGAGGTTGTTTAATGCGGTGGTCGCAACGGGAATCCCGGCCGACAACTGGTGCCGCCAGTTCGACACGATCAGCGTTTGTTTTAGCAAGGGATTGGGAGCTCCGGTCGGCTCGGCACTCGTTGGACCCTGTGAAATGCTTCCGATCATACGGCGTCACCGCAAGCTGTTTGGCGGAGGGATGAGGCAGTCTGGAATTATCGCAGCCGGAGCACTTTATGCACTTGAGCATCACATCGATCGCTTAGCTGACGACCATGCCGCCGCGCAGGTACTCGCGGACGCCATCCAGCAAGCGCCCGGTTTGCAGTTGGAACCAGACCACGTCGATACGAATATTGTAATTTTTCGTGTCGACTCGCGACTGGCGGATGCTCCGACGTTTTGTAAGCGCCTTTATGACCACGGCGTTTGGACCTATCCGTTCAGTCATTGCCATGTCCGAGCTGTCACCCATTCGGATGTGACGATCGAGGCCTGTCTCGAAGCGGGTCGCGTCATCCATCAGACCGCTGAGGTTTTGTCTGAATCAGCGGATTCAACCAGGTCGCGCACCTGACGTTCAATCTTACGTCGGCTCAATTGAACGTAAATTCAGTTGTTCGTGGTGCGACGATTTCTGCGTGGTCAACGTTGGCATTGCGAGATCGACGGTCGCGAAATCAGCCGAAGGTCATTTCCTGTCAACGCGCGTCCAGATTATCCCCTCACCGGTCCCATCGCCACTGAAGCGAATTAACGAATGCACGTGTTTGCGGTTTAAACACTTGATCGTGTCGCTTAAGCGTCGTTTCGCATCGATTTCTGGAAGTGGGATCAGGGGGTCGTCGATACGCGCCGGCCAGTTTTCCTCTTGAAACGCGTTGAGAACTGCTTCTTGATTAGCTGCTCGTCCTTTAAACCGTTTCACCACAATTTCACCAACTCGCAGTTCATGCCGGGCTGCGTCCCATAAGGGGGAATCCGAATTCGCCAATCGCCGCGAGTCCGGTGTCCGATTGATTCCGGGCACCAAACCATCATCAGACGACATTTGCTCATTCAGTTCCAATGCGACCTTGAGTCCATAAGGAGTGAGAACGAAACAAGAGCGCTGACTGAATGTAAAGCTGCCAATGGCTTCGAAAGCTCGCCCGGTATTGCCGGGAGGGGTGACTTCGAGCGCATGTTCCACAATCCCCTTTCCAACAAGCCAGCGAATTTTATCGGTGGAAACGCCGGCAGATTGCATATCCGACATCTCGACGGCAAAATCCCATGTGGCGCGATGGCAATCATGGGCATATACGATCGCCTGCTCCAACATTGAAATCGTCAGCGCCAACGAACGATCATTTTGAATTCTCTGCAATAATTCTGACTCAATAGCTGGGCTGTTCTTTTTATCTTTGGAAACTTGACCGTTTCCAGATGCAGTCATCTCATTCCATTTTATCAACTGCGGTGTTTGCCCGCTCGACACACCGGTGGCTTTGGCGGGTTCTCGCCCATCTCTGCTCATCCCTTTACCCCTTCTCTTTCCGTGACAGACATGAAACGAGTCGTCATTTCTTACGTGAAGACATTGACTTTGTTTGCCCTAATTGACAAAAATCCAACTCAACATCACGCGTTCTTCTGTCGCACCGTGTTGTACACTGTTTGGCACCGGTTTTCAAATGAAAAAATCAGGAGAGGTTACGTTCAAAAAAACGGAGCTAATCTGCGGGTGGAATGCACCACAAAAAAAACCGGCAACGTCAGTGTTACCGGATCATTTTGCAGGATGACCAGTTGCTCAGCAATTTGTTTGCTGCGGCGAACTTTTAAAATTTTAACCGTCTCTTAACAGACCAAAAAATCCCCAGCTTGCCTATCCTTTCGCATAGTGCAGGCATCGATGGAAAGCGGGTTTTGGCACATCCACCAATCTGAATCAAAAACTTCACTTATTCCTGCGATGCAATCAAAGGACTTCGGCAAAAATTCTTCGCCGGGTTGCGACGTCGACACCCGGCCACCAAGGCGATGTACGCTCCGAGTGCCATTGTGACCAGCGAGCTTGGCTCCGGAATAACCGTGAACGTACCCACGGAGATTTGAATAAGCGATTTATCGATGAAAGCGGCGCTTCCAATACCGGCAAACGCAAGCAACCTGCTATCGTAGACCAACTTGACCTGATCCGTCGGGGCGAATGCAACCGTCATCGAATCGGCAAATGCACTGTTGCCAGGAATCGATGTCGAAAAAGTCATGTCGTCGAACAGATTATTGCCGTCAACCATAAGCATCGCAACCGCGCCTGAAACGACGGTTGCTTCCGATCCAAACAGAAAGTACGACCCGAATTCTGAAAACGTAATTGAATCGATCAACGTTCCAGGTTTCGCCGTAATGGTCATATCCAATCGTCCATTGACTAAATCGATGACGCCATTGGTCGCTTGAACGGCAAATCCTGTTCCGGGAAAGTTAATTGTATCGCCATTGACAAAAGGATCTCCGTACAAAGCACCGACGTGCAATGAAAACTCTGAGATCGACTCGAATTCCACAGTGGCTCCGCTGAGATCGGGATAATTGATGAAGTCGGCATTGAGCGATTCATGCGATATGGTTACGAATATCGAAATCGCAACGCAGCAAATCTGATGGGTTGGGGTGAAATATTTCATGATCAAGTCATTTCTTTTTAAAAGGGTTGAAGTGATTGCTGGTTTGACTCTCTACGAATGAAAATAAATGGAAATGATGAGTAGAACCGAATTCGAACTGGCGATAATTTTGCTTTGGTCGGACTAGTGTGCGGAGGCAAAAAAACCTTGGTCAAACAGAATCAACCAATGAAATGCCATCGCTCCGGCAACTATCAGCGAAATACTGGCGGCAGTTCGAATTGCCACGCACGGGTTAAAATGCTTGAAGCGATAGTCGCACACGCGACAATGAAAGTACCGAAATAGCAATGCATTGAGTTGCGATACGTATCTGACTCTTCCACTTGCGATCACTTCAAAATTGTGACGGCAGCTGGGACATCGCATCTCTGGCGGTGGGTCGTCCGGGAACCGAAGCCGTTCCTGAGAATGTTGGCGATCAATGTTAGCCACCTTAGCCTCCTCTCTTCAATGGACTAGGATCAAAAAGACAGGCCAGCCCTCATGATCCCGATTTATAACTTGTGTTGTGCGGTTGGCCTGTCTAGTGTGCATTAAATAGATTCGTTGATGACGTTGCTACGCACGCGCTCCGGATCAATTCGTGACGCGGATCCATCAACGTGGAAGGTGTCCGGATAGAGGTGGGAAGCAACCAGGGAGGCAGGAGATTCCCCGGGACGAGGCGTTTGCAATTTGCAGGTCGGCAAAAAACAATGCCACACCTTGCCGAGACTCAAAATCACCGCAAGAATGGAGGTTTAACCAACTCCACCTAGAAATTAATACGAGGATTTTCGGCGTGAAGACTGCAATTATTGAGACGGAACGAGGGACAATTGAATTGGAACTGTTTGATGTCCAAGCACCAAAAACCGTTGCAAATTTTGAAAAATTGGTTAGCGATGGCTTTTATGATGGACTCAAGTTCCATCGGGTCATCAATGATTTCATGATTCAAGGGGGCTGCCCGCAAGGAACCGGAACCGGCGGTCCTGGTTACAAATTCGAAGATGAATTCCATCCGGACTGCGTCCATGATGCCCCTGGGACGCTATCGATGGCAAACTCGGGTCCAAATACAAACGGCTCTCAATTTTTCATCACCCATGTTCCATGTCCCTGGCTTGACCAAAAACACACGGTGTTTGGACGAGTTATCGAAGGCCAAAGTGTGGTTGATCAAGTTCGGCAAGGGGACACTATGAAGTCGGTGAAGGTTGTCAGTCAATAATCACATTTTGTGCTCGCTCAGCGAATTTAAGTAACATTTTGATCGACGTCGCAAGCGCCTAAGCCTAAAATGTATTGAAGCGTTGGTCATATCCCAAGTGATATCCCAAGTGGTTTGCCGATCAAGTGAGGGGCGGACCCGGTGCAATTGCTAACAAACCCATCGCGTTTTGAAACTCAAAACCATAGCGAGCTTTGCGACCAGCGAGTGTGAACATCGTTTGCCTGAAAAAAATCGTGGATGCGCCCTTGATGCAGACGGCTTAATCCTACAGCGCCGGCTCGATGCAAAGCTGTAGGCCAGCCGTTCCAGGCTGACGCCGTTTACCTGGTTTGTGCCAAACCGGGAGGATTGGGTCAGCCTGGAAAGGCTGACGTACATACCTTGCGCTGTAGGATTAAGTCATGTCGGACGAAAACAAGATTAATCGAATAGGCAACATCGTCGCGGAAGTGATTGGACCGTTTTTGATCATGTTGATGGTCGGAAGCTTAGCCTTTTTTTTCGTGGAAATTGCGCATGGTGGACAGCACACGCAGACGTTGAAGTTGAAGTTTGGCCTGTTTACGTTTGCAGCGGTTCTGATCAGCCGAATTTCTATTCAATTGAGTTTTGAACGTGCGGCGCTTTATGGATTCGCTCTGGCCATGGCGATTATGACGGTGACTTCGCAATACGTGTCGGTGCTGGCTGCAGCTCCGATTATTGCGTTCATTTGGTGGGCTGCGAGTCGGTTGACCTGGGATGTCACCTTTATTGGTGATACCCGAGATTCCTCGGCTCATGGTATTGTCGAGTTGGCCCACCATCAATTGAAAAAACTTCGGGCTCGTATTACCGGGCAACCGTTATCACGCGAGGAGCTTGAATTTGAAGGTGCTGCCCAAGTCGGTTCGGATGAAGAGCCAGCGCTACAAGCAGATCGACAACCGTCAGAAGTTTCCCACACCAAACTGTTGCACTTTCTGTTTGGACGACGCCAATCAAACATGCCCGGGCTCTGGGTCTTCTATTTTCTGATCGGTGCGTTTCCTGTTTTTGGAATCGGACAAGGATTCATTCATCCAGAAAATCCTGTTGGGCGACAATATGCTGCCACGTATTTTGCCGTGTTTATGATTGCAGCGTTGATCCTGATGATGATGACCAGCCTGCTTGGTCTGAATCAATACCTAAAACAACGCAACGCCGCTATTTCGATGGGCGTTGCCCGCAATTGGATGATGCTGGGTTTAATGCTGGCCGTTGGAATCCTGGCATTTACGTTTTGGATGCCGAGACCGAATTACAATTTCTCAATCGCTGGATGGTTGCCTCGACTTGCTGCAAAACAACGCGATTCGCAAGATCCCATTTTTAGCATGAAAGGCTCCGACCCCTCCAAACAAGGACCGTCCGTAAACATCGGGGCTGACCCGAGAGATCCCAACGAGTCACAAACTTCACAATCGAACAAACAAGGGTCAGCGGGAAACGCAGGGAAATCCGCATCCCAGTCCCCGCAAAAGTCCGATTCGGCAAATCAATCTGGAGCATCAGATCAAGCCAGCTCGGATCAACAGGGCGAACCGTCCAGTGGCGACAAGCAGTCCAACAGCCAACAATCCGGTGGAAAACAATCCGGTGGAAAACAACCGGAAGGCAAGCAATCCGGAGCGAAATCAACTGGGTCGTCTCCCGGTTCGGAGACCAAATCTCAATCTCAGGATCAAGCCTCAACCAGATCTCAGCAAGAGCAATCACCCCCCCAGAAATCGCAATCCCAACCGAAACCATCCGCCTCAAAAAACACGCCGCCTCAGGATTCCAACGAACCGTCCAAGAGTGAACGCCAGTCGCCAACTCAATCCAAAGATCAGCGGCAAGCCGATCATGACGACAATTCTGGCACGCAATCCCCTGAACAGCAGCAGCGTCCGACGCGAAGGCCGAATCAAAACGACCAGGACGGCAATTCAGAACCGTCCGACCCACAACAGGAAACGGGAACGGACCAGACGAAGACGCAAGATTCGAAACAAGACAAGAAACTGGCTTCTCCGGGACTGCAACCGCAGCGTCGCAACAATCGTGAAGATACTAACCAACCGAAGCAATCTGGAGGGTCAAGTAATCAACAATCGCAAAATCGTTCAGATGCGCAGCCAAATCGATCGGAATCCCCTAACGTGCCTGACAACAGTTCCTCGAACGTGACTTCACCCCAGTTCATGTCGCACCTTGGTTCGTTTCTGCAAATGATTTTTTGGCTGGTGTTGTTGGTGGCTGGTTGTCTATTGGCCTACCGATATCGAACCGAGATCGCAAAAGCATACAGGAAGTTCCTCGACGATTTGCGCAACTTTTGGAACAATCTGTTTAAACGACCGACGAAAGCGAATGCCGCCGAGCAGGTTACGTCAGCGGTATCTACGTTTGAAGGTGTCAGTTTTGCTCAGTTTGAAGATCCATTTTTGTCTGGCCAAGTCAGTTCCTGGGAACCTGAAAAAGTTGTCATGTACACGTTTCGAGCCTTGGAAGCCTGGGGGAGAGATAACCGTTGTCCTCGCGAACCGGATCAGACTCCCATCGAGTTCGCCAAGACGATTCAATCGAAGACCGAGGACATGCATCGAGGCCCAGCCGATCTGGCAAGTTTGTATTGCCAAATCGCCTATGCGCCAGAGTCGATTTCGCCGGGCGATGCGATGCGGCTCCGATCACTGTGGGAAGCAATGCGTACGACAAGCCTGAGACAACCTCGTAATATGCTCCTGCCAACGGTCAGTTGAGAAACCAAAAGTTACTGTGGTACGATCAAATTCACGAGAAGAGTGCTTCGGTGGCGAGAACATCGAGAAAGCAGCCACGAAAGGAGTGGCTCGCCGGGTGCTTTGCATTTTGGCGGCAGATGTCGTTTCCTTGATGGGTGCACTTGGAGTTGGTCGACCTGATTCCTCAAACACTTGTATGGACTACCATGAGCAAGACTGCTTTTGAGCCTTTTGCGGGTTTGCCGCAGTACACCGACGAGGACCAGATTCGACGCAGTCTGGAGTTCTATCAGCACTTGAAGCAAAGGCGCACCATTCGACATTTCTCAGATCAGCCGATCCCTGAACAAGTGATCGATTATTGCTTGCTCAGCGCGGGAACGGCACCAAATGGTGCGAACTTGCAACCCTGGCACTTTGCGGTCGTCAAAGATGCGGCGATCAAACACCGGATACGCGAAGCTGCTGAAATCGAGGAACGTGAGTTTTATCAGGAACGTGCACCACAAGAGTGGCTTGACGCCTTGGAGCCATTGGGAACCGACGAGCACAAGCCGTTCTTGGAAATTGCTCCCTACTTGATTGTGATTTTCGCAAAAACTCTCACGATGACTCAAACCGGAAAGGCAATCAAAAATTACTACACCAACGAGTCCGTTGGAATCGCCACCGGGATGCTCATCACCGCGCTCCATCATTGCGGAGTCGCCACCTTAACTCACACACCCAGTCCGATGAAATTTCTAAACGAGATTCTGGAACGCCCGAGGTACGAACGCCCTTTCCTGATTCTCGTGGCTGGCTTTCCTGCCCAAGATGCTGAAGTTCCGAAAATCACGAAGTACCCGTTAGAGCAAATCAGAACTGTACATTGAACGCCGCCAACAAAATCAGGTCATCGCGATTAACGATTTAGCTCACATAGGGACTGAGCGGGAACTTGAACTCCTCGAGAGCTTCCTCAATAGTGGTTAGCTGCGAAGAACCATCGTTTGTAAGTCGGGTCAACTTGAATGTTCGATTGACCATGGGGTCTTCAGTTTGAGATTCCGTGTCCATTGTGGCATTCGCAAACTCGATCACTCCAGGTCGGTACTCGGCTATCGACGGAACATCGCTGACTTCTTCCTGCTTCAGGGATTCAACCGGGCTAGTATTTTCGGAAACCGCAACGGCAAATGCGACATCGTTAATATTCGTCCGGTTGCTGGTCTCATCAGCCAGTTGAGATTCAACACTGGATAGCTCGGCACTTACTAAACAGGAGGCACAACAGCAAATTTCAGCATGCCCGTCACCTGAGCGGTTTTCGCTTCCAAACGGCAGCCAGGTTTCCGTAATCTCAGGGCCGTTATCGATGTAAGTAATTCGTGGAACGATAGCCATGCCTCGTTCCGAAGTCGCAGACGCATCCCTCGCAAAGCTGTCGTTAATAACGATCGGTCCTCCGAAGAACTTCGTGGTCGTTCCATTGATAACACCGGCCGAGCCAAGTGCAAACACTCCGACCTGTTCGACCGCATGTTTCGTTTCCCGATCCCAGGACCTTTCCTCTTCAACAAATACAAACATTGAATCCTTGGATGCGCCATTTGACGAGAGACGCAACGTCGCCGGGTCGTCATCTCGGTAAGTTTGCATATTGCCAAACACGATCGGTTTCGCAAAAAACAATCCAGGTTGGAACATAATTTCTTCTTCAACATGTGACACCCCGTCATACAACATGCTAGTGTAAGATTGAAAGAATGAGTTTCCAAATCCCTCTTCGATGGCTATCCAACTGACATTTTCAAAAGCATGCATCTTATCAGCGATTTCCTGCTTCTGCAGGCGTACGCTAAAACTTCGGTTATCAATCTGGTCCATGCGGGTTGTCGCTGACGCGGGACCATTCTCGGACGCCATTTGACTTAATACGACAGGCGTGTCAACAAACACATGGCCATAAGAAACCGAGGACCAATGATGATTAATTAGCTTGTTGTCAGCCACGATCACCGTACCATCGGGGAGTTTGTGAACGCCGGCCTCAACTACAAAGTACCCGACAACCTCCGGTGCGTGAAAACGATCATAGAAATCCCATTCGTCGATCTGAATTTCAAAACTGTTCGACGTCACATTGCGAACTCGCACCGTGATCGGATCTGATTCATTGTAAGTGGCTAGTCCCGCGACAACGACTGGATTCTTGTAGCTTTGTTCCAGGTTTACAACGAGCCATTCATCGGTAAGATTAAAGATCTGGCCAGCTTCCCCAAATCCACGTGTCGCAAAAATATCCCCTAAGTCAATTGCGACATACCCAACGCGTTCGCCGACATGTCCTGTCTCGTCATCAAATGAGGTCTCTTCCTCGATGAAAACAAAAGCGAGCTCGTTTGTATATCCGGCGATTCGTGTGTTAGCCGTATTGTTTCCATTGTACGTTTGCATTGCCGCAAACAATGCGGGAGCTTGGTCAAACGTTCGGTTGTAATTGAATACGGTAAGCTCATCGGTCACTCCCTCGACAGTATCAACATCCAGATTCATTCCACTTATCGCTGTGACTCCGGTTTCAAATGCAATCCAACTTACCGTTTCATAAAAGTGACGCCCGTCGGCTGCTTCCTCCTCTTGCAGTTTAACCTTAAAACCATTCGCGGATACATCATCAATCCGCGTTACAACAGCCGCACCCCCATTGCGAGTAACCGTCTGGGCCAACACAACCGGCGCCAAATCAAATGCCTGCGTAAATTGTACTTGGTGCCAATTGTGATTCACCAAATAGTTGCCAGCCAACACCCGCTTACCATTTTCCAGGAAATGAATACCGGATTCCATGACCATATAATTGACGGATTCAAATTGGTGTTTTCCATTTTGATAATCCCATTCGTCAATCTGGATTTGAAAGCTGGTCGAAGTCACATTGCGAATTCGTAACGTGGCCGGGTCGTCATCGTTTATGGAATTGATCGATGCGACAATGACCGGGTCCGTATAAAATCCGTTCAAATTGACCGTCATCCAAATGCTGCTCAGGTTGATCAAACCCGATTCGCCAATCAGGTACTCGGGTACGGCTTGAATGTCGCCGACGATCGAGTAAAAACCGAGGCTGCCATAATCCGTATAAACACCTGGTTTTCCGACACCATCGACCGAGATAAAGTACTCACCCGCCGCCAGCTGCATGTTAAAACTGGCACCGAGCAAGTTAAGCGGGTTGCTGGTTGCAAGGAGATTTCCGCTACTGTCAAAGAGTTTCGCTTCGACATCAAGATTCGGATTCTCCTGGAAAGGATCGATCGAAATATTAACCAATCCAGATCCAGTCTTGAAACTGAAAAAGTCCAAATCAGTGGGACGTTCGATAATCCCCCAGCCGGAGATCTCTTTGCCATTCTGAACCGTTAATTTGGTTGCAGTTGAAATGGTGTCACCATGATCATCCGCCCGAAAACCAAAGCCGTTGTTCGTTGTAATAATGTTTAAATCATCTTCAAAATTATTCGCCCCCTGATATTCACCTTTACTCCAATGCACCAGATGTTTACCAAATGGCGCGCCCATGATCGGGCCCCAACTCGTTTCACCACTGCCAACGCCTGGATGATAGGCTTGCGCATTAAGACCATCATGGCGCAAACGCAGTGTATGACCCACTTCATGCGAGTGCGTCATCGCGCCCGTATTGACCCCTTTGTTGAAGGTAAACGCGGGAGTATCAGATGCCCAATCAAAACTTCCAATGAACGCTACTCCGCCAATCCCATTTCCAAATCCATTTTTTGGTTGAGTGGCCAACGACCGAATTCCCCAGCGATCGTCGTTGCCGCCACGATTGATCAAATCTTCTGGATCAGGTTCAATCGTTGTCACGTTGACATCGAATGGGAAAAAGTCCTCAGCGACACCTTGGAACTGCTTTTGTATCTCAATCAGTTCAGCCGTGCTAAACGTTGTCGGATCTCCGTCGCGATCGAATGGGTCGAAGACGATGTCGTGTCCCCAGGGATTGTTCACCGAATGGAATCCGGTAAAGTCCATATAGATGGTCTTGGTCGCAGTTGGATTGGACGCAAGCTTAAACGTATTTTCAAAACCGTAAGGCGCGGCGGAATTCGGATCACCGAACGAAAAAACGCCATCGACAAAAACCGGCAGTATCGCGCTCAAAAGGACTCGATCTTCCAAATCTTCGACCGGGGCCAACAGCGACTCGGTCGGCTGACTTTTCACGCTTAACGTCAACTTGTTCCAAAGCGTAACCCAGTTAGAATTTACAGCTGCCGTTATTGAACTGGTCGATTGAGAGTGCCGCGATTTCATTAATATTTCCCCCTCTATGCTGCGCCTAATTTCGTCGATGCTCCGACAAACACCAATTCATCGATCGATAACGATTCATCGGTTTGGAACCGATAGAATATGGTCAAGATCGATTCCCTTGTCAAGACTTTTGCGTCGTATATTATTCCCTGTTTCTTGATGAAGCGCTCGTAAGACAGACGGGAAGTTCCGTGAGGACGCTGGCAATGTCGGAACCGCAGGACCCTGTAACGAGTTTTCGGCCCGAACCGATTGAAAATTTTCGACCGATGATCCGTCTAAGGTGGTGCGCTGAGGGAGTCCGTGTGGCGCAACGGGTAACTTCGCCTTCGATGCATTCGATTTTTACGGCCTTAATCCTACAGCGCCGGCTCGATGCAAAGCTGTAGGCCAGCCTTTCCAGGCTGACGCCGTTTACTTGGTTTGTGCCAAACCGGGAGGATTGGGTCAGCCTGAAAAGGAAGGCTGACGTACATACCTTGCGCTGTAGGACTAGGTCATCGCATTTTCCGCTTTGAGGTTTTCCAACCAAGGATCAAGATCATCAAACATGGCGCCGGGATTGCCCTCGAAAACTTTCCCCACCAACAGGGCAGTCAGATTACCTGCATGTTGAGGGTGTGCCTTCATGAACTCGCCAAAACTGAATTCCTTGACGTAGAATGCGTGCACGAGCTTACGAATCCACTTCACTCCATCCTCAAAATTCCCGGTCCACCGTCCGAGTGACTCGCCGGAAAGATCGTTTCGATAAAACGAGTCAATGATCGCGTCAGCCGCGAGTTCGCCAGACTTCAATGCCAGAAACACGCCGGACGAATAGATCGGGTCGATAAACCCATAGGCATCGCCGATCAATACCCAACCCGGACCGGAGTTTTGTGTCGTCGTATAGGAAAACTCTTTCGCCACATGAAACTTGCCAACTTGAGCTGCATCGCGCAGTCGCCGTTGGAGTCCAGGGCAATTATCCAATTCCATGTTGAACGTCTGTTGCGGGGAACCTCCACGTCTCAGGATGAAATCATTGTCCCCAACCAATCCGACGCTGACCGTTTGATCGCTTAGTGGAATATACCAAAACCAAGCCTCTTTACTGTTGGTATGCAGGATACAGGTCACCTCTGGATTAGTGCCCCCATTAACGACGGCATTCTCGAAGTATCCCCAGATTGCCGCTTTTTTCAGATCGGGATTCACTTGCTTTAGTCGGTTGCGACCAGCGATCAGCGACTGCTGACCCGTTGCATCGACGACGATTTTTGTAGCGACTTGCTTTTCTTTGCCGTCGAGACCTTTGAGTGTCACCAAATGATTTCCCTGTTTTCGCAAATCGAGATTGGTGACCGTGGTTTCATCGGAAACCGTCGCGCCACGTTTCAATGCGTTCTCGAAGAGCAATTGATCAAAATCGGACCGCTGCACATGAAAGGTCACCGCACAATCACGGTCATCATGTTCGTCAAAAAAGAATGGACGAGACTCCTTGTCTTCCGCATTGACAAACTGCACGCCGTTTTTTCGGGTGAAGCCGATCTGCTTCATTTCAGCCAGGATCCCCAATCGCTCAAAGGTCCAATATGTTTCGGGCATCAACGACTCACCGACATGAAAGCGAGGCATTTTATCACGTTCTGCCAGTAGGGTACGCAGTCCAGCTTCCGCAAGGAGCGCGGCACAGGTCGAACCCGCCGGACCGGCCCCCATGACAATACAATCGTATGAATTGGCTAACATATAACGATTTCCTAATATTTCAAATGTCCAATCATCGTCAAGCGATCAGCGTCTAAACTAACGCGCCGACCGCGATTGAAAAACGATCGAATCATAGACCGATGAATGTCTCAAGCGTTGCCAACTGCGGCTCGCTAGTTTATTCTTCGACATTACAATTTTGAAAACGGCCAAAAGTCTGTTAAAGACAATCGACCCAACGAACCCGCACGATTTGAACCAGGGAAACCGAAATTTCTCTGACAAGTTCACAATCCAATACGATCGTGGGAAAGCATTGACGGTGCCCATCTAAATCGTTCAAATCATGGAAAAACCAATTTTCCGGAACAGGATCTCTCGTCGAAGGGCAATCATCAGTTTAGCTGATAAAGTGCCGCCGGGAACACCTCAAATTTCGATATCGAAATGTGCCAATTGCACCATCTGAAACGATTGCGTGACCCGTTGTGGCGCTATGCGACACTTCTGGAACACATGAATTGAGTGTGACGGCTTACTTTGGTTTTCGTCAAAGAACGACTGGTGGATTCAATGATTGTTCGTGAGCAATGAGTTTCTATACTTAAAAAATCCAAAGGATCGAGGAGTCGAGGGGAGGAAACTGGCCGATTGCAGATGATTGCAACAAGTCGTTGTTTTGCTTGGCCGTATTATTGCTCGGTAGTATTATTGCCTTGTCAAACGACGTGTCAATTGGCCTGAAAACTGGTAAGATGTATCAGGCGCAGGCTCATGCCTAAAATCGACATGACAAGGGGTGGCTTTTCAAAGCCGAAGCTATACACCTGGCGGCATTAAAAGCTGGCTGAGCAATGCGATGTGTCGGCGGGAAATCAAACGTGTTGCGTCGAAACGGAGGCCGGGGGTGCCGGGCTGGTTGGGTCATGCAGCCGATTATGAAGCACGATTGTCTGCCGGCAAGTTGCAAAAAAACGTCCCGGCCTCAAGCCGATGCCAAGTGGTCCATTTCGGAGAGTGACCGTTGCCAAAAGGCATTTCGTCCGTTTTTGTTGCTCGGTTGCCACGAGGTAGCTCGACAGAAACGCATCACTTTTTTTGACTGAGTTTGGACAGTTCGTCCACGCAAGCTACTAAGGAAAGAACGGAAATGATTTTCGACATTCGACCATTCGTAATCCGAGCGATCTCATTTTTATTGGCCATCCCAGTTTTCAATAGCGCGGCCACGTCAACTGCTCAGATCCTCAATGAGGAGGAATTGCCAGTCAATGCGGCTGAACTCGAAGCTCGTTTCATTACAAATTCAGTGACTTTGACTTCAAGTGGACGGCGAGCTGGAGAAGGTTATTTCAGCCCCGATGGCAAGTTCATGGTCTTCCAAAGTGAACGAGTCATCGGCAATCCATTTTATCAGATCTTCCGCATGGATATGGAAACGGGGGAATCCATCCAAATTTCACCGGGACATGGCAAGACGACATGTGCCTGGATTCATCCGGTAACCGGCGACGTCCTGTTTGCATCGACGCACGGTGACCAGCTTGCTAGAGAAAAGCAGGTTGCCGAGATCGCGGAACGAGAGTCCAGTACGATTCGAAGGTACGGCTGGGACTATGATGAGCACTACGAGTTATATCGTTGGACTGCTCAAAACGGAGAAATCATCCAGTTGACGGACTCGCTGGGCTACGATGCTGAAGGGAGCTATTCCCCTGATGGTGAATGGATTTGCTTCGCCTCCAACCGTGAAGCCTATGATCGCGAACTGTCCAAAGAGGAGCAGGCCAAACTCCAGGAGAGTCCAGAATATTTCATGAACCTCTATCTCATGCGTGCTGATGGCAGTGATATCAGGAAACTCACCGACCGAGTTGGATATGACGGTGGACCCTTCTTCTCGCCAGATGGCTCACGGATTTGCTGGAGGAGTTTTGACGAGTCGGGAGTCACCGCAGAAATCTGGACCATGAACATCGATGGCTCTGATAAAAAGCAACTGACGCGGATGCTATCGACCTCCTGGGCACCCTATTATCATCCGAGTGGCAGGTACTTGATCTTCACAACCAATCGACATGGATTCAAGAATTTTGAACTTTACATCGTCGATGCCGAAGGTCTCGTTGAACCGCGACGAGTCACCTACACTCCAGGGTTTGATGGTTTGCCGGTATTTACCCCCGATGGCCAACAAATCGTTTGGACGTCCGAGCGAAACGCCACGGTAGGCCAAGCCATGAACGCTGAGCGGAAGCTTGGGCCGCAAATTGAGATCGCGGATTGGAATCACGAAGCGGCATTGCAGGCGTTGGGAATTAAAAGTCAACCCACTTCGTCAACAACTCAAGACGACATTGAACAGGACTCGCTCGCCGTTGCAAAGACATCCGCCGGTCTGACGAATCCTGATTACGATGCAGATGATGTGTTGCGACACGTGATGTACCTTTGCGATCCAGAATTACGCGGACGTATGACCGGCTCCTTGGGCGAACGGAAGGCGACCGCTTACGTCGCCGCGTACATGGATGCGTTGGGCTTGCTGCCCGCTGGCGATCAAGGAACCTGGTTTCAACGTTTCGAGTATCCGGCTGGAGCGGAACTGGGTAGCGGGAACCGTATGTCGGCCGGTGACGGTGACCTTGCGCTTGATCAGGATTGGCGCCCCATCGCCTTTTCGCAAGCGGGAGACTTTGGATCTGCTGAAGTCGTTTTTGCTGGCTACGGAATCGTCGCCGAGAAGGACGACAAGAATCCCGGTTATGATTCCTTCGTCCATTTGGATGTTAAGGACAAATGGGTCATCGTCCTTCGTCATTTGCCCGAGGACGTTTCCGATGAACTCCGGCAGTTCCTGGCAATTCATGCGAATCTAGCCAGGAAAGCGATGGAGTTGCGAGATCGAGGTGCCAAGGGGATGTTTGTGGTCAGTGGACCAAATTCGCACTTCACCGAAAAACTGATCCCGCTTAAAAACGATTTCGCTCGAGGAAAAACCAGCTTGGGTGCGGTCAGCATCAGTGATGAAGTTGCGGCGGAATGGTTAAAACTCGCTGGCAAAGACCTCGTCAAATTGCAATCACAACTCGATCGCGGCGAACAGATCATGGGGTTCAAGATCCCTGGATTGAAAGTCACTGTAAATGTAGACATCCGTCAAAACCGAGGCATCGGGCGCAACGCGATTGGTCGCCTGCAATGGCGAGACAAACCTAGCGAGCAGATTATCGTCGTGGGTGCTCATGTCGATCACCTGGGAGATGGACGAAGTAGCAGTTCGCTGGCAAACGCCGAAGACAAAATCCTAATCCATTATGGCGCTGACGACAATGCTTCTGGCGTCGCCGCAATGTTGGAAATTGCCGAGTATTTGGCTCATCGAAAACGTACTGGGAATTTCGAAGGGATGGAACGCGATATTGTTTTTGCAGCTTGGTCGGGCGAAGAATTGGGACTACACGGCTCGAATCACTTCGTGAAAATGCTGCAATGGGCACTTCTGGAACAGGTCCACGGGAAATTCGACGACGGGACGACACCCGATATTCTGGATGATCTCGATTCCAAGATTCCGCTGCCGAAACTCAACGCCTGGGTCATTGCCTATTTGAACATGGACATGGTGGGGCGTTATCGTGATCAATTGCAGTTGCAGGGACTCGGATCTTCCGAGGATTGGGGGGGATTAATCGAGACCGCCAATTTCGCAACTCGGTTTAAGATCACCAAAGTACTCGATACCAATCTGCCGACGGACGCGACTGGGTTTTATCGCGCCGGTACTCCGATTTTGGCTGCCTTTACAGGCTCGCATTCGGATTACCACACGCCACGTGATACGCCAGATAAACTTAATTACCCGGACATCGCCAAGGTGGCAAAATTTGTCGGTAACCTGGCGGTTGCGCTCTCGAAGCACGAACGGGGTC
The DNA here is from genome assembly GCA_041748315.1 of Pirellulaceae bacterium. GTDB lineage: Bacteria > Planctomycetota > Planctomycetia > Pirellulales > Pirellulaceae > CALMEE01. The sequence continues at coordinate 56,693 of JBGTDM010000352.1, forward strand.
CAACCTATCAGCGGTACGACAAAACCGAGAGCCGAGGTACCGGCGGTGTGATGGGGGTCGTCTATCTGGGGACCCATCCCGATTATGCGTTTGAGGGGACAGGCGTGCGAATTACCGGGGTGACCGAAAATTCTCCGTCGCATCAAGCGGGTCTTACCGAGGGGGATGTCATTCTATCACTCGGCGGTCGTCAAATCGAAAACCTTAACGAGTACATGTTTACCATTGGAGCGCTGAAAATTGGTCGTGAAACGTCAGTCGTGATCCTTCGCAATGGCGAACGTGTGACACTCTCAATCGTTCCCGGTATCAAGGAATAACCTTAGTCGCTTGATCCAAAACCACATTGACTGGTATTTCGGTAACATCACAGGATTGTGACTCGTGTACGATTCGCAGATGGGTCGTTGAACTCGAGTGAGCTCGCGAATCGATGCGGCTTCGCCGAGTTTGATGGAGCGTGAGTCCGAAAAGAGAGGGAGCAAAATGCTCGAGTGTTCATGACCGGGCGGCTGATCAAGATTGAGTCTCCGCAGTCAATCTTCATGTTTTCAAAATTGACGGACGACCGTTTCCCGGTCGCTGGTTTTTTCGCTAAGCTATCCAGTTGATAATCCGTTAGAAATTCAGGTTAGTGCTTTGTCAATATTAAGAGTTCGGATTGTTGAGTATCAGGTTTTTACGGGCTGAACCGGGTGCTAACGCACGCTGGCTAACCCTAATCTCTGACCTGGACAAAGCACTAGCCCAACTGGTAACCCCCAATTTGCCGACTGGGTTGAGAACAGCCGGGGTCGGAAGCATGAATGGATCATGCGAACTTGTTTGTTTTGCGGGAGGGATGAGCAATGTCCAAAATGATCTCTTTCTGGTTCCTGGTCGCCGTCATTGTATTGCTGGCCATCGTTTTTTTTCGAGTGATGGCCAGTTTTCTTTTGCCATTGTTTTTGTCGGTCGTCTTGGTTGTGATCTTCAATCCGTTGCATAAGTGGATGTTGAGGCAAACTCGTGGGCAACGCCTTGTCGCTTCAGCATTAACGACGGTTGCCGTGCTGTCGATCGTGCTCCTGCCAATCGGGTTACTGCTGACACTAGCGACGTTGGAAGCTAGAAGTCTGTTGACGCGCACATCAGGCGCTCAGGTGTTGACCAAACTCAACGATTTGCGTGCACAACTCGGGGTAGACATGCCACATGCTTCGGCAATTAGGGAACTGGAAATTCAACTTCAGTCAGTGATTGATCGAACGGTGGATGCGACGCGACTCAGCGCGGATACGGAGTATCTGTTAATTGATCTCACGCAATTGGAGCGCACGTCAAAAAGGTTTGCCATTGAATTGGAGCTGGAATGGCCTACGGAGGAATCGATCGAGGACAATACCGGAAATGATACGACGAATGCATGGCTGAGATTTGTCGACGCATCGCGACGTGCGCGAGAAACGCTTAGTGGACAACCTCACGATCATGAAACCATGGAGCAAGTCAACCGTTTTGTAGCCTCAGCAACCGATTGGTTCCATGAATTTAAACTCAATTTTTTTGGCGGAGGCTTTCGAGCGGCGGTGATCGAATTGGCGAATCCAACGCCGGAAGAGCTTGCCGGCTATTCCAGCGACATGGTTGACTGGCTAAGAAGTAAAGTGATCGCCTGGGGGGGTGCAACGCTCGAGTTTTCGTTTAAGTTCATCGTCGGTCTCGTGATTATGATCGTCGCCGTCTATTTTTTCCTTTACGATGGCCCGAATCTGCTCGCCTCAATTAAGGCTCTGTTGCCCATGGATGACAACTACCTGGACGAATTAATGCACGAGTTTGATCAAATTAGCAGAGCGGTCGTCGTTGCATCGTTGCTGACGGCAGTGGTTCAGGGATTATTGGCTGGCTTTGGGTATTGGCTTGCCGGACTCGAGTCCGTTTTTTTGCTGACCCTGTTGACGATAATGTTCGCGCTGATACCGTTCCTGGGAACGCCCGTGGTGTGGATTCCTTGTTGCCTGTACCTCTATTTTTTTGAAGGTCGATTGACGGCTGCAATCCTGTTAGGCCTTTACGGGCTGATCGTCGTTTCGCAGATCGACAATTTCATTCGACCCTGGTTGTTGCACGGCCAGTCAAAACTTCACCCGTTACTCGCGCTGCTCAGTATTTTGGGGGGCATCACCGCGCTCGGGCCAATCGGAATTCTCGTGGGTCCGATGATCGTCGTCTTCTTGCAAACGCTCCTCAAAATTCTGCAACGTGAGTTGTTGCAACTCGACCAGTCAGAAGACCGGAATCGGGCTGCTCTGGCTCGGAAAACCACTTAGCGCTTTAATCGGCGGGAATTGAGATTCAGTTCCGGCAAACTGACCACGACTCGATCCCGCTGGCAAGCCTTGGGTCAAACGCTACAATTTG
>JBGTDM010000353.1:0-10763 GCA_041748315.1 Pirellulaceae bacterium
GCACGGCTCGAGGTACAACCCAACGCAGCAACCAACACGATTGGAACGAACGATCGATAATATGAACGAGACTTGCAGGCCATTGGAAAACCAAATTTCGCGAGTTTTGCGTTGATTTTGGGCCCGATACCAACGGAGCGCGCCCAAGGGAACCTATCGGAGCTTGCAAGGATCAATATTCAAGTTATCCCAGTGGTAACGAAACTGCGGAAATTCCCGACTAAGAAAACCAGTACGACCCCTACAGATTATCGAATCTGCCGAATCAACATCGTCATAAATCCCTGGTATCCAAACCAACGGAATCAGGAGTCCTGGACCATTCTCGAACGACACTTATGCCTCCGTGCACCTGATCGATTACCAACAGGCAACGCGTCGAACCCGTCAGTTCGCCTTGCTGTGTCGATAAAAAAAGAGATGAGCGTTGCCCGAATCTACATTCGAGGGTCTACCCATCTCTTGAGTTGGTCAGCCATTTGTCACCACGATGCCGTGGGTGTTCAAACTGCTGGAGAAATATCGAATTCTATTTTTTCCGCTTGTACACGATGACCATTTCCTTGACGTATTCGTCCCCATCTTTCTTCCACATTGTCATTGTTCTGGAGTCGTCGCCACCGTAGACGACTTCGGTTTTGCCCTCCGATTCTTCGCCAGTTGTCGGATCAACTCCCTTGGAGTCCATCGCCATCGTCTTGGTCGCTTCGTCGTACACGCCAGTCATATGGAAGGTATATGGATTGAACGAATCGATCCAAGTTCCAATGAACTTACCCTGTTTCGGATCGAATCCAAGTGTGGCATGTCCCTCGAATGGCATTCCACCAAAATCGGCTTTAAAGTCACTGATCAACCACATCTCACCGAGCATTCGATTGACTTCAGTCCCCTCAAACTCCATCGGTTCAGGTGCGCCCGGCATGTACATGGTGCAATGAGCCACCCATGTCCCTTCGTCGGCCTTCAGGACTTTATGTTCGGGAGATGGCGTTCCCGATTGGGCTTGCGCGAAGCCGACACAGAGTAGCGCCAGGGATAAACAACAAACCAAAGTGTAAACGCGTTTCATTTTTCGTGCTCCTGTTCAAATTAATTTTATTGCCCCAGTAAAGGTGCGCCTCCATTAAGCAAAGTCATAGACAATCTCTACGTTGCCGAATTTGTATCGGAATGGGCGTTCGATCACTTCATATTGTCGTTTGCTATTTTCCAGATAACAATGGGCATTGTCGAAAAATGAAAAATTTGATCTGCACCAAAAACCGAATCGTTTTCTCATTGTAGGATGAAATGGCCGGCCATCGGCGCCGGGTCAAGCTGCAACTGTGTTCAAACAATGCCATACTGGTTTGAGTCAATTCAAGAATTTCTCAGGCGGGCCGAACCAGGAGAAGAGTGGCTCTGTAATTCGACCTGATTGTACCGTTTGACCTTATGAAGTTTCCCATGATTTTGTCACCCGCAAACGGTGATTGTGATTACAGCTGAAACGGCTTGAAACTCCCCTTGATCCGCACGCGATTTGGAAATCTTAATGGAACGGAATGAACGTCCTTGGCGATTTTGGGTCGATGTCGGCGGCACCTTTACCGATTGCCTATTCCAACGTCCCGATGGAACCGAAGGGGGACTCAAAGTCCTAAGTACAGCCGTTTGCAAGCGTGGCAAAGTGAATCAGTTCTCGCCGGTGCACCTGATCGACCCCACGTTGTGTAACCAATATGCCAAGGATTTCTTTTGCGGCTTTTCGATTCGCTTCTTGGGCGATCATGCTGAGGTACTTGCGGAACGCATCGTCCAAGCGTTTTATCCGGAGACAGGCCAACTGGAGTTTCATCCGGTTGAACTGACCAGCCCAATCATCGCCTACGAACTGCAATCTCCGGAATCAAGCCCACTATTGGCCATGCGCACAGCATGTGAGATTCGACTCGACGAGGAAATCCCTCGCTGCGAGTTGCGGTTGGGGACAACTCGCGGGACCAATGCACTATTGACACGAAGTGGGGCCAACACCGCGTTGATCACCACGGCCGGATTTGCAGACCTTTTGGAAATCGGTGATCAAACGCGACCGGATTTGTTTGCGTTGAACATTTGTAAAGCAAAGCCGCTGTATTCGACTGTACTCGAGATCAACGAACGCATTTTGTCCGACGGGACCGTCGAACAGCCTCTGCAGCCTGCCGAAATCCGCGCCGATTTAATCAAACTGGTTGAGGCGGGGATTGAGTCACTGGCAATTTGTCTGATGCATGGATTTCGCTTTTCGCAACACGAAATCGCTATTGAATCGATCGCCCGCCAGTTGGGCTTTTCAAATATCAGTCGTTCCAGCGCCGTGGCCCCGCTGATCAAGATGGTGCCCCGCTGTGAAACGACACTGATCGATGCCTATTTGAATCCATTGTTGGTCGATTATCTGGGGGCGATCCAACAGCAATTGTCGTCAAGCAGCCGGATGTTGCTGATGACATCCGCTGGAACGCTGGTCACCCCTCAGCGATTTTGTGGCAAGGAGAGCATCTTGTCGGGTCCGGCAGCCGGTGTCGTTGGCATGGCTCGAGCCGCGAAGTCGCTAGGCTTTAATCGAGCCATCGGTTTTGACATGGGAGGAACAAGTACCGATGTTTCAAGGTTCGATGGACGGTTCAATTACGAATACGAGTCCAACAAGGCAGGAGTTCGTGTCTTCAGTCCGGTCATGGCAATTGAGACCGTAGCTGCGGGAGGTGGTTCGATCTGCCGCTTCGATGGAGCGAGGCTGCTAGTCGGTCCGGAAAGCGCCGGCGCTGACCCCGGCCCTGCGTGTTACGGTCGCTCAGGTCCATTGACGATCACCGATGTCAATGTCTTTTTGGGGAGGCTGAGCCCGCAACATTTTCCATTCCCGCTCGATTGCGAAGCGATCGAATTTCGACTTAAAGAGATTGCAAGTCAAGTTCATGCCGTGCCAGGTTCAAAGTTTACATTACACCAACTTGCGGAAGGCTTTTTGAAGATAGCCAACGCGCACATGGCGACTGCGGTGCACACCGTATCCGTAGCTAAAGGATTTGATGCGCGAGCCTATGCGTTGGTGGGGTTTGGTGGTGCCGCCGGACAGCATGTCTGTGCCGTCGCAGATCAACTTCAGATCACGCGGGCAATCCTGCATCCAGCCGCAAGTTTATTGAGCGCCTTTGGAATTCGGCATGCCAAGCGTTCGGCCACAGGACTTCAATCCATCCTGAAGCCGCTTGGTGAACTGTCTTGGGTCGCTCTTTCTGCACGAATCGAAGAACTTAAGTCCACGACATCCCATCAACTCACGGCTGATGATTGCTCCATCGAAGCGATCGAGTTTCGTGTGGAAATTGAACTGCGTTATGCGGCGACCGAGTCCTACCTGGCGGTCCCGATCGAGAACGAACAGTTTGTTGAGACTTTTGAGCGGGAACATCAACGCCAATTCGGGTATCTGCTTGAACGTTCAATTGAAGTCGGAGCGATCCACGTTTTCGCCAACCAACAAGCTGAACTCGAAACGGAAATTGCCCATTTCGCCGCTTCGTTCAAACCACACCCCGACGGTGCGACCTCCATGTATGCTGATGGTCAGGCCGAAACCGTCGATCTCTTTCAACGCGCCGCACTGATGTCCGGTGCGTACATCGATGGACCGGCGGTGATTGTCGATCCATTTACAACAGTGATTGTCGACTCTCGATGGCGTGCGATTTGCGGATCGGATGGTCAAATTATCCTGGAGAGGCTTGTAGGGTCGGGAGCAGCAGTTGAAGTCGATGAAACACGCCAAAATGATCCAGTGATGCTTGAGGTGTTCAACAATCATTTCCAGGCGATTGCCAATCAAATGGGGATCACGTTGCAGAAGACTTCGTGTAGCGTCAACGTGAAGGAACGGCTCGATTTCAGTTGTGCAATTTTCGATGCCGATGGCGATCTCGTTGTCAGTGCTCAACATATTCCCGTGCATTTAGGGGCGATGAGCGAGACGGTGAAAAACACGCTTCGACTGAATCCGCACCTTAAACCCGGCGATGTATTCGCGACGAATGATCCGTTTCAAGGTGGTTCTCACCTCCCAGATGTCACGGTGATCACACCGGTGTTCGTCGACAAAAAACAGTCTCAGCCCCTGTTTTTTGTGGCGAGCCGCTCGCATCACGCGGAAATCGGCGGTGTGACTCCAGGTTCCATGCCGCCCAATTCAACTTCGCTTGCCGATGAAGGGGTACTGATTTCGAACTTCAAGCTATTCGATCGTGATACCGCGCAGTTCGAAGCGTTGACTGACCTATTGACGACCGCCGAATATCCGTCTCGATCACCCGAAATCAATGTGACCGATATCAAGGCCCAGGTCGCCGCGAATCGACGTGGCGAACAGGACCTGTTGCTAATGATCGCTCAGTTCGGCGATTCGACAATCAGTCATTATATGAAAATGATGTTGCAGGCAGCCGAAACCAAGGCTCGATCCGCCATCGGTCAACTTTCGTTTGAAAAAGCCAAATTTGAAGATCATTTGGACAACGGGCTAAAAATTTGCGTGACGATCGAGCGACATAACGATCGGCTGGTGATTGACTTTGCAGGAACCAGCCCCACCTCCAGTGGCAACCATAACGCCAATCGCGGGATCGTGGCCGCAGCAGTAATGTACTCCCTGCGTTGTATGATTGCGGAGGATATACCGCTGAATCAGGGCTTGCTGGCTGCAGTCGACATTCAACTTCCCGATTGCTTTCTCAATCCACGTCCGGCAACGGATCCTCGACGCGCTCCCGCCATGGCCGCCGGAAATGTGGAGACGTCCCAGCGAATCGTGGATGTGTTGTTGGCCGCTCTCGGATTGGCCGCGGCCAGTCAAGGAACGATGAATAATTTGATTATCGGCGATGATTCGTTCGGCTATTATGAAACGATTGGTGGTGGCGCTGGAGCGACCGCTGTTGCTGACGGAGCATCCGCTGTACATACACACATGACCAACACTCGGCTCACGGACCCCGAGATCATGGAAACGAGCTTACCTCTTGTGGTGCGTCAATTCAGCATTCGCAAGAATAGTGGAGGGCGCGGAAAATTCCATGGTGGAAACGGTATCTGTCGGTCGCTGGAGTTTTTGCGCACACTGACCGTGACCCTGTTAACGAATCGTCGCGGCGAACATTCCCCATTTGGGCTGCTGGGTGGGACCGCAGGTAAATCCGGTGAGAACTGGCTAGTCCGCGCTGGCGAACCGCCGGTCGAGCTTGCCTCATGTTGCTCGTTTCAAGTTGATCATGGGGACCAATTGATCATCAACACACCAGGGGGTGGCGGGTTTGGAAAAGAGATCAGGTAAAGCGTCTGGATAACCCGGCTTGGAATTGGGAATGAAAGAGTCCTACAGTGAAAACCCAGCCAGGTACGCTGGCCTCGAGTCCAAATCTATCGCGAAACGCAGCGCCTGCTCAGCCGAAGAAGCGTATTGGGCGTGGTTCCCGCCTCCTCAAGGCGCAAATGCTGGCCGAGCGAGGGCGAATCCCTGTTATTTCTGGCACCATCTAGATTGACTATTGCCGAAACTGGGATTAAAATCGCTATCAGTACTATGAAAATGTAGAAATACTTATCATAGATGAGGCTACCTCTGCACTTGACCTAGTCTGCCCGTGACTTAGAAGTCTGCCCGTGACTTAGAAACCGCGCGTTGCATACAGGAAACCATTGAAGCCCTGAAGGGACGTTTTTACCATTTCGATTGTAGCTCACCGCCTGAGCACCATACGCCCGCCATACGGACCACGTGGTGCTGCTAAGCATAGGCCACATACTCCACAACGGATCCTGCGAAAACTTAAAAAACCTCCACATTGTTCGGCAAGACGATAGAGCTGCAGGAAGTTTAACATTTTGAATAACTTTTTATCATATATCTATGTTGACTAAACGAATAAAAAATAGCATTAAAGTTTTGATAGGAAGAGCCGAAGCAATACCAAAGAAGTCATCTAATAGTACGTATAGATGCCATGTTTGCAATCGAAATGTGTCAGATTTTAATAGGATTTCGGATAGATATCAAATAAATCAGGACAAGTTTGGATTTATCCATCCAGTTTATCAAATAGAAACCATTAACCGTCTGGCTTACACCTGCCCGAATTGCAGGGCAACTGACCGAGAAAGGCTTTATGCCCTTTACTTTAAAAATATCTACAAACAGCCGAGTGCAAATTTTAAGCTCCTTGATATTGCACCGGCAAAACCTTTGCGAAAATTTATCAAGCAGTATTTCCGTGAAATAGAATACCGTTCTGCCGACTTAATGATGGATGATGTTGATGACAAAGTTGATATAACTGACATGCATATTTACGCTGATAGCAGTTTTGATTTTTTCATTTGCTCGCATGTGCTTGAACATGTTGAAGAAGACAGAAAGGCTATGAGTGAATTGTATAGAATTTTGAAACCGGGTGGCAAAGGCATTGTTATGGTGCCGATATTGTTAAGTCTTGATGAAGATTATGAAAATCCGGAAGTAAGGACTGAGGGGGAACGATGGAAACATTTCGGGCAAAATGATCATGTACGCATGTACTCAAAGCCCGGATTCGTGAATAAGTTAAGTCAGGCGCAATTTCATGTTTCCCAGTATGACATGGATGCTTTTGGCGCAAATGTATTTTCGGAATGTGGCATTCACCCTCGATCTGTTCTTTATATCGTTGAGAAATGATTCCCGTCACGGGCGCTATCCCGTTTTGTCGACCGTGCTAGCGGTGTGTTTTCCGGGAAATAGCGCGATTCGGAACGCGTGTGAAACCTCGTTCAAGCCTGCGCGGGCCTGTTCAGCCATGAAGCCGGAGACACACGAGGGCAATTCCCCCGGAAATCCCGTGGTTTCTGGCGCGCTAGTCAACAGCAAGCCAAACACAACGCAGTGGCAGCTTTTCTGCGCGTCTTTGTAGTTGTTGTAGCGGCAGTTATTCGCCGGGCGTCGTTTTCGATTTCCGGCGCTGTAAGTCTTCTCCATCGTCTTAACTTGGCAAGCTTGGCCGAAGCTGCCAGCTTCCCCCACGTCTGGTAGGCAGCATTTACACCCATGCGATTGGCCGAAAGGTGGGCGGCACGAATGGCACAGCCAGCACGCTCCCCATTCGCCCTCGAAGGAACTCCGCCTGAAGGCGGGACTACAAACACACGCCCCCTTTGGCACTAATGTGCGGGCTGCGCCGTGCGTACCAACTCTTACGTGAACCTCTTCCTGTCATTCTTGACAAAATAAATGCAAGTTCGGCGGCATGAGCGTTCGTAGTCCCGCCTTTAGGCGGTCTTTGAAGATTAGGCGGTGCTGGGAAAATTAGCAATCAACTCGTGGGTGACACGAATGGCACAGTCAGCACGAATGACACATTCAGTGTCGCCCTTTCAGGGCTTCTGTTCTGGTTTTGACCCGTAACCCAGGGCGGCGCTCCGGGTTACGAAAGCGTCATCAACACAAGCCCTGAAAGGGCGGAACAAACCGTGAGCACCCGACAATGTCGCAATCCAATTCGCCCCGATAGGGGCAGGGTTTCTGAAGCATTCCTCCAGATCTCGCGGCCGACGCCAACGAAAACCGGCGGCCAGAAGGAACCAAAATGCCCCTTTTCCCCGCGCGATCACGACACACAGGAACCTGAATCACCTTCGCTGCAAGAGCCCTGAGATGGTCCATCGCGAATTCTGGACAACGCTGTTGACATAGATCCGATTGTGCGTGCTGTTCAGATGTATGAAATCGGCTGTACTGGAACGTGTGTTTTCGAAGCTACGGTTTTTCGCAAAGTTGGTGGTACTTGGGTTGAACTTTCTGAAGGGAAACACCTTGATACATTTGTAGTTTTAATTGGCGGCGGTATCGATTAACCTAATTGTATCGACCAACGACTCTGTTGCGAAAATTGAAATCCTATGTGTTTTTTAAATCGGGAGTCCATATCATGAAACTTTTCGTACTTAAGGTTGTCATGTCACTGTTGGCGGCAACGGTCATTGTATCAAATTCCTCAATAATTCATGCGAAAGTTGGTCTAGAAGGGTCGAATTCGTTTTATCAAGATAACAATCCGTCCAAGTTGATATTGGAACCTATTCTCGCACCAAGGAATAACGAACTCATCGAACTTCTGCACCTTTCGGATGAACAGCTCATGGTGCGAACAAGTCTACTTAGTCGGTTTAGCAAGGTGATCATTGAACGTCAAAGGGAGGGGGAATTTCGGGGAAAAGGCTCGTTTCCACTTATTATGTCAGTTGGGAATGAAGTCTTTGCAGATTTCGACAAGATTCTGACGCCCGAGCAGCTTAAGATCAAAGATGCCTATTATCGATTTCTGCGCTTAGGTCGTGACAAACGCGCCGATATGTTTGGCTTGCCCGCGGTAAAAGAGTTTTTGGAACTTAATCCTGCTCAGGTCAAAGAACTGGGACAGATTGCCAATGAGTTCAAACAGAAAACTGAAAAGGCAGAGCAGGAAGCGAAGGAGGCATTAAGAAATCGCTTGCAGCGCATTGACAAAGAGTTCGTCCAGGCTTTGCTACCACATCAGGCGAATGCCTTCCACGAAAAATTGGGGAAAGTCTTTGACTTCAAGTCGAAAGAGTTCTTAATTCCGATCAATGATGCCATGAGTGTGATTCGACTCCATAACACGACGTACTCTGGAATGCGGAAAGCAAGGCAGGCGAGTCACAATTTTGCATTCAGGACATTCTTAGGGGGTGCTACCGCAATGTACGCTGATTCCAGCCATGCCGCTTCCACATTCCCCGCAGTGTTAATTGAACTGCTATGGAAGGATTCGGTGGCAGCCGATGTCAATTTCAACGAAGATCAAAAAACACGTATTGTCGAAGAATTTGCGATCAATGAGGATCGGGATCGCCATTACATTCCCCTTGAAGTCAAATCACCCTCACGTCGTGTGGCTGGACTTAACATCGATTCAGTCTCGCGTAACGGTGATCCGGGTGCCGAGTACCTCAAGTCGGATATCGAGGCTTTGGAAAAGATTTTGCAACCTTCGCAGATGAAGCGGTTGGTGCAGATATTTCATCAGTTTCTGCTCACCGTCCGTACAGAGGATGGTTTGATGTTGCTGAACGACGACTGGAAAGCAGCGTTAATGATGTCGCGTGAACAACAACAGGAATTTGACGAATTCGTCACTCAAGCTCGCGAAGACCTCGCTCGAATCGCCAGCAACTCGGCGGCTGAACTTCAACAGATCAAGCAGGATGGTTACGATCGTTGCATAGAAGTCCTCACCGACGAGCAGCTCACAGCGTGGATCGATGAACGACTTTTCATCGAAGAGGTGATGACTCGTTTGGAAAAATAATCGCACCCGGGCGCAGACTAGGGGACGGGGTCATTGTTGTTTAACTCGCAGCGCCAGCGAGTGAATGCTCCTGCATGATTTCCGTTCGGAATCATTTTGATTCACTTGCTGGCGCTGCGACCTTGTATTTCGGTATCGTTTTTCGGTATTGATTCACTTGCTGACGCTGCGAACTCGTATTTCAGAGAAAAGTCCGCGCGTGTCATGGCATTGGTTTGTGAAAGAGACCACGACGTCATCCCATGGAGGCCAGGATATATTTGCTTCATTTCGTCGTTCGGTTGAACTTGCTCGATACGATCCGGATTTGCATTTGTTCGGCTTCTAACCCATGACGCTATCCGCTCTGCGTTCGGCCTTGCCATTCAGTCCGGCCCCCTATTTCCAAGCGACCCCTTGTTGCCTGTTCAACCGTATCACTCGTGCACAATCGGCTTGATCACCTGGCAATCGATTCTCGAAAACGGTTCCTCAAGCTGACGAAACATGATATCATTTGCGACCAAGCCGATGATCGCGCCGCCGGAGCCACAGAATTTTGCGCTTGCGCCAATCGATCGAGCTGCTTCAACCATGCGGATATGCAACGGATGGATGTCGCAGATTGTTCGACGCAGATCGAAGTTGTCGTTAATCAGTCGATTCAAGCGCACGGCATCAGCCGCCTCGATAGCGCCCCTCCCCTGCTCTGCGATCTCCGCGAATTTCTGCATCGCGTCCAGCACCAACGGATCCTGCTGTTCATAACGTTTGCGCAAATTCCCATGCAACGTCTCGGTAGGCTCGGCAGCTCGCGTACTAAAGGCAATGTACAGTTGACCGGGGACCGACTTTTCAAGTCTTTGGTAATCCCCGACCAGAAGTCCCGACTCCTGCCGAAGTTGGGAGAAATCCATATAGACGACCCCTTCCATCGACTGGATCACTCGATCTTGTAGCCCAGCCGGAATGTTCAGCTCATCTCGTTCCACCGAAAGTGCCAACGAGGCAAGGATCGCCGGTTCAATCACGGCGCCAAAATGTTCGGCAAGCGCTTTCAAGGTTGCGATCACGATGGCGCTGGATCCGGCCAATCCGACGCTTCGCGGTATGTTTGAACGATAATCAATCGAAAAGCCACGGTCGCAGCGAATTTCCAGATTGGTCTCCGCGAATTCAACAAACCGTTTAATCGAGGCTTTGATCAATCGCAGTCCACCAGAGTAACCGACCTGTTCGACCGTATCGATCAGTTGATAAACCGAGTCGAACTGAGGGAACTCTTCGAGGCCGGGAATGAGCGTCACGTGGGAACTTGGGCCAAGTGAAACCTCCGCCCAATAGTTTCGAACGATCATTGAAATCGTCTTGCCACTATAACCGTCGGAGGGATTGCCCAAC
>JBGTDM010000354.1:0-30386 GCA_041748315.1 Pirellulaceae bacterium
TTGTCGAGTTAGACATCAGCCGGATTCCTTTCAAGCTGATAGGTTTCAGATTGTTGTACCGGGGAATCCGGCTTTTCCCAACTTTACTCCTTCTTGAAAACCCCGCTTTTTCCCCACCCAAATTACGCTACGGCGTTGCCCGAAGGGGCCGAAACAGATCAGCCCGGGGCAGAGCGCAGCGCCGCCCCGGGTGGTAGTGGCAATGGGTCCCCAAGCCATGAAAGGGCGACACAAAATAATTTACACGCCCCGATAGGGTCAGGGTTTCTGAAGCATTCCTTCAGGTCTCGCGGCCAACTCCAACGAAAACCAGTCAGAAGGAACTAAATTGAGCTGCGTCTGGCTCTTTAGAATAGTAGTGTTATCACACGAACCTAGCTGCGAGATTCATCGTACCTCTGGATCGTGAGTGTTACCAGCAAATCACCGAAAGCCGTTTTGGTCACGGCGCTGAAGGTTGCCCAAGCATCATTGCCCGTCTGCCGCCACAAACACAGCACCAGGAAATCTACGCAGCACCAGCTTTTCGCCAGTCTGGTACTTAAGAGCTTGCTCAAGACCGATTACTGCGGTGTCGTCAATCACCTCAGGGACTGCCCGTCCCGGGCCGCATCGAGCAATCTGAAGAACATCCCTCACGACACGACGCAGGAGAAACGGGCCGGGCGACTATTGATTTCACTAGGTTCACCGGCAACCAGCAAAAGGCCATGATCGACTCCTGATTGAAACCCGCCATGATGCTGATATCTACCGCAAGCGAGCTCAGGTTGAAACCGTCATGTCAATGATCCAACGCACGCAGGGATCATTCTGCAAAGAAAAGACATTCTGGAGCCGATGTCGTGAACTCCACTTGATGGCGCTTTCCCACACCATCATGTTTCTTTGACGATGCAGTGTTTTCTACAGAACCAGAATGCCCCCTTTCGATTCTTTTCGTTTTTATTCATTGGAGACGCCTCCGACGCCGGTCGACGGGAGAAGTCACGTAAACCACGTTGCAAATATTCTATCGAACGGTCCTTTGGTCAATGACGCGGCGCTCATTTCGGTCAATCCTTGGCGCGCGCCAGCCAGGTGCGGGCCATCGACTCCAGTTCAGGTTCCGGTCGGCCGTTGGTCGGACCGAAATAGTGTTGTTCCAATTCGTCGATCGAACCGCGCAGGTCTCGACGCGCCGCGTCACCCAAACGCCCATGCTGATCGATTTGGTACAACAGTCCGAGGACGGTGAACGGGTTGATGTCCTCTGGCATTTCAAAACGTTCTTTAATCAGTTCCGGTTGGCGACTGCGGATGGCGACGACGGCGACCAGTGCCACAGCCAACCCGCCGAGGACGAGCAGTGCCGCTGGCCACCAGGTCACCCAACCACGCCGGCTGTAGGTGTGATCGAGGCGAATCATATAGTCAGCCACCACGAGGTCGGCGTCGTCATAACGCTGCAGCTTGACCGTGGCATCCTCGATGCGAGGCGAGCAAAATTGGAACTGGTTCAACCGCTGGCCGGGTGCGGCGGCCAATTTCAACAGCCAACTGCGATCCGACACGACTTGAATCTCATCGGAGTCCGCATCGAATGCGCTGGGGATGACGCCTTGGTCCTCCTGCTGTATCACTTCCAGATCGTCGAAATTCAATTTGAGAATCTCCTCGAGTTCGGGTACCAGGCCGCGGGCGGTGGCGCGCACTTCCAGAATCAGTTTTCCCTCTTTAGCCTGCCGTTCATCGATCGTTTGCACGATTTCCAGATCTCGAAACGGGCGGGCGGCCACCTTGGCCGGCGTGGCGTCGAGTGGGATCATGGGCGACTCGATCGGGAGGACGACGAAACCGGAAGTATCGACGAAGTCGAGATGCAATTGCAGCGGCGGCAGTCGGTCGACTTGCGGCCCGCGCGCACGCAGCAACAGATAAGCATACGGTGTCTGCCGCCAGCCATCGCGCTCCGTCGGTCGGGAGCGCATGACTTTCGGGTCTTCAAAGGCGACCGAGATCACTTCAAAATGTTCGCCCAACAGTTTGACCACCGATTCCTGGAATCGGTCCCGATAATTTTCTGTCGGCCGGCCGTAATTGTATGCGTAAGGTGACACATTCTGGTTTTGAACGTATTTGTCGAACCCTCCTGATTCCCGTTCCATCTCCGACGTGTGCAACAGTTTGACGAATACGCCGAACGGCTGCTGATGCCCCACCATGTCACTGCCATCGATCTCCGCCGCCAGTTTGGCTTCGCCCAGGACATCGTTGTAGTACTGGAAGGTGCGCCGTGCTTCCCACGCCCGCGGGTGGTCCCCCACGATTTCAAAGCCGGCGTTGAGATAACGGTATTTGACTTGGGGTTGAACCGTACCCATGCGGCTGAACAAGTTGTTGGCAAACCGCCCGAGGTGAAAATCGGCGGCTTCGCTCGGTAACTGGTCGATCGCTCGGGCGATCAGCGGGAATTGACGCGGGTCAGATACCTGCTCGTGCGATACTTGGCCCAAGTCGGTGGAACCCAAAGCCGCGTAAAACCAATAATCGAAGACATCCGTCGATTGACGGGTCTTGTCCAACGTATCCACGGTTGCCGCATAGCTGTCCGCCGCTTTTTGAAACTGGGTAAACGCGGCATCGCGGCGCTCGATGAACTCGGTCGTCGGCTGGATCGACTGGGTATAAACGTTTTCATCGAACAGCAGAGATGCTTCGGCCAATTGGAGCTGCCATTGATCGGGGTGCTCGCGGCGGGCGTTGGCGACGATTTGCCTTGCCACGTGATAACCCCGGATCACTTCCTGCTGAACATCACGTTCCTGGCGTCGGGTGCGATACGCTTCCTGGACGCGGACCTGCCGCCAGACGCTAGCCAAGTTGCCGCGCATGGTGTGAGCCAAACTGGCGACAGTTTCCGGCTTCAGCGATGCAATCTCACCAAACACGGCGGTAAACGCTTCCACACGGAACACCTCGGCGCTGCTGTGGCAGGTGGTAAAGGCCTGAGCCAGCAGTGACTCGTCGACGGCACCGATCGGCAGTATCCGAATACGCGCCACCCAGCCGCTGAGTTTTTCCAGGTTCCGCTGCTGCCTCGATCGCGTCAGCGGGATTGCCTCGGCCTGTTGGTTGTATCCGTAGATGTACATGTACGGATTGAACCTCCGCTGCTCGTTGTTCGGATCGTGATTGCGCGTCCAAGTCCGCAAAAACTCGTGGACCAATTCGAGCGCAGCGTCCGGTTGGTCCGGGGCCAGTTGTTCAATATTGGGAAACGCGCTTTCCTCGTCGTTGATCTTGAGATAGAGCCGGGCGAGCAACATGGCGATCTGCGGCTGCAAATGCTCGCTGACGAGTTCGATCCAAGCTGGGCTGGGTTGAAGATCGAGCACATCCCGGATCGGGATGGGGGCGGCCTGACCGGTTTGCTGATGCCCGAACCGCGGATCGTTGGGATCAAGGTAAAAAAAGTTGCCGTAGCGGTCCCATTGCATCCGCAGCCCCCCGGATTCATCGCGCGAAAAGGTGTGCGCGAGTTCGGCTTCTCGAACCCAATACTCGGCCAACAGGGTCAGCGTTTCCTGCCAATTGCGAGCCTGTTCGGCACTGACCTGGACCAAGGTTTCAGCCGCTTTGTTTTGCAGTGTCAACAGCGACTTGCGCTGCGTGGGATTGCTGATCGACACAATCAATTGATCGGACGCGGTGCCTCCCAGTTCCGCCAAGATGCGCACCCCGCGTTCCAAATCGCGCGAGAAACTATTCTCGAGCCATTCTTGGCCCAATTCCTGTTCGACGAGTGTCGACAATTCGACAGCCCGCTGCACCACCGCGGACCGCTCATCGGCTGTCAACCCTTCCACGACCAGCAATGCCTGATGCACGTTCCACGATTGGCCTAACAGCGCGGGGGTCGCTTCCTGGGCGTACTTCGTGTCGAAATAGCGAGCCAACAGCCGGAGGCCAATCGGATCGTCGAGCACGTCGTTCGCAGGCCAAGCGGGCAAGAACGGGAACGCCAGGTCCGGCGAATCGGCAATCAGGAACAACTGGGCGGCCGCCTTGCGTCGCGATTCATCCTCGCCCCCTAAACGCCGGGTCCCGGTTTCGAGCGTCTCGCTGATCTTGTTCAATACGTAACCCCGTGAGCGCGCTTGGCTCAGTAAATTTCCAAGCTGTTCGATCTGCTGCTTGGCCAGCGGTTCCGGTGCGGCGTCGGCCAAACCAACCACGTCATCGGGAGTCAACACGTGCTGCGGCTGCACGCTGGGGTGCGCCGAACTCGAGGTGCCCGGTCCAGGGGGCGGAGCGGCCAGTGATTTTAATAAATGGTCGTACACCTGGGTCGGTTGTTCGTCCGGTAGATCGGCCAGATATTCACCGATCCGCTCCCAGTTGCCCAATGTGACCCAGCGCGCGAATTCCGCTACCTCTTGCTGGATTTCTTCGGACATTCGTTGAGCTTCTGCGGTGGCTGCGGCCGCGGCGGCCGCGGCCTGAGCCGTCGCCTCGTCGACCGCCTGCTCGGCCTCGCCGATCGCGTCGTCAGATTCTGGGTTCCTGTCCGGTTCGGCTTCCGCCGGTTCGCCCTCATCCAGTGCCGAATCGCTCGATTCGAGTGGAGGTGCAAGTTCGGTCGCCCACGCCGACAAAATGGTCGAAGGCCGGCGATCGAATTGCAGTTGTAGCAGCGATTGCAGTCGAAACGCTTTCGGGTCAAACGAAGCCGCCTCGGTGTCCTGAGCAATCGCACTGCTACCCGCTGCGACTCCGTCCTGAGCCATCGAATCTAGAATGATGACTTCCGCGGCAATGGACGGACGAGACAGGTTCTGCGAACCCGGGAGGATTTCGATCACCATTCGCGCCTGCGCCATGCTTGCGAATCCTAGTGTCAGCAGAATAACGGGTCCCCAGACAAAACTAAACCGCGAGGGGGTTAGGAACCAAGTGCGATTGACCAACATTGCGTTGCTCCTCATTGTTTCTCAGGAGTGTAGGACGATCCGAAGTAAACAGCGAATCGAGAAAACAGCTTTGGATTAGGAGCCCGCACCTTCACCTGGAGGCGCAAATCCGGCGCCTCCCCCTGGTAGATTTCTTTGATTGCCGGGCTTCGGCGAGCGACCGCGGCAGAGACCGCTATCGCAGCCACGGCATTGGCCGGGAAGCGGAAGCGCCTGCAGGTCGCTTAAATTCATGCGGGCCAGCCGGATCGCCGCTTCCAAATCTTCCTGTCGGAGTTGCGTCGTCGCCGCACTTCCCGCCTGTTCGGCCTGCTCAGCCAGCAGTCGGTAGTTCTGTCGCGCTGCCTCGATCTCCGGTTCCCATTCGTCCCGGTCCAACCCTTCCAATCGCATCAACCAGGTAACGTAGTATTGTGATGACGCCAGTGCCAGACGCGTCTCCTGCACCAACGGCGAATCGGCGGGGAGATCGGCGAGCAGTTCCTCCAACAATCCTTCTAACGCCAGCCTCGCTTCCGGAAGCTGAGCCGCCATCATTTGTGCCTTGGCTTTCTCCAACCGCAATTCCCGCTGCAGTTCGACTTGATCTTCCGGGAGTTGTCCCAGGGCATGTTCGATCCGCTCGATCGCGTCTCCCCACCGCTGGTCTGCCACATCGTAGCGCGCCAGCGTGAGTGCCGAGCCTGCCTCATCAATTCGCTCCAGTTCCCGGCCGGGCCCCAAATGAAAAATCAGTCCGGCCAACCCGATAAACAGCCACATCGAAATTAGTACCGCTCTCATCGTCCGATTCCTTTTAAGTAAAAGTCTATTCGTGGTTAACAGTCTGGTCGTGAATAAAGTTTAGTAATTCCACTGCGTCGTGCCGGAGGCCATTTTTACGCCCGGTCGCCACGAAGTACCAAAGAAATGTAGCGCGATCGGCAACAGCGCCAGGATAGCGGCGCCTAAGGCCAAGGCGGCCAGTGCCAGTTCGCGTCGTGTAAAATCCAGCCATGGGGCGTCGTCCGCCTGATGGGTGATCGAGTAAATGGTCGTGGTCGGAATATGCTTGGCGTTACCATCATGGTACACCCCTTGCAAGCGGTTGGCAATTTGTCGCAAGTTGGCCACGTCCTGCCGCGACTGGTGTCCATCGATAAACCGCCCAGCGTGCGGGTCGCCGACGCCGACCACCAGCACCTGATGCACCGCTGGGGGCATTCGCGGCATGCCGCTCGGGGGGACCGTCATGCCATCGGTCATCACCACCACGGTCGCACTGTTGGGATTCCACGGCCGGGCAATTTGCGACGCCATTTGCAAGCCAGCGAACAAGTCCGACTTACCCGGCTTAAATCCAAGGAAGATTGGTAACTCCTCCACGATATGGCGAATGATCTCAATGTCGGTCGTCTCTTCCAATAGCGGTTTGGCGTCGGTGTAGAACGCGATCAAACTGACCCGATACTCGCGCATGGGGAGTCGGTTGAACAAACTGATCAACACGTCCGAGGCCCTTTTTCGCCGACTGATATTCTTCTCCGGTCCGGCGTCCTCCAAGTACATGCTCGGCGAGACGTCCATCACCAGCAACAAATGTTTTTGTTTCGCCGGGTCAACTTCGTGCCGCGAGTGGATCTTGGGGTCCATCAGCAGCAACGTGACCAGGCCCCAGCAGGCCAAGGTACAAGCCGCAGTCCGCAACCAGGGTGCGGCGGTAACCCACGCCGACGGGCGCTCGGTCGGCCCGAACGCCAGGCGCTGCAACCGACGGCTACGCCGCGAATGCAGCCATTCCGCACCGGCCACCATGACCAACGTCACCAATGCCGACCATTCGGCTAGCATCTCAACGGCTGTGTCCGCTACCATGGCGTGTACCTCAACCCGAACGACGACAACACAATCAAGCCCAACGCGCCTAGACCGGCGATGCAAAACGGCCAAAACCAATCGTGCATGTCGGCGATGGTCCGTTCCATCTGTACCGCCTGCATCTGATCAATTCGCTGAAAGACGTTTCGCAAACCGATTTCGTCACCGGCAGAGAACGACGAGCCACCGGTAATCGTACAGATCGAGGCGACATTGGCTGGCATCTGGCCTCCGCCAATGTGGACACCATAAACCACGATATTGTGATCTCGCAACTCCCGCGCCAACACTTCGTCCTCGCCGTCGCGCAAGTCGGCGCTGGCGCCGTCGGATACGAGCAGGATCATCCGATCCCCTTCATCCCGCTCGATCAAGTGCTTCATGCATTGCCTCAGCGCCACACCGATCATCGTGCCGCCGCCGATCGACTGTTGCATGATCTCGGGTCGGATGAACGGCGCGGCGCTCTTGAACGCCGAGGGCTCCTGGGTCAAGGGAATCCAGCCCACGGCGATGTTGGCGAACAGCGTCAGCCCAAAGGCATCCGCTTCCCGGTAGTCGACGAACTGGGAAATCGCCTCCATCGCCGCATCGTAGCGAGTCCCCTCCCCAAACTGGGCATTCATGCTTCCTGAAAGATCGAGGCAGAACTCGATGTTGGTCATCACGCGCTGCTCCTGCGGCACATCCAATTGCCTTGGACCGGCCAACAACAAGACTGCCACGGCCAACAGCAGGGTCGGCATCGTTTGCATCACGTTGATTAACCCAGCCCAACCCCGTCCCCGCCGCTGTCGGCCATGGTCCTGAGGCAACACGATCCGCGCCTCACGTCGACGCCATATCCAAATGGCAACCGCCAACGGCAGGAATAACGCCAGCAACACCGGCCAATATCCAAACGTCATCGTCAACTTCGCAGCTCCTTGTCGATATCCACATCACCAGCTTCGAACCGGCGATAAGGCGCGAGCAAAGAATCCAACTTGACGTCGGGGTCCCGATGGGGCGAGTGAATCCATTGCTCGAGTTGAACCAGCAGCGGGCCCGCCTCTTCGTGCCGCCGCAATTCGAGTACCAGATCGCCCGGCGCCAGGTCGCTGATGCCGAGTTTGCGCCGCCAGAACTCGACTAAAAACCGTTCGAGTTCGGCCAGTTGCCGGGTGCCCAACTCCCCGGCTTCGGCCGCGGCAAGTCGGGGTGCCAACAACTCCGCGAACGTCTGAGATCGATGCTCGTCATTCAAACCGGCACGTCGCCGGCGACCTACAAATATCAAAACCAATAAACCAGCAACCCATACGATGAAACCTGCAATCACCCAGGCGCGATACGATCCGAGCCAAGGCCATGACGACGCCAGCTCGTGGGGAAGCACGTGCCCCTCGGGCAACACCGTTACGATCCGAACCGGAATGGACGGCAAGTCGTCGAGCGGCTCACCGTCGATTCGTTCCAGATAGTCGCGCAAATCAAAACTCCCAGGTTCCAATCCCATGTACTCCAAGTCGTACCGGAACGCATCCCCATGCGGCCAGGTGTTGACGACCCGCACGATGACCGGCGCCGTTCGATGGTTGGCCGGGCGGGGTCGCAACTGCGGTCCTGGCAAGATCAACTGGTCGAGCCGCCCCGTTGCGCCGACGGTGGTCTGACGTTCCATTTCGCCCCCCCGTTCGTCCTCGCCAGATTCTCGACTCGACCAGACAAGCGGCGGAGCCAATACGACGGCGCAGGCAGCAAGCGTGACAGCCGACATCAAGAGCATCCGCAATTGGAATCCGGGTCGATTCATCGGGCACCCCTCCCCAACAGCGCGCGGGATTTGAAGAAATGCCTCAATCGGTGGATGAACGGCTGGTCTGTGTGAATTTGCAAATGGTCGACTCGACCCCGCCGCAGCTCTTGGTCGAGCATCTGCTGCTCGATTCCCAGACGCGCCCCGCGGGAAACAAAGGCTCGCCCCGATTCGGCCTCCCGGCCGCGAAAGAAGCCGGTACCCCGCAGCCCACGCTCGGCAGGGTCGGTCAACTGGATGGCGACGCAATCGTGCTGCTGTGCTAATTGTTTCAGCGGGGCAATCGCCGCCGGCTCGTGCAAATCGGAGAGGACGATCACCATCGCTCGCTCAACGAGCATCACGCCCACCTCCGCGATCCGCTTGGCCAACCGCGTCTCCTCGTCGACTCGGTATCGGCGGAGTCGATGCAGCCATTGCAAAATCCGATCGCGGGAAAGGCTGGGCGGATATCGCAGCTCACGCTGTCCGGCGCCGACCACCGCCACTGGGCTGATCCGCTCGAGGCAGGCAAACGCCAATCCACCGGCAATATGAATCGCCAAGGCGAATTTGCTCAGTCGAGTCGAACTGATCGTCATCGAAGCCGACGTGTCAATCAGCAAGTAAACCGGCAACCGCTTGGGGGATTCGTACTCCTTGACATGGTACCTCTGCGTCCGCGCGGTGACGCGCCAATCCATCGACTTGACCGGATCACCCGGTTCATATGGCCGCGACTGAGCGTACTCGATCCCGGTGCCGACATAGGGGGAACTGTCGGCACCGTAACTCAGACTGTCCGCCAGTCGCTTAACGGCGATCACAAACTGCCGAGAATCCAGCCGATCGACCGTCTCCAGCGAATAATCCACGCGTGCCTCCTCCCAGGATCACCAACCTCTGTCGTTCATCCTGTGTTCCAAGTCCTCCCGCCCAGTCGAAAATCGCACTGGGCTCCACTGCTTTTACTTCTTGGCTCATCTGTTTCCGGTCGGCGGCTCAAGCCAATCCGGGCGTCATCCCCATTTGGGAGAGGATATCGACCAGTACGTCGCGACCGTCCACGCCATCCGCCAACGCCTCATAATTCAGGCGAATCCGGTGCAAGATGACGTCATCGGCCAGACAGTACATATCTTCCGGTACGACGTAATCGCGACCGTGGATCAGGGCCCGGGCTCGCGCCGCTTTGATCAACGCGATCCCCGCGCGGGGGCTGGACCCGATCTCCAAATGCGGGTGGACCCGCGTGCGATGCACCAATTCCACCAGGTGGTCCATGAACACGTCGCTGACATGAATCTCGCTGATCGCCTGCATGGCAGCGACCAAGTCTTCGGGCGTCCCCACCGGTTCGTTTTCCAACACGTCGAATTCGGTGCGGGCCACGGCGCCGCGGTCTTCCCTGCGAATTCCCAACGCGGCGTTTCGACGCAGAATCTCTTTCTCTTCCTCGGGCGACGGATAATTCAGTCGATGGCACAACATGAACCGGTCCAATTGCGCTTCGGGCAACTCGAACGTGCCGCTCTGTTCAATCGGGTTCTGCGTGGCGATCACCAAAAACGGCGCCGGCAATTTGAACGTGTTATTACCGATCGTCACTTTGCGCTCTTGCATCGCCTCGAGCAACGCCCCTTGCACCTTGGGGGCGGCTCGGTTGATCTCGTCCGCCAACAAAAGGTTGGTAAAGATGGGACCTTGATGCACGCGGAACTCATTCGTGCGCTGGTCGAGAATCTCGGACCCCAAAATATCGGACGGTAACAGGTCGATGGTAAATTGAATCCTCGCGAACTTAAGATCGATCGATTTGGACAACGCGGAGACCAGTAAGGTCTTGGCCAATCCCGGCACCCCCTGCAGCAACAGGTGCCCACCGGTCAACAGCGCGATCAGGATCCGCTCTACCACCACGTCTTGTCCGACCACGACCGTGCCAATCCGCTCGCGAATTCGTTGAACAAAGGCGTTGACTTCCGCATGGTCGGTCGGCGCGCCCGCAGGGTCATCGGGCAAGTCGGCAATCGCCATAGCAATCTCTTTCGGCAAGATGATCAAAATGTCAACGCAATCCGGTATGGACTCATATTTTAACTATTGGATCTGAAAATGCCACAAGTCGACGATGTTTTTTTCACGAGCCTGGAAAACCCTGGAGTTCTCCTAGAAACCTCGGCAATTTTTTATCTTGGTTCCCATAAATCTAAGGGATAAATTAACGTGTGCTATAGAAAGCAGTCAAAATCAACTTTTTTAATGATTAATGTAGAATCTCGTACTCGTGTAAGACCATCCCCTTCCTGCGATTAGGAAAAGATGATGCCGACCAAAAAAGTGCCTGAAAAAACTTGGCAGCGTCGCCCAGTCGCTCCAAACGACGCGAAAGAATCGGCTCACATGAATTTCAAAACTAACGCACCACCATCACTTCGAAAAAATCACTTCGAAAGGCAATTCAACAATACACAATTGCCTTTTTTCGGCAACTGGCTAGTGGCCCGTCCAGGTTAGAGATTAGGGTTAGCCGGTGTGC
Source organism: Pirellulaceae bacterium (assembly GCA_041748315.1). Classification (GTDB taxonomy): domain Bacteria; phylum Planctomycetota; class Planctomycetia; order Pirellulales; family Pirellulaceae; genus CALMEE01. Next base: position 11,126 of record JBGTDM010000354.1, read on the forward strand.
GCTAGCACCCGGTTCAGGCCGTAAAAACCGGACGCTATCGCGTTCCGGCTGATACTCAGCAATCCGAACTCTTAATATTGACAAAGCAGTAGTGATCGTCAAGTGATTTCGGTCGAACGGGGGCCTCACGTTTTCTGACGTATACGGATTGCGATGACTCGGCCCCGAGTTTACTCAATGGATGTACGCGAACACGATTCCAGTTGTAAAACGATGGGCATCAAACAACTCGTTGTCGGACGAATAACGATCATAGTCGATGATTAAAGCAACCGAGCTATTCGCACTGAGTTGCCGTCGTAGTTTGGCGCCTAACCGCCCCGTCAACACATCCCGATTAACGCCACCGGTGAAGTCCGGAAAATGACGGTACCCGATTGCCGCTGAAGGAATTAATGTCCAATTCAATGGCAGAACAAATGTCGAATCCAGATAGCCGCGAACTGAGTGGTAGCGAAAGTTACTCCCTTTGGTGTCGGCTGATTCCAGGTCTGCACCAATCGTCATTGTCGGCAATCGGAAGTTATCGAATAGGAAGAATCGGGCAGCGCCTACCGACAACGTTGTTCCGTCTAACGAATCGACTTCCGGAGTCTGGCTGTCATCGGTGAACTGTGAATAAGCGATCGATGTATAGACGTAGTCAATTCTCGCTGCTGGATGGATGTACATCATTGATCCAGTAATCGAATGCCGATCCCCTAAACGATCGCCACCAAAAAAATCGAGACTGTAGGTGTATTCCAATCTTGCCAGTCGCGGGTCGGATCCAGTTGAAATGTCCTTCTCAAAAAAACCTCCTGGTTGAAAACTGGCCAGGTTAAATGCGGATAACTGGTTTTCGTTGATTGTGAATTGTCCGCGGGCGATCGGACCGAATCGCCCCCAATCCGATCGGACAGCGGTCCATTCGAGGCTGGGATTTGCAAAAAACTGGGCGCTCGCTGCCTCGACGTTTGAGACAAAGCGGCTAATTGGTGCAAGAGTGACATTCGAATTGTATAAGAACCCCGACTCGATCGAGCCAAAGAATTCTTTTTGAACATCGGATGGGTGAACTTGATTGAATCGACGATCGACTTCATATGAAGAATCGAAATTGTTGATCTCATCTATGACCAGGTCGAATTCACCCGATTCACGTAGCTGCAAACTCAAATCCGCGAATTCGTCCAGGCTTACGGCGGGCAAACCGTTCGTCTTTTTTCCGCCCGTTGCTTCTTGGGGAGAGATTCCCATTTCAACGAGTCGCTCGGCATAACCACTTGATGGCGCAATTAAGTGGACTTGGGAAAAATGAAAATTTGCGCGTTCAACATCGTCACGTTGCAGTGCAAATTCACCAAGGTCAAAATGCGCAGCGGCATTTTCCGGACCGACCTTTATCGCCATCTCCAAGCATTCTTCAGCGTTATTCCAATGACCCTGCTTTCGATAAAGCTTTCCCAGCATTCGCCACGATTCGGAATGTTCTGGATCTGCAACGACTCGATCGATGAGTCGGCGGAGCATTCGATCATCAACGCTAGCATCGCCAAGTTCTTGAGCAAAATTGCCTACAGGAACCGATACCCAAAACACCCAAACGATCAATCCGGTTTGGATAGCAGAATTTCTCCAGCAACTGATCAATGTCATACTCACTATTTCAACGAAACTGTAATTCTGCTAGATACCCAATCAAGTTAAGTGTCTTTGGCTTATGGTTAACAGAACTTCGAAACCCTGTCCAGATCGCTGAAGAACAATGTCGGTTTACATTTATTGGAATCAAGGAGAAACACGAATGAGGAACAGCCAACTTAGATGCATCGCATTGGGCATAGTCGCGATGACTGCACTGACCACTAATTTTGCATCAGGCCAAGGACCCGCAGGAGTTGCCAAGCAGATTGCCGGCAGTGCTGGAAACGCGGCGGCAAACACCCAGGTGCAACAGCAAGTTCAAACACAAGTCCAGTCTCAGATACAGGCCCAAGTGCAGCAGCAGACGGGGGCGCAAATCCAGAGACAATTGCCTCCACACGCCCAGCTTAAGGTCGATACCGCTCGGGCAGGATTGATGGCCCAACACGCAATTGACACAGCCCGCCAGCAAGCTATTGAGAACCGGTTTTTGAACACCACCGGTTCGTTAGAAGCAAAAATCGACGGAAAGGTCCAAGCGCAATCTCAAGCACTTCGACAGCAGAATGGCCTGTCAATTCGATCAGACGCGAGTATCAACAGTTCCTTAAACCGGCCCAACACAAACATGCCAGCGGGTTTCGTCGAAGCTGATATAGCGGTCTATGATGCCGTATTCGGAAAACATAATCCGTTTCGGGAAATCGCGGCGCAAAATGTCGAAGCTGAAATGAAGGCTGAGGCCACTGTCAGAGGAAACCATGCGACTCCGCCAGGATTGCAATCCAACCAGGGAATTATAACGGCAAGCGCAAAAAGTGGAATCGATCTCGCCGTGAAGATTGACGCTGCCGTCCAGCAGCGGCGGTCGGAGATTTCACTCATGCGGGATCGTGCATTGGATGCATCTGATGAAGCGTTGATGGAACGAGCCGAGCATTTGGAAAAAGTTTTGGACCTGTTCATTGAAGCACGGGCGCGCGCGGCGGCTGAGAGTCGTGGCCAAATGGATGCGGAGGGCAATGTTGTTCCGGGCTGGCCAAGACGTCAACGTCCCGATGGCACTCGGATTAACACAAAGCAAGATGCGAGAATTCAGAGTTCTTCCGAAGCTGCATTCGGAAATGGAAAACGATAAACCGGCTTCCGGAAAGAACGAAGTTAGGTAAGCCGGACATTTGCCAACACCGATTGCAAATTAGTGACTTCGCTCGTATCACTTTTGCTAGGAATTTGTTGGTTTCCAGGCCAATATTTTCGCCGCCCAAAACTGGGCGGCTTTTTTTTGGTGTCGATCGCGCTCGAGGCTTATACGCTTGCTTGACAAGTGTGGCTCACCTGCCCAGCTTTGCCACGATTTGATGGAATACCCAATTGGGTTTCCAGCCGCACTTGTCACGTTTGCAGTACGGAACTTGTTCTAAACTGAATCACGGTCGTGACCTGTATCACGCTTTGCGCGAAGCTCATCGCAACGTTGGTCTGGCGATGGTTCTGACCAACTTGGCGCTGATCAGTGGTTTCATGGAGTTGGTGTTTTCGTCGTTGATACCGGCGATTCACTTCGGAGTCCTGGTCAGCGTGGCATTGTTCGGTGGGCTGGTCGGCAACTTGGTGATCCTTCCCATGAATTTAGGGTTTCTTTACGGTCAGCGTTTAAGCAATCGGTAAATACCTGAGTTTCCGCATTCCCCGATTTATGATGAACATCGATTCATTGTCAAGGCCGGACGCAATAGGAATCTCGAACGACTTGCAGGCTTGCACCTAATCAGAAACGATGAATGCTGAAACCGATGTCGTTACCTATCCATGAACTGCAATTGGTACAAGCCTTCGACGGTACAACGATCAATAAACCAAATCAAGGTTTTTACCCGGAACAGCCACTGGATAGTTTCCTTCAGCATCTGGATAAACGGGTGCTTGATCGTCCATCGATTTCATCTCATCGATATTGGCAAGACTCAAATTCGATTGGAGACAATCCTCCCATTTGAGAAGCTGACCTGAATATGTCGCCATGCGGCCGAAGATTGCCGTCATCGTGCTGAGCGCTCCATAGAAGCCTTCGTTAGGAATTCGACCTTCTCGCAGGTCCGCAAATAGATCGTGATGTTCTTGTTGATGGCCATCGCGACTCTCTCGAGACGTAAACACCGTTTGACCATTCTTTTCAATCGTGCCACGACTGATATCGCAATTTCCCTTCGTACCATGAGCAAACTCGGCAACTTTATTCCAGCAACCTGGCATATGCCGACATTGACTGAGCATCGTGGAACCATCGGCGTAGGTAAATTCGATCATGTGATGGTCATAGATCTGCCCATGGTCTTTTCCCTTGCGAACTTCGCGACCCCCTTGACCTTGAGCGGTCACTGGATAGGCATCCTTGAGCCAGTTGATGACATCCAAATTATGGATATGTTGCTCGACGATATGATCGCCGCAAATCCAGTTGAAGAAATACCAATTCTTCATTTGATACTCCAGTTCGCCCTCGCCAGGCCGGCGATTTCGTACCCAAGGTGTATCACCATTCCAGTAGGCGCGACTAAAAATGACGTCGCCGATTTCGCCCTGTTTTAGGCGATCAATGGTTTCCATATACGCGCGTTCATGCCGACGTTGTAAACCGACCCCGACCATCAATCCTCGTTGTTCCGCTTTCTTACTCGCTTCGATGACCCGTCGGACCCCAGGCGCATCAACGGCCACTGGCTTTTCCATGAAGACATGTTTTCCGGCTTCAATGGCCCGTTCAAAGTGGAGCGGACGAAAGCCGGGAGGGGTTGTCAAGATCACCATTTCAATGTCTGACTCCAACACCTTTTCAAATGCATCAAAGCCATGGTGCATATTGTCAGGAGTTAGCGAAACTTGATCTTGGTAGCGATCTTTCATCCGCTCTTTCAATGTTGCAACGCAATCGGTAACACGTGATTCGAACACGTCACCAATTGAACTCAGGATGACGGGACCGCTGGTCGTGTTCATCGCTTGAACAGCCGCTTGATTACCCCGCCCACCGCAACCGACGAGCCCGATGCGAATCGTGTCGGTCCCTGCGACATGAACGGATCGAGCCACGCTCGTCTTTGGCAGAATCAAATTCGATGTTACAACTCCCGCCGTCACGGCAACAGAAGTCCGCTTGATAAACGAGCGACGATCGGGCTGATCCGCATGATGATCCGAAGCCTGGCTGGGATTGCCTTGCAAATCGATATTTGATGAATCGTTAATCATTATCCTGAAACCTCCAATGGCGTAACGATGAAATCTTTCGGTTGAGAAATTGGGCTTCCACAACCGATGGTAAAACCCATTCAACCGTGTAATGGTTAAATGACCGGTTCTGGAATAGAATAGTACAAGTGCCAATCAAATGCGAGTAACCATGAACGAGCAATCGAAAAAAAAATGCTGCAATCCGACACCATTTCCAAATCCAATTTGGTATGGCCCATTACAAGGGGGTTTGCGGTTCTGGTTATTGAGCCTGTTTTTCTTCACGTATTCCACTGGGCTTGCGGCGCCCCGTCAATTTCCGACCGAGTCGATCGCGTTCGCAACTGGCACTAATTTCGAATGCCAGCGACGGATTCAAGAAGATTCGCTAAGCCGTTTTCAGGCATCACGACCCTGTATGGGTGTTCAGTTTACGATCACCGCATATTGTCGAGATCAAGAAACGGCAGAACTCGCTTTCAACGATGCGTTTGCGGCAATCGATCGAGTCGACATGTTGTTCAGCAATTACAACCCGAACAGCCCCATTAATCGATTGCCGCAACTGATTGATCAACAAGGCAACGTTCATTTGGATCCGGAACTGTTGACTTTATTTGTGAGGGCCCAGGCGATTGTCGATCATACGAACGGTTCATTCGATTACACCCTCGGCAATTTGACCAAGCTATGGCGTGATGCCAGGCAGCAACAGCGATTGCCCTCGGATGAGGACATTCGATCGGCGGTAGAAGCTTCCGGTGCGAATCAAGTCATTTTCGACGAGCAAGCGGGGACGTTGACATTTCGTAGTGACACCGTTCGATTTGATTTCGGTGGCATTGCCAAGGGATACGCCGCGGATCTTGCGCTGGCCACACTTAAACGGCACGGCGTCAATCGCGCGATGGTTAACGCCGCGGGCGATCTAGCTCTCGGAGAACGACCCCCGGACGCTGATGGCTGGCGAATCGCAATCAGCGATTCTCTAGATTCTGAACCGTTTCAGGCCGTGTCCTACGTCTTGCTTAGCAATTGTGGAGTTGCCACGTCCGGTGACAAGCAACAATTTGTTTTCATCAATGGCCGCCGGTACTCGCATATCCTGAATCCTCGTACAGGCGTGGGCATGATCGGACACCGTCAAGTCACGGTGATCGCTCCCGATGCGACAGCGGCGGACGCGTATGCATCCGCGTTTAACGTGATGTCCCTCAAGGATGCGCGACAACTGCTTAAGGAATGTGATTCACTCGCCGCCAGAATTTTTGTCATAAACGAAATGCACGAATCGCCATCCCATGGAAGCTTCGATCAACCCAGCTTCCAGAGCGAAAACTTCCCGGAGATCCATACGGTGCGTCAACGCTACGAGTCAAAGGCAAAACATTAGATCAGGTTGTCGAAACCGCGGAGTCCGATTGGCTCGCGACAGTCAAACGGCTCTCCATAGGCGACGCCGATGAGCCGCCCCCAGTTGGCGGCTTCATGTTGCAATTGATCGAGGAAACTCGGGTGATCTGCTTCGCGTCCGGTTACGAACTGACTGGTGTACGCTTTAATCGAATCCAATTTGGTTTCCCATTCGTGGCTAATGTCCAAGATAAATGCGGGTGTTGCCGCCAGTTTCAAATGCACGCAGTAGTAGAAATACACGCGTTTCGGATGCCAAGCTTCGCCGGCAAAATCCGTGTGGGACAATTTTGACCAGAAGCGAGCGGCTTCGACAAGTTCCGTAGCCGCTAAATGATCGGGGTGAGCGTCAACCCAGTAGGGCGCAAAGAGCCAGTCTGGCCTCGTCGCGCGAAAGACTTCGGCGAGCTTGCCACGGGTTTCCAATGTATGTTGTAAACTACGATTCGGCAGCCCAAGATTTTGTCTCCAAGCCACACCCAAAATCTCAGTCGCCTTGGCAGTCTCCTGAGCTCGTATCTCGGGCGATCCGAAGGGGGTCGGTTCGCCATCGGTTAAATCAAGAATTCCGACGCGACGACCTGCTTGAATCATTTTTACAATCGCTCCACCCATTCCTAATTCGGCATCATCGGGATGCGGTGCGACGACGAGTATATCCAATTTCATTGGCTTCCTTCCTTTCCAGAATGGCACAGAACGCTAGCTGAATGGCAGGCGTTCCCTGAATCAATATGGACTCGCGACAGAGAATTTGGAATCCTGCTTCTCCAATTCCTGTAAGTTGAGATAAGCAGATGAACTCCGTGCCCAATACGATCATTGCAATCCTAATCATCTTTGGAGCGATCACGCTCACCAATTTTTGCGGTTGCGCATGGCCCTTTCATCAACAGAAATCGGGCGCCTCGAATCAGCTCGAACCTGCTAAGGAACAAGATCCAAAAGGGCCTTGGACCTATATCGGCAAAGGAACCGGCTTTGATCCGCGCGCCAAAGATATCGAACGCCGACTTGGATACGAGTGATACGGCACACGATTTCTAATAAAAAGCCGGCAAGGTACCCTTCTTCAATCGATGCTTGCCTTCGAATAATAACCTGAACCTGATCCGTGTTTTGGGCCTCTAACTACTGACTGGGTATCGTGCAGGAATCGTTGACGTGGCTGACAAATTGAGTTTAACTAAATAGCGTCACCTGAATCGAGCCAGATTCAATAACTTCACACCCAAGCAGGCTTGACCAACACGTTAAACGCGTCATGGGCCCTATTGCGACTTCGTGTGTACTCCCAAAGCGGACGTCAGGTATGTGTTGACTCAAATTGGCATTGTGGCACATGTTCTATTGTCAACTGCTGTTCAGTCAGTTCAACAAGTATCTTTCTCGGTAGCATCTCGACGTCATCGAGTATCGAGCAGACCAGGGTTATCCAATGAACAAGAAACAACTCATCCAACTGGGAATTCCGGCAGATTGCGTGGCGGTTGCCGTGGAGTGTATCCAACAGGGGGCCAAAGATAAATCCTTCCGCGACAAACCGAAAAGACTGCTTCCTCAGATTGCGGCGACGCCCGAATTGTATTTGCTGCACGAACAATTCGGCCGCTTGGCTCGGGCCGTTATGGACTTTAAACGAGAAGTTATCAATGAAACGCCGATCGAATATCGTCAGTGGGGAACGGACATTGACGAAGGAGCCATTGCGCAGATTCGCGATGCTTGCCGGTTGCCGGTATCCGTTTCTGCCGCTCTGATGCCGGACGCCCACATCGGTTACGGACTGCCGATCGGAGGCGTGCTCGCCTGTAAAGACGCGATCATTCCTTATGCGGTTGGAGTCGACATTGCGTGTCGGATGAAAATGACAATCACGGATGTTGACGTCGATTTGATTACCGAAAACAATCCCCAATCGTGTTCGTTCCTGGACCAGGCATTGCGGCAGGGGACGAAATTTGGGACTGGCAAAAGCTATTCAACTCCATTCGATCACCGAGTTATGGACCAGGACTGGTCAATCACTGTGGTCACTCGAACGAACAAGGATCGGGCCTGGTCACAACTTGGGACGAGCGGTTCCGGAAACCATTTTGCTGAATGGGGTGTGGTCGAACTTTTTACTGCGGAGTTGGGAATCCCATCCGGACAATATGTAGCGCTGCTGAGTCATAGTGGGAGCCGAGGCACGGGCGCGGCGGTTTGCCAACGCTACAGCGATATCGCCCGCAAATCCGTCCCGCAGCGGATTCGCGATGACAAACAGTTGCGTCACCTTGCTTGGCTTTCGATTGAATCGCAAGAGGGGCAGGAATACTGGCGCGCGATGAACTTGATGGGTGATTATGCATCCGCCAATCATGAAATTATTCACAATCAAGTGACCCACATGGCGGGCGCATTAGCCTTGGCGACTGTCGAGAATCATCACAACTTTGCCTGGATGGAACAACATAACTGTGAGCAAGTGTTCGTTCATCGTAAGGGAGCGACACCCGCCGGACCTGGCGATCTGGGAGTTATTCCGGGAACCATGGCCGACTCAGCTTTTATTGTGCGAGGCAAGGGGAACGCCGGAAGCTTGCATTCAGCGAGCCACGGGGCAGGACGGCGAATGTCCCGTCAAGCAGCAATGAAGCAATTTAACTGGTCGGATTGGCGGAGGCGCTTGAGCGAAAAGAATGTACGACTGTTGGCCGGGGGGCTAGACGAAGTCCCCGGGGCCTACAAAAACATCCATGAAGTCATGGCTGCCCAGTCGGACCTCGTCGACATCATTGGTGAGTTCTTCCCCCGCATCGTGATGATGTGTGGAGACGGAAGTCGCGCGGAAGATTAAAATTGCCGGTCATCCGATTTCAGATGACCGGCGATTTCATTGACCTTAGTAAATCGTTCAATCATTCCCGCGACGGATCGTCGGATTCGCCTCTGATATTGCCACTTGAGTCGTCGTCCGATTGATCATCTGAGTTATCATCAGTCGATTCGAAATCACCAGCGGTCACAATGATCAGTTCGTCGAGCTTCAAAATCTGCCGCAATGCTTCGTCGACTTGTTGTTTGGTCAAGCTGGAGATCTGCGAATCCCGCACTGCCTCAAAATTCATATCACGACCCGTGGTCAACTGTTCACGCAGCGATTGAGCGAGGTTGGAATCATTAGCGCGTCCTCCTTTGCGTTGCTCCAGGTAACTAGCTTTGGCATTTTCTAGTTCGTCACCGAGAACGCCGCTATCCAGCAACAACTGTGCTTCCTCGGCAATCGTGTTGACGACTTGTTCGGTCACGTCGGGTTTGCACATGGCAAACATCAGCATCAGGGCACGATCGTCTTCACTGTCGGCCATCATCATTGATGCAACCGCATACGACAATCCGTCCTTTTTCCGGACTCGATCGGCCAATCGCGAAGAGAGCGGACCACCTCCCAAAATATAGTTGCCAATCGTGGCCGGAATATAGTTCGGATGATCATCACGCATCGGAATGGAACGTCCAGAAACATAGACTGCGTTTTGTTTATCCGGAGTTTGGATCGTAATCCGCTCGCCGGGTACCTTGACATCAACTGGGTTCTCAATGCGTTGATAAGGTTGGCGACTAACCCAGCCCTCAAAGATTTTCTCGACGCGGGGAAGGATTTCCCCCGGTTCGAAATCACCGACGATTGCCAACTCACCATGTTGCCCATTGAGAAACTCCGTATAAACGCGTCGGACAGAATCCAAACTGCAGTTTTTATACCGCTCGATCAGTTCCTCCAGGGAAGGAACGTACCGAACATTATCGGGCGGATAGGGGGCGAGTTTTCTTTGTAGCGCCATAATTGCGAGCGATTGTGGCTCTGACAATTGCGATTCGATCTGAGTGATTTGCTGCGTTTTGACGACGTCGAACTCATTTTCATCGAGTGCTGGATTCCTCAGAATTTCACCCAGCAATTCGATTGCCTGACCGAGGAATTCACGGCGCGAACTGAGCGTAATGGTGAGTGAACCATTTTCCCCACTCAAGGCGATCGAGGTGCGAATTTCGTCCAGTTTTTCTTCGAGTTGCTCGTAGGTCATGGACGCGGTTCCGCGCCTCATGAGCATAGGTAAAAATGATGATGCGGTCGTCAACGGAGTCAAGCTCTGCTCGTCGCCATAATGAATTACGGTGTTCAGGTAAACACGCTCTCCACGTGTCTTTTTGGGAAGGACGGCAAATTTGAAGCCGCTGGTGAATACACCCCGCTCCGTTCTAAGTTCAATATTTTCCGGCGTCGGTTCGAACTGTTCACCAGCAACGATCTTGGCTCGACCGGTGTAATCGACAACGTATTGCGAAGCATCTTTGACAATCGGAAGAGTTGCCCGAACAGGGTTGTCGGTAGGAATGAACTTGCCAAGTGTGCGGTTGCTGGAGATAAGATATTTTTTGGCCACCTGCTGCACCTGATCGGGGGTTACCTTTTCCAGTCGATCGCGATGCAAAAAGAACAAGCGCCAGTCGCCATAGGCTCGCCATTCACTCAGATTGACGGCGAGTTGACTGGAGTTTGCGAAAAGATTTTCGCCCGCCTTCAACCGACTCTGTACCGCCCGATTAACTTCCGTTTCCGTGACGCCCGTTGCTTCAATCGATTCGATCGATTCAATCAAGAGTGCCTCAACGTCTTCCATGGAACTTTTGGCAGCCAATTCAACCCCGGCAAGCAGAATACCAGGATCATGAGTTCCAAACCCCATTGAGAAAACACGAGACGCTTTCTTTGATTCAACGATGGATTTATAGAGACGTCCTCCAGGTTCCATACCGATAATATCACCCAGGACTTGCAGGGCTGCGTACTCTGGATGCGACGCTGGAGGAATGTGATAGGCGACTCCGATTAATGCGACGTCTCCCACACGGCGTAACACGACGCTACGCTCACCATCCTGCGGCGGCTCTTCAGTGTAGGTTCGATTGAGTTCTCGCTCGGGAAGAGGAAGTGAACCCAAATATTTTTCTGCGAATTCAAGCGCCTTATGCTGATCGAATTGACCAGCAACGACGACCATGATGTTATCCGGCTGATAATGTTGTCGGTAGAAAGCGTGCAGGTTCTCGATGGGTACGCGTTCGATGTCGCTGCGATTGCCAATGGTCGATTTTCCGTAGTTGTGCCACTCGAACGCAACGGCCATCATACGTTGCATGAGAATTTGAATCGGCGAGTTCTCACCAATTTCAAACTCATTGCGAACGACCGTCATTTCCGACATGAGGTCTTCGCGCTTGATCGTTGAATTAATGAGTCGATCAGCTTCCATATGCAACAGGAACTCTAAATTATCATCACTTGCAGGAAGCGTCGAATAATAGTTCGTGCGGTCATACCAGGTCGTACCGTTCATGTTGAGAACGCCACGATCCTTCAACAGTTTGGGAATGTCATGGTGGGTAGGCGTACCTTTAAACAGCATGTGTTCTAACAAATGAGCCATTCCCGTTTCCCCGTATCCCTCGTGCCGAGAACCGACTAACACAGTCATATTCACTGTGATCTGCGGCTTCGAATCGTCAGGAAATAACAACAACTGGACGCCATTGGTAAGCCGGTATTCGGTAATCCCTTCAATCTCGGTAATTTTTTTTGTCTGTTGTGAAAATAGGCAAACGGGTAACAGCACCGGTAGGAAAAACAATGACAAATAGATAAATTTGATGCGCATGTGACTTTTGCTTCTCATTAGAATGGGCAGGCGGGTGCATTGAGTTGAATATTCAATAGCCTTTGGATTTTAGCAGCTTTGGGCTCATTCGTCAGGTGGGAGTCGGCTTGCTCCCGGTCACCTTTCTTATCAATTGATTTGAATCCACAGGACTGCATGGCGGATTACCAGACATATCACACTGTTCGAGATATTATCCAGCGACGAAAAACGACCAAGGTTTTTGCTGTCAACGATGGCAATGTGTTACCTGAACTAGACGTCAATCGCAGCAACCGCTTCGATCGAATGATGCTGGAATGTATTGCCGCCGCTGGAATGGCACCATTCCATTATGCGCGGAAGGCCAATGGAGTTCCCGAGCCATGGCGATTCTACCAGTTGAAACAATCGCGTTGCCGCCAGTTAGCTGATGAACTGCCTGCTATCGTGACGTTTCCGGTTGGAAGGGTTCCGGAATTATTGAAAGGGTGCGATTGCTTAGTTCTTGTCACCTGGATTCCGCAAAATCTTGAAAAGGGCGGGGATTTGGATCCCAATAAACTAGCACAGGTTAACGAAGAGCATTTGGCGGCGACATCAGCCGCTGTCCAAAATTTGCTGTTGCTTTGCGAATCGCTGGGTTGGTCCAGCTATTGGGCGAGTGGTGGTGTATTAAATAACTCCGCGGTGTTTGATCGGCTGGAAATTTGTCGATCGGAAAAACTATGCGCGGCGGTGTTTGTCCAATACGAGTTGGCAACCGATACGAATTTTGAACGATTGCCCGGAAAGCAACGGAGCAGCCGAACGCAAATGAACTGTTGGACAAAAATCATTGAATAGTGTTTGCTAAACGACCTCTTTGATCGACAGCCATCGTCTGCGTTACAATTTCCCCGGCTTGCCTAAACCAAGGATTTGAAGCCCAATTGCGTCGTTACCGCGGAAAAACTTCAAAATTGTGAACGAACCGGTAGCAATTGTTCGCCAACCTGAAATAATGAATTTAGCAAGAGTAGAAGTTTCGTGAGCCCAATGGCTCGTATTTTCACATTTTCTTTGGGAGATTTTTGACAATGAAAAAACTTGGTGCATTGATAATTATGTTGAGTGCCGTCAGCTTGGTTTTTTTCCCGGGTTGTACCCCTAATGACACTGGTAATACTGGTGGAACTACAGGAACAACTGACAGTGGCGACACTGGCACTGGCTCGGGCACAACCGACGACAAATAAATCGAAATCCGGAACAATGAAAACTAGGCCAGATAAATTGGGTTTAGCTTCCGTTGTTTAAGGTTTTGTTCAAACAAATTGGCGGCTCGACGGGAGCCGCCTTTTTTTTTGCAATCCAAACGTTTGTACTCGTGAATTCACGAGGAACCCCTTCAATATCCCTGGCAAAACACAGGAAATTGTCTTGGCTGGTGAAAACCCAGATGGGGAATTCGATGACAAGGCCATCAGACGATCGGCAATACAAACCAATACGTTGAACGAGGGCTGCGAACTATGTTTCGCCCTTAAGTTGTCCAGCAACAACTGGAGGCACGGGACAATCGAGCGATTCCGAGATTGCGCGAAATAATTCTGCCTCTTCAACCGTCACCTTTCCGTCGTGGATAATCGCCTGGGCTGCGGCCAATAAGACTTGCTTTTTGATCGATGGCGAAGCGGCGGCAATCCGATCAAGCGACTCGGCCAAAGTGTTGTTGGTGAATTTCAGAGACTGCAACTGTTTGGCACTCCCCCACGGTTGCTTCAAAACGTTCATGGCTGCGGCATATGCACCTGCGGCTTCGTTTTCATCTTGATGTCCAGCTTTTACTAATACGCCAATCACAATCATGATTTCAGATTGCAATGCGTAAATACTATTGAACTTCATCGGAGCGACGGTTTTGTGACCGAAATGTCGATCCAAATGGACGATTAAATGATGTTGCAAAAAGAACTCGAACAGACTGACCTTGCTATCGGCGACGACAAGATCTTCAATTGCCTTGCGAAACGTTGCGTATTGGTTGGCAGAGATTCCAACCAAAGTCCCTTGCATAATCTCAAATACGGGCAATCGAAACTGAGCTGGCAATTTCGCAACTTCGATAAGCAACTCTCGCGTTGCTTGTTCCGTTCCCGCACCTTCATGCTGACGAATGATTTCAAGCTGCCGTTCCTGAGCCTGATCGCCCCCGGCATTAATCACAATCGCGAAGGCCAAGCACCGCGCAGAGTAGGCATCGCGAGCCGCTTGTGCAATCGATTCAGGCAGGGATTCTACCAAAGCCTGTGAGTATTCGGCATCCTCGTCGGTTGGTAATCCGATTGCAGCAATCACCATCACCGGGTCGATCGGAAATCGGCTGCCTGCCTCGCCAGGGGTAAAAATGCCTCCGAAACCGCCGGGTGTGATCAGCGGCGGCTTCAACGACTGAGACTTTGCTTTTGTCGATTTGCGCGGTTTTTTTTCTGCAAGAATTGTCCCTGTCTTCCGATTGCGCAAATACTCTTTAAAGTCGCCGCTAAACCGCGGATCAATCGCTTTGATGCGGCGCTCCAATGGTGGGTGAGTTGACAACCATCCGAATAATTGTTGGCGGAACATATTGGCAAAGAACATATGGCTGGCGACTTCAGCCTGAGGGGCCGTGACTTGACTTCCGACAACGCTGGCACCAATCATCTTGAGTGCCCCGCCAATGCCTTCCGGGTTGCGAGTGAATTGCACCGCGGAGGCGTCCGCCAAATACTCGCGTTGACGGGAAACCGAAGCCTTAATAACGCGCGCAAAAAACAATCCGATACTGCCAAAAACCAACAACGCAACGGCGACGATCAAGATGACCGGTAGGCCTTTATTATCACGGCTCGATCCGCGGAAATGCGACGCTCGTAAAATGAAATATCCAATTAATGCAAGAAGCTGAATTCCATGCAATATGCCGATTAACCGGATACTCATTCGCATGTCGCCGTTCAAAATGTGGCTGAACTCATGGGCAATCACCCCCTGTAACTCATCCCGATTGAGCTGCTCGATCGTTCCCCGGTTCACACCGATCACGGCATCATCGACTGTGTAACCAGCAGCAAATGCATTGATCCCCGGTTCAGCATCAAGTACAAACACCGGGGGAACGGGCGTTCCAGCCGCCAAGGCCATCTCCTCCACAACGTTAAGTATCCGGCGCTCCATCGGATCCGTTGAGTTCGGTTGCAGCCGTCGTCCTCCGAGTTGCGAGGCCACCGTGTTCCCGCCACCGCTTAGCTCTGCCACTTTATAGGCGGTCCCGCCCCCGACGACGGTTAACACCGACAAGCTGACAATCAACAGCACCGGAATGTCGATTACCGCCCAATTGATATCCGGCTGCGGCATTTCTGACACTGAAGAATTAAATTTGAGCGCAAGGACGACAACTAGATAGATTCCGACTATCATTGCGACCACTGCTAAAACGAAATAGAACACCAGCCATTTCGTCTTTCTCCGCGCAAGGTCTTGACTGGCAAAAAAATCCACGCCTGTTCAATCTCCAAGGGCCACGTCTGTCATCCAGTTTCCAAATCCTCAGGATCGAGCTATTCTAAAACGAAACTTTGGGAGCAATCTTTGCCTTGGGCTCTTCCAGTTCGAGCAATTCAGCTTGCGTAAATCCAAACGTATTTGCAAAGAGATTCGCCGGAAACTGTTCACGAGCCGTATTAAAGGTCATCACCGCATCGTTGAATCCCTGTCTCGCGTAAGCAACCTTATTTTCGGTGGAGGTTAGCTCCTCTTGTAACGCCATCATGTTTTCATTGGCCTTCAAATCAGGGTACGCTTCAGCAACCATCAGCAAGCGTCCTAACGCGCCGCCAAGGCTTTGCTCCGCCGATGAAAGATTTTTGATCGCCGTTGGGTCCCCTGGGTCTTTGGAAGCGGCTTGGCCGGCCGCAAACGCCTTATTGCGAGCTTCAATGACAGCCTGCAACGTCTCCTGTTCATGCTTCATGTATCCCTTGGCCGTTTCCACCAGGTTGGGAATCAAATCATAACGCCGGGTCAGTTGGACGTTGATCTGAGCAAAGGCATTCTCGTACCGATTTCGAAAAGTAACGAGTTTGTTGTAAATCGAAATCGCGAAGAAGACTATCGCAATAACCAATAGCAACAATCCCAAACCCAAAAAGATGACTATGTAAAATACAGACACAGGATTTCCCCCATTTAAACTAAATTGTCTTGAATAGCTTGGAGCGAACCGATCCAGAAGCCTTGGAATTGCGTCGTTGTTGATATCTTTACTTCGCTTGCGCGGTACAGATATTTATGCCTGATTTCAACGATTTTGCAACCCGTCTCGGCTAAAAACCCAGGTTTCTAGCGTGACGACACAGGAACTTACGGTTGCTTGTTAATAGATCAGCATGCGCAAGCAATTCGCCAGCGGATAACCAGTAAACCGCCGAGACTTCGCGGGGACAAGGCACAATTGTCGAGCCGTTCAAGGCTGAAATTCGATACCAATTTAAGATTACATTTGATGCCGTTCGACTCTCATCGATTTTTTCCCCGATTTAAGCGTCGACGGCCAGTTCCTCCCGAAGTTCTCGTTGCAACGCGTCAACTTCGGATTCACCAGGCTCAACATACCCTCCAGGAAAGCAAAGTTTACCACCGGCACTAAGGTGCCTGGCTCGCCGAATCACCAGAAACTTCTGCTTCTCTTGATAGACAGCGATCACCGCGAGTCGAGTCGGCAACATGCCATTCGAATTTGGTTCATTGGAAACTAAAGAACCCAAAGACTGAAATTCCAAATGAGTGGAAGATTTCTGCGAAGCAACCCAAGTTCAATTTATGCAGCCCTTGACCGGCGAAGTGGTTCACCTTCGTCCGACCTTCTCCGCCATGAATGGCGAGAATCCATCAATTGATGATAAAGCTGAGTATATCGCTTGGATTGCATTTCGACCGAATGATACTTCAACATAAAGTCGCGAGCGAGGTGTGAAATTTTCATGCGTGCTGCATTGTTATTTGCCAGCCAACTTAAATGTTCTGCAAACTTGTCGGTGTTGCCCACCGGCGCCAATAATCCGGTTTCAAATGGCGAAACATATTCCGGTACGCCTCCGGTATGAAATGCGACAACCGGTGTCCCGCAGGCCATCGCTTCCAGTCCTGTCTGTGGTGAGTTATCCTCAATCGACGGCATGGCGAACATGTCCATGGCGGAGTAGATCAGCGCCTTTCTTGGAATACTATCGACGAAGCCTACTGAATGAATAGGTGGAAGCTCAGAGAAATCAGAAGGCAAATTGCCCGTTCCGAAGACGAGACCAATGACGGGCTTATTAACAGAAAGCTTTCTCAAACTTTCCAATAGCAAGTGCAATCCTTTTCGCCGCTGATTAATGTCTTCAGCGCCAAACCCAATCACGATACTTTCATCGTTACTGATGCCAAGTTGCCGACGCGCGATCGACTTTTTTAACGGTTTTAACACCTCCAAATCAAAACCGTACCGAATCAGTTCAAATCGGCTGCATTCGGCAAACATCGGGCTGGTCCGAGCCAATTTCAGCATCCACTCACTCGGTGCAACCACTGTCAGGTGTTTGCGACGCAACGATTGGAGTTTTGTGTTGAAGGAAATCGTCGATTCGTCTTGTTTGCTTGGGTTAACCAATTGCGGACAGATACCACAGCCCTCCTTGAACTTTTGGCACCCGGAACTGTAGTGACAGCCGCCGGTGAACGGGTTCATGTCGTGCAGCGTCCAGACCAGGGGTATGCGATCATCGATGGACTGGAAAAAACTTGGATAATCGACCATAAACGCAAGCCAATGCAAATGCATCACGTCCGCTTGAACCTGTACCCAATCGAGCTGTGTCGGCATCAGTTGTTTTGCACCTGAAAAGACCTCAAGCGTTGAACTTCTAGGTCGAATATGTTTGTCATAACTCCGCTTGATCTTGCGTTGCCGGATCTTATCCAGTTGATTCAATACGGGTCGTAACAACCCGCGATTCTGAGTTGGCTCAAATGAAATCTGCTGGTAATCATCGCCGAGTGGATCTCGTTCGTTCTTCCAATAAAAGAAGGTGCTGTCAACTCCGCTGTCGATCAAGCCCTCGTGGATCCGGCGCGCGGCGTACGCGGCACCTCCATAGGGAAACGTGTTGAAGTGGCTGACTTTCACAGTATTGAGTTAGATCTCGACAGCGGGTTAGTTAATTAAATGACTCGACAACTATGCGGCTCGTTTTTTGGAATCGGATTGATTCTTAGTCAACATCATGTTTTCAAACATTGCTTGCCGACCAAATCGAAAAAACCAGACTCGAAAATGACGTTTCATCATATCGATTCGGTTCAGGGCAGGAATCAGCGGAATCGTTAAGCGCTCGTGTTTGAGAACTGGTGCAACGCACCGGTCGACAAACTGCTGTTTGTCTTGCATGTATCCGTGTACCAACACCTTGCTGGGATTAAGCAAATCGCGTCGCGCAGATTCAATCGTTGAAAAGCCAATCTTTTGCGTCTCAACGACCGTACCCAAGGACTTGGCGATCGGGTACACGACCATATCAAATACGCCCGTCCGAACGCTGCGAGGCATGCTGCTCGCCAGATTTTTGGCGTAACACGCACCTCCATTAACATGCTCATCCAACATGAATTTCGCTGAGCGCATAAACCGCCGTTTGTAGATCGGTGGCACGTAACACCCCATTAGCAGCGGATCGTTCGCACTCGACCATTCGTCCGTCAACTGATCTAGCCATGTTTCGTGGACCGGAACCATGTCCGATTCCAACCATAGACTGAATCCGGCCTCCGCTCCCCACTTCTGGTCGACATAGTCCATAACGTCCCAGAACATCGCGGTCGCACCGTGAGGATATCCAAACACCTGAGTCGAACATTGCATCGAATAGGTCGGTGCAATCTCTTCGCAGCGCGAATGAAGCAGCGCGTCCAGTTCAGTCCGTGGACTCGCCGCCAGTAAAAACCTGAAACTGCACTGGGGACGTGGATACTGTCCGATGTGCCGCACAATTTTTAGATAGCGCGAAATTTCTTCCTGGCTAAAGTAGGGGAGTACAATGACTGGGTTCATGCCATTTCCGTCCATGGAATTTCGGGGCGAACGTCGCGTTTTTCGGGAAATACGCAGAGCGTTATGGGTACGCAGCGCGTTATATCGAGGAACTTTAGTTTTCCTCAGTTCTTCGGTCAATCGCAATCTGCCACGGGTGCATGAAGCTTAATGCGAGTTTGAAATTGGTCTGGTCATTTTTGGGGTGAAA
>JBGTDM010000355.1:0-49320 GCA_041748315.1 Pirellulaceae bacterium
AAGGTCGAGGACTCGGCACCGTTGGGCGAGCTTAATCTTGCTGGAATCATTGGCTATCAGACATGCACCGAAAGTAGTTGTGATCCACCGGCTGCGGCACTCTTTAAAACGGTCCTCACCGTGTCAGACAACATTGACGGCGATGCCGATGAACCGGCGGCATTACTGTTTGCCAATGCAGGGAATAAGGATGTCGATACCAAGTTTGCGTCGTGGGTTCATCCAAAGAGTGGTTTGAATTTGGGGGAGGTTAAACTGAAGCCGGCTTCCGCCGTTGATAGCGCTGCGGATCAGGACGAATTAGTGGAAACGACTTCCAATGACAACCAAAAATTGTTCACGTTAGATCAGATCAAATCACAAGGTGGGTCATCGAACGAATTGCCACCGGTGGCAATTTTAGGACTTGCGCTGTTGGGCGGGTTCATTCTGAACTTTATGCCATGCGTCCTGCCGGTCATCGGACTTAAAGTCATGTCATTTGTGCAGCAGGCGGGCTCAAATCGACTTCAGGCCTTTACGCTTAACGTCTGGTACACGATTGGCATTTTGGCGGTCTTCATGGTTTTGGCGACTCTAATGGCGTTCTTCAATTTTGGTTGGGGGACTCAGTCTCAGTTTGCTTCGTTTCAAATCGGTATGGCGGCACTCGTATTTGTTATGGCTTTAGGTTTTTTGGGAGTCTGGGAAATTCCAATTCCGGGTTTTGTCGGTTCTGGGAAGGCCTCAAAAATTGCCAGTGAAGAAGGGCCGGTGGCAGCGGTCGTCAAAGGTGTGTTGACTACAATTTTGGCCGTTCCCTGTACGGGTCCGGCGCTAGCCTCCGCACTGGCTTGGACGGCCGGCAAACCGGCATCCATGGTCTACCTCGTATTTTTATTTATGGGAGTCGGCATGGCTTTTCCATACATTGTTCTGGGGCTCAATCCAAAATTGATCAAGTTCCTTCCGAAACCCGGAAACTGGATGGATACGTTTAAGCAATTCATGGGCTTTGTTTTGTTAGGGACTGTGATCTGGTTGTTATGGACTGTTCCGTTGGCATTGATGCTTCCTGCCGTGGCGTTTCTATTTGGACTCTGGTTCGCATGTTGGTGGGTTGGTCGCCTACGCATTACCGCGACCTACGGGCAACGACTTTCTGCCTGGAGCGTAGCGCTTGCTATGGGGGTCATCATTGGGGTCTTTTCCTTCCAAACGCTTGGACCAGCCGTCGCCGCAAAGTTGGACCGAGAGATTGGCTTTCGGCTCCAGCAAGGGCAACTTAAATCCGTGCAACATGAAGACCAGTTGGATTGGTTGCCGTTTTCAATGGATTTGCTGATCCATGAAGCAGGCTTAAACAAAACGTTGATGATTGATTTTACAGCCGATTGGTGCGCGACGTGCAAGGCACTCAAAGGGGCGGTACTTAGCACCGAGGCCGTGAAGCTGAAAGTTGAAGAGTTGGGCATCGTTCCAATCATGGCCGACTGGACTCAGCCCAATGAAGATATTGAACAGTTGTTAACCAAACTGGTTGGTGTAAAACAGATCCCGGTCTTGGCAATATTTCCAGCGGGTCGTGCCAGCGAGCCGATCGTTTTGAGCGGGGGGTACACCCAAGCCCAAGTTTTGAAATCCTTGGAGAGTGCGGGGCCATCGCAACGGCTCGTTTCCAATAGCGAGATTTCAAAGCGCTAGACAATCTCAAAACATCACGACTATCACTCGGATAAATCGACTTAAAGATTTTCTGCGCCCGAGTTTTGCAAACGGTTCGCAAATCATATTGTCGCACAGAATTCAAATGAGTTGCGAAACGTTGCATCTGTTTTCAATCTCATTTTCACCCTGTTGCGTGGTTTTGTTAAATTGGACCTATCAGACTCCATACAAGGCATGAACAACGGTCGAAACCCTTTTCCTGGCGACCAGGGAAATTTTTGAATTGCATTGTCAATGAAACAAATCTATTTTTTTTCACGCTTGTCGCTTGCAATTATCTTCCTCTATCACGGTTTGGTCCCCAAGATCCTATACGGCGCCCTGCAGGAGATCGAAATGAACTCGATTTTCATGCCTTGGCTTGAGCGAGATGTTGCGTTGATATCGACTGGCATCATCGAAATCGTCTTTGCGGCTTTGTTGTTCGTATTTTATCGAAGTCGAATCCCCATTGTCTGCATCATCGGATTCGCTTGCCTGGCATCACTTGCGCTATTGATCAAACTTCCACATTATTACGTCGAAGCCTTCAACCCGTTCTCAATCAATTTCTCGTTAGTCATGTTTGGCTTGATTAATCTCGTTTCACGTTCCGGAAAAGAGCCGATGGAAGTAGATTAACTTTCGGCAGGGGGCCGCGCTAGAACCGTAACTGAAACTAATCGCAAAAGGTGCGGTTAAGAGAAACGCGGAGTCCAGGTGACGCCGACAGATACGCAGATTTCCTACAGCAATCGCCAACTTTTTGACCGCTGCCGCAATCCCGCCTAGTGAATTGCCGCTTACAAACGCGTCAACACACTTAGCTGTTTGACATCCGAAAAATGCCGATGGCCAGTCGGTGGGAAAGGTGCCAGGGATATCGGCACCACAGAAGTGAGAATCAATATTGAGTCGCAGTTACGATTCCCGTAATTGAAAATAACTGGGTATGTTCGTCGAGGATCATCGAATTTATGGTTAAACCGGCCAAATTCGGTTATCTGTTTTAAGTTCTTTTACCGGACGACCTGCTTAAATCTGATACCGTTTTTGGTAAACTCTATGTAAGCGATTCGTTCCGGATCGACATCAAGTTCATTTTGTCAATTCAAACTGTTGTCTTAAATCCCAGGTGTATCATGCGTTTCATTGTTGCAAGTTGTTGGCCACTTTTTTTAATTGCTCCGGCAGTCTGCATCGCCCAGGAACCACAGCCTCCTAAAACGCATGAGGTCGAACAGGGCTTGTTCAAAATAGATATCGAGCTTGATGGCGTGATCGAATCCAGGAAGATGATCGAGATTTCAATCGACACGGATTCATGGACCGATCTCAAAATTGAATCGGTATTGGATCAGGGGGCCAATGTAAAAAAAGGAGATCGCCTAGCGACGTTTAAGACGGATAAACTGACAAGCTCTATCGAGGAGAAATCGTTCGAGCTTGAGTTGGCCAAGTTTAATTTGGAAACCTTGCAGTTGGAGTTGTCCATCCAGGAACGGACGCTTGATTTGGACGAGCAATTGTCCGAACGCTCGCTGAAACAAGCTGAGGAAGATTTCGACTACTTTAAAAATGTTGAGCGGCCTTTTGACGAGAAAAGTGCCCATCAGAGCTTAAAGAGTTCACAATGGTCATTGGAGAACGCTCAAGACGAACTTGAGCAACTGCAAATGATGTATGAGGAAGACGAGCTTATTGAAGCGTCGGAAGCGATCGTTCTCAAACGGGCTCAACGCGGCGTTGAACAAGCGGAACATTGGTTGGAGCGTTCACAGCAGTCCAACCAGAGGACGTTGGAAGTCAATCTGCCACGATCTGCCGAAACGAAACTGGAGCAACTGGAACGCAGGAGAATTGAACACGAAAAATCCCAGGTCTCCTTGCCGTTAATGCTGGAAAAGCAACGGATCACTGTGCAGAAAACCGCGTTTACACTTGAGCGACAAAACGAAAGTTTGAACAAACTCAAGGAGGACTTGGAAAAGTTGACCGTAGTCGCCCCTGGGGATGGGGTCGTATATCACGGCAAATGCACTCGTGGTAAGTGGAATGCAGCCGGTGGTTCCGGCTCGCGCGAACTGAGTGTCGGCGATGCGGTTACAACGGGTAAGACCATTATGACCATTGTCGACTCCAATAATATCTTCATTCGCTGCGACCTCGACGAGAAATATTTAGGTATGTTGGAGGAGGGGATGCCGGGACGCGCTACTCTGGTCGGGTTTCCCGATCGAAAAGCGGTCGTTTCCGTGGAATCCCTTAATTATATTCCGATCGCCGCTGGCAAGTTCGATTGTAAATTCAAATTGGATCAGGATGCTAATTTGATGCCTGGATTGTCATGTAAAATCAAGGTCAGAACTTACGAAAATCCGCAAGCACTTACGCTTCCGGAATCCGCAGTGTTTACCGATAACGACGAAGATTTCTTTGTTTTTAAAGCCAATGGGTCCCCAGACCCAAAGATCGAACGAGTTGCAATCAAGGTCGGAAAATCGGACAGTGGACGGATCGAAGTCGTAAGCGGGCTAAGTCATGGAGACAAAGTCCTTCAAGCCAGGCCAACCGACAAATAATGCAACGAATTGAAATCAGGCGATGTTGATTTGCGTAGGTTGGATCGGCATGGCACGCGATTACCAGGTTGTTCATGAAACTCATTTATCAAAGTGACTCGTCGCAAAATCAATGATGAAAAATCAACCCGTTCCGTATTTGTTAGTGACCGGTCCCACCCTTGTTTTCCGGGTCCTGCTCGGCTTAACTGCATTTTTCGTGTCGGCCGTTTGCCTTGACCTCGTTCAGGGACAAACAATTGGACAGGATGAATTGGAAGTGAAGCCAAAATCCGTCAAGGGATTGATCGACGATCCACTCGATTTCAGTCGAGTGCCGGAGATTCCGGTGTTCGAACATCCGGCGGCAGACGATATACGCGGTTCGATCCGCAGGGGGGTCGACTTTTTGTTGGCCGATCAGAATAAGGATGGTTCTTGGGGTTCGTATGTGACGTCGCGAGACTTCGAAATCTACGCACCAGTTCCCGGGGCTCATTATGCGTTTCGTGCGGCAGTCACAGCGATGTGCGTATTGGCACTGCTTGATACTCAGGATGATCGACTGGAGGTCAAAGAGGCGATGCAACGTGGTGAAGCGTGGCTGCTGGAAAACCTGCCTAAGTTGAAGCGTGCCAGTGGGGATGCCATCTACAATGTTTGGGGGCATTGTTATGCTTTGGAAGCGTTTGCGCGATTGGCGGCTTGTGAAGACGTTTCTGAGGAAAAGCTGGCAATCTACCGCGCGGCGATGGAAGTCGAATTGGATAAATTATCCCGATATGAATCGATCGATGGAGGTTGGGGTTACTATGATTTTAGAGCGCAGACCCGCAAGCCGTCCGGTTCGTCAATCAGTTTTGTTAACGCATCTGTCTTGATTGCCATGCGGTTTGCCGAAAACGCTGGTGTGCCACCGGACCCGAAAATTGTGGACCGGGCTGTAGCTGCAACTCTTCGGCAGCAGAAAAAGGATTTCAGCTACCTCTACGGAGAATACTTATGGACGCAACCGATGAGAGAAATTAACCGGCCGGGAGGGAGTTTGGCGCGCTCGCAAGCCTGTAACCTTGCGCTGCGTTGGTATGGCGACGAGAAGATCACCGATAACGTGCTTAAGGTCTGGCTGACGCGCCTTTACACTCGCAACGGCTGGTTGGATATTGGTCGCAAGTTGCCGGTGCCTCACGAATCGTGGATGCAGGTTTCGGGTTACTTCTATTACTACGGGCACTACTATGCTGGACTGACAATAATGGATTTGCCCGTCGATGAGCGCGAACCCTATCAGGCGATGTTGGCCCGAATTCTGCTGGATCGACAGGAGAAGAATGGCTGTTGGTGGGATTACCCCATGTACAACTATCATCGCCAGTATGGAACCGCGTACGCGTTGATGGCTTTGCAACGTTGTCTTCCGTGACAACGCGATCGGATTCGGAAGCCAGGAAAGCTCGTTGTTTGGGGCCTGTCCATTCTCGCTTACGAGATCCTTGACCTTTTGAGCCCCTGGGAAGTCGCTTGGCCCACACGCGATTGGCTCAATTGTTAGTCGCGAAATAATAAGTTCCGCTGATTTTCGAAATCTTGTCAGCGGTCTATTTCCATAATTTCTATTTTTGATCGTTATGCCCGCTAATCTTACGCAACAATATTTGAAGGCAGAACAAGCCTATCGCCAGGCTTCAACCATCGAAGAGGAGCTGGAATGCCTGCAAGTGATGCTGAAGGAACTGCCAAAACACAAAGGAACTGATAAGCTTCAAGCTGACCTTAAGCAGAAAATCAGCAAACTCAAAAAAGAAGCGGCATCCGAGAAAAAGTCTGGGGGTAAAAAGGGACAGCGGATTCCCCGGCAAGGTGCCGGACGAGCTGTCATTATTGGGGGTCCCAATTCCGGGAAGAGTCAGCTTTTGGCATCATTTACTCACGCCGAGCCCGTGATCGCGGACTATCCATTTTCAACCCTGCAACCGCAGCCGGGTATGATGCCTTGGCAGGATGTCTTGGTTCAATTGATAGACACCCCGCCAATTACCGCCGATGTTTACGATCCAAGTACACAGGCGCTCATTCGGGGTGCAGACCTGGTGTTATTGCTTTGCGACTTGGGAAGCGATGAAGGAGGTCAACAACTCACCGACGTGTTGAATCAAATCAATTCGACGAAATCGCGATTGGCCAAATCCACGGCAGTTGATGAAGACGATTTAAGTGTGACCTACACCCAAACATTTTTTGTTCCCAACAAAATTGATTTGGCCGAAGCAAACGATCGCTTGGAATTCTTTCAGGATTATTTTGTTTTTGATTTTCCCACTTTCCCGATTTCGGCGAGTGAGAAAAACGGTCTCGAAGCATTGCGCAACGCCATTTATGAATCACTGGATGTGATTCGAGTTTACACCAAGACTCCAAGCCAAAAGCCAACTGAATGCGGCGCACCGTATACGCTAAAGCGAGGCGAAACCGTTCTTGATCTCGCAGAAAGAGTACATCGAGATTTGGCAAAGCATTTTAAATCCGCCAAAGTATGGGGAACTGCAGTCCATGATGGGACTCCTGTCAAAGCCGATTACATCGTTCATGACGGGGACGTCGTGGAAATTCAGGCAAATAGTTAGCATCTTCAATTTGACGTCATCTGTTTTGAACCCGTAACTTGACTGCTGATCCGACTGGTGTCATGCAACGATAACGCTCCCAGCATGTTCGGCCGGTTCGATGGTCGATGGAGCACAATTACCTTGGCTGCAACAATAAAGACCGGTCATGAAGAATCTGTTTCGCGGCAAGCTTTCCTGAACCGCCGATGACACAGCCCCCAGGATGGGTACCGGAACCACACTGATAGTATCCGGAGATCGGTGTTCGATACTGATTCCAACCGGCAGCGGGTCGATTCAGAAACATTTGCGGTGCGCTGAGTGCACCGGCGAAAATATCCCCTTCGCTTAAGCCGACAATCCGTTCAATATCCAATGGTGTTACAATCTCGCGATGCAAAACGCTATCACCAAACCCAGGGAAAAACTCTTCCAGAGTCGCTTGTACCGTATCACCCAAGTTGTCGCGTTCACGGTCCCAATCACCATTTGCCAAATGGTACGGAGCATACATGACGAAACACGACATGATGTGGTTACCCGGTGGACTCATATCGGGGTCAATTGTCGATTGCACGCAACAGTCCAAAAACGGGCGGCTGCTAAATCTCCCCGCCTGACAATCGGAAAACGCTTGCTCCAGGTAGTCGATCGATGGTCCGATATTGGTAAAGCCCATGAAGATTTCTTGTCGGTGTTCCAAGCCGGGGAAACGCGGAATGTCCTGCAGGGCAAAATTGACCTTGGCGGCGGTCCCGTGAAACTGGAACTTGTAAATCGCTTGAACAAGCTCTTCTGGGAGATCGTGGGGATCAACCAATTCTGTAAATGTTCGACGAGGGTCGAGTGCGCTTACCACGATGTCCCCTCGTATTTCGGTACCGTCGGTCAACCGAACGCCAACCGCTCGCCCATCTTGGTAAAGCACGCGGTCAACCGAGGTGTTGATTCGGATGACACCTCCGAATGCCTGGACAGCACGAGCCAGCACTTGGGTGAACTCTCCGTTTCCTCCTTTGTGAAATCCCCACTCGCCGAATATTCCATCGTATTCCCCCATTTTGTGATAGAGCCAAACCAACCCGGAGCCCTGGGAACGTGGACCGACTCGACTACCGATGATACCGCTGGTGGCAAGCATCGCTTTTACCAACTCAGTCTCAAAATACTCATCGAGAATGTCGGCAACACTCGAGTTTGCGAACTTCGCGAGCATCGCTTGTACCTCTAGATCAAGGCTCCCAATGTATTTTTCGAATTGATGCATCTCAGCACGGTCAGCCGGTAACTCGCTGATCGAGTTGGGAGGAATGGAATCCATCAATGGTTTGAGTGCAAAGCAGACCCGTTTAATGAGATGGCTCAAATCTCGATAGGCTTCCGCATCCGCAGCGGAATGACGCGCAAGCTCATGATAATTCTCGTCGACATCGGGACCGAGCAGCAAATAGTCTCCGTTCCACCCAGGTTGAAATGTCCTGATCAATGGAAGTACCATCATCCCATGCTCGACTAGATTTAAATCCTGCACGATATCAGGACGCAGCAGGCTAATCGCGTAAGAAAACGTGGTGAATTTGAATCCGGGGATCAGTTCCTCGGTGATTGCAGCTCCGCCTACAATCGGACGTCTTTCCAGAACAACGGTTTTCAATCCGTGTTTTGCCAGGTAGCCAGCGTTGACCAAACCGTTATGGCCTCCGCCAATTACGATCGCATCAAAGTCCTCGCCACGCACTGTATTCACGAGTTTTGTCATTGAAGGCGATTCCCCGTTATTATCTGGGTTTTGCGAGGCGGATTAAAAAAAGGAAGTGAAGCAACTCGAGCCAGAACGTTGACCGGACGACGCAAGATCGTAATCTCCAAATCAATTTCCGTGCCAGCAGTCGCAAGATCGAAAGGCAATTTTGCAAGTGCAATTGGCTTTTGCAGTATTGGCGAGAACAGAAAACTACTCGCATAACCAACATAGTCCCATTCAATGGTACCTCGTCGATAAATCGACATCGTTGATTCGCGGTAAATTTCATGCTTGGCGGTTGGAACGCCTGCCTCGCGGTGCAAACGTTCGAAGTCATGCCAATCAACTTCCAAACCGACCGTTTTCCAGCGGCTGGATTGACTCAAGAGTTCACTTCGAAGTGCGTTGCGCCCTAAAAATTCTCGATCATCATCAGCCAGCGTTCGCAGCATCCAACCCCAACCCAATTCGAAAGGACTTTCAGTTTGCTCGGGAACCCAAGCGTAGCGAGCCGAATGAAAATCGACACCCATCAATAACAGGCCGGCCTCAACACGAGCCATCTTTAGCGCGGTTGTGCCAATCGGCGTCAAGTTATAGCCACAGCCGGCCGACATCAACATGTCCCATAGTCGCAGCGCGTGTTGGACGGGGACCCAAATCTCATAACCCAAATCACCCGTAAATCCTGTCCGAGAAATTGTGACGGGGATCATTTCAATTTCAGTCTGGAGGACCTCGAAAAACCGCAACGATTCAGCGCCAGATGTCAATTGACTGATCACATTCAGTGAGTGAGGTCCTTGAACGGCAACGATACCATAGTCCGAGGAAATGTCCTCGATCGACACTGAAGTCAGATTTAATTGTCGAGCCCACTCTCGAAAATACCGTAATGATGGCTCTGCCGTCGTCAGCCAATATTCCTGGTTGTTCACATGCAACACGACACAGTCCTGGATGACAAATCCTGCTGCGTTGCACAACACGCTATATTGAGCTGTTCCAGTGTTGCATTTGCGAGTATCTCGTGCCAACACATAGCCTAGTAAATCTTCGGCTTGAGCTCCCTGTATCCGATATTTGAATAGCGGCGTCGTGTCCAAAATCGCGGCAGCGTTCCGAATCGAATAATATTCGGTCACCACCGAATATTGGTAGTTGGGGCAAACCAGATAACCCGACCAGTTTTTCCAAATCCCGGTCTGGTTTAGCGGTTCCACCCGAGCATGAAACGGTGTGATTTTGGGCATGAGCGAGTGAATTGAAGACGTGACAGTGATAAGTGAAAATCTGAGTATTTCAATAGCGTTTTGTTGGGGTCGGCAACGGATCGGTCATGCACAATTCGGTAATCGACCGCATACCCGCTGAGACATACAACTTTGCTCAGGCTAAAGGCCGCTGTAGCGATTGCGATACAGATTTTCAAAGGCGATTTCAAACACTGTCCAGCTCCATGTGAAACGAATTATATCCGATGTCGCCGTCGTTTCCAAGCATCATTGCCAGTGGGGCGATTCAATGCACGACATCAAAAATGAAACCAGCTAATTGTCTATTGGATTATTTTGTTCTCAATTGCAAATCGAACGAGTTCGTTTGTCGAACTCAATTTCAATTTTTCCAGAATGCGTGCGCGGTACGTGGAAACGGTACTGACGCTAACGTCCATTGATTTCGCGCAATCTTGCAGGCTGGAACCACTGCCCAGAATTCGCAGTACTTCAAATTCTCTCTGCGACAAGGATTGGAGCCCATCCCGTTTTCGTTTCGGTTGACGGATCTGTATCCAGACTTCGGGTGAAATTTTTTTGGAGATGTACACATCTCCTTGACATACCGTGCGTATGGCATCGACTAACTCATCCACGGCTGCAGATTTGATCAAATAACCATGAGCACCAGCCTGAAGAACGCGCACAGCATAATGAGCATTTTCATGGACCGTTAGAATCAAAATCTTAAGTGTGCAACTGCGACCAAGTAACTCCTTGATCGTTTCGATCGGGTCATGATTGGGCATCGAGTAATCCATGATTAAACAATCGGGAGTCGCGTGCGCCATGACTTCAAGCAACTCTCGTCCATCGCCAGCCTGCCCTTTTACGGTGATGACGCCACTGGCACTGAGAACCCTTGCCAAGGACTCGCGGACCATTGTGTGGTCGTCGGCCAGCACAACCTCAATGTTTCGGCTAAGAGTCATTGATTAACGTCCCCCAAATCAGTCGTCGTGAGGTCGCCAAGTGGCACGATCACCACGATACGGGTCCCCTGATCTTCGCCGGACATAATGACTAGTTCGCCACCCAGTAATTCAACTCGTTCTCGCATACCCAGAATTCCCAAACGCGGATTGCCTGAAACTTCCAGTTGTTCAGCCAACGCACTGGCACCTTTGCCATCGTCAATAATCTGCAAATGCAATTGTACCCCGGTTTCGGTCGTCAAAGAGCTTAGATTGACCTGGACGCCAGTCGCTTCGGCGTGTTTCAGAACGTTGTTCAAAGCTTCCTGAATTAAGCGGAAAACATTTTCATTGACCACCGCTGGCAGGGACAAACCGGCAATATCAGAGGTCAATTCGACGTGAAGCCCAGTTCGTATTTGGAAATCCGAAAGATGTTGCTCGATTGCGTCCTGCAATCCGAAATCATCCAGTAACAAAGGTCGAACACGGGTCGCAAAATCGTGCAGCGAACCAAGCAGTTGTTCATTTTCCTCAATTGCTCGATGTAAGTGTTCTCTTGCTTCTGGAGGGATCGATTCACGCTCGGCCAGTTTGAGGTCGAGATTAATGGCGGTAACCTGTTGTCCCAGTTGATCGTGAATCTCCCGGGATATTGTCCGGCGTTCTTCTTCTTGAATTCGTAAGAGTCTAGCTGATAGCTCCCTCAACTTGCGTTCGGACATCCGGATCTGATCGCCCTGCACTTGCCGTCTGACCGAAGCAAATGCCCAGAATCGAGTCAAAATAATTAATGGGATCATCATGATGCCTCCCAGTATAACAAGTCGTTCAAGGAGTTGTCGGGAACTTGCAAACACCTGGTCCTGTGGAAGATATGAAACGATCCACAATTCTCGACCTGCTGAAAAAACTCGTTGATTGGAATGATCCAGGTGTAACGATACCAGTTTTTGTAGTTCGATCGGTCGAAATGCAAAGCCGCCCGATTCGGTCAGTACGGCGCTCTGTGCACTTGTCGATGCCCGGTTCCAAGCGGTTGCAAACTGGCTCGCAAATGTGCGGCGATGTCCAATCAGCCATCCCCATGCATCCTCGGCGGATGGACCTAGCAGGTACTCGCCATCGTAGCGAACAAGTAACGTGTAGCCCGGGAGGGAAATGGAACTGAGTTCCTTCAGCAATGAGCGGCCCAAATAATTGATAATCAATAAATACTGGGTCGTACCCGATTCGTCAGTCACCGGAGTCACGAATCGAACGACTGGGAGCAAGGGTTCCTCGATGGCACCAAACTCTTGATTCAGATCGAACTCCGATACAAACACCTCACCAGGGTTTAATCCCAGTGATTCGACAAAATAATACCGATCATGTTTATTCTGAAGTCGATCTTGTGCAATGACCGTCACCCCACGATCCGTATTATCAACACGAACAATTTCCTGACCGAACAAATCCAACAGCCTGATTTGAACATAGCGCTGTTTCAGACTCAGGAAGCTGCTGAACTCTGATTGGATGATATCGCGCGAACTCTGTTGTTCGGCAAACTTCTTGATGGATTGTTGGTTGGCGATATACAGCACATCCGAGCGCACTCGCTCTAAATCGCGGGAGATCAGCTCGTAAGCAAGTTCAAGGCGATGCCTGCACTGCTCGCCACGAAACCGCCATTCGCGGGATCGGTCATGAAGGTATAACACGGTAACGATCAAGCCGAACAAACACGAAATCAGTGTAATGACGACGAATTGTCGACTCAACACGGCGAGTCGATTTGGTTTCGAATTGGGTTGTTCATCCTTCATGAATCTGAAGTTTAAGGTTTTGTAGTCTTCCGTAAAGCGTCCAGCAACAATTAGTTTAAGTCTTGCTCGATGTTTTGGCAGGCTTGATGTCAGTTGTCGTTTGTTCCCGGTTTTCTCTGATGCCATACAGATTTCAATGGGCAGAACAATCTTGAATACGGCTTACTCATTCTGGATTTCGAAGTGTTCAACGTGACAATTTCGGCCATCGGTCATCAAGCCAAACTGCCGCCAACGGCCCATTTCATCCGCCATCGACGTGGGAATCCGTTCAGGGGACCTCGCATCATCGTGATGAAACACGTCGCTCTTGATCAATGATTTCTCCGCGGTCGATCGCCGGCCAATCTAAAAATGTAGCAAAATTACTACATACAAATCGTTGTTTCAGCGACAGACAAGGCTTGAACCAATGTACAAAATCAAACCATAACCTGCCCTTTCAGCGGGTTGAGTCGTCATTTTTTTGAATTGAATTATAGAGAGTTGGAGCGGTCAAATGTTTTACCGAGCTGTTAAGTTGATGCTGTTGATTTCGGCTGTGCCTTTGATGCCACAACCGATCTCAAAACTTGCTTATGGTCAGATATTTCCCGAGGAAAGTCATCCAAAATCAGCAGCCTATCAATGGCTTGACATCATGTTGGAAACGGCCGCTCGTGATGTCGAACGCGTCGGTGCAGCGCCGACGATTCTAAGTCGACAGATGGCAATACCGGTAACGGCCATGTTTGATGCGTGGGCTGCGTATGATGATCGCGCTGTGGCGACGCTGACCGGAACCGAGCTTCGTCGACCGATTGCAGAAAGAACGGAAGCAAACAAAGAAACAGCGATTGCCTACGCGATGTATCGCACGTGCGTTGACCAATATCCCCATTTCACGGAGTTTCTAACGGAACGGATGATCGAGATGGGATATGATCCGGACAACATGTCTTACGACATCACAACACCGGAGGGCATTGGCAATACGGTCGCCAAATTGCTTTTAGATTATCGCTATCGTGATGGCGCGAATCAACTTGGCGACGAAGTCGGAAGTATGGGAAAACCGTATTCGGACTACACCATGTATCGTCCGGTAAATCCACCAGACAAGATCGTCGATCCTGATCGTTGGCAGCCTATTCCGTTTGACGACGGCAAGGGTGGAAAAATCGTTGTAGGGTTCCTTACTCCGCATTGGTATCGCGTAATAACCTTTGCACTCGATAGTTCCGATCAGTTTCGGCCGGGACCGCCGCCACTGGTCGGAGATCCCCGATTACTCGAAGAGGTAGACGAGTGCATCAAATTCAATGCAACCTTAACACCGGAACAAAAGGCAATTGTCGAGTTTATGCGAGATGGGCCAAGATCGACTGGTCAATCCGGCCACTGGCTAAAATTTGCCCAAGTCGTCTCGCGGCGGGACAAACATGATTTGGACCAGGATGTCAAACTGTTCTTTACGATTGGGAATGTAGCATTGGATGCGTTTATCGCAGCCTGGGAGACCAAACGCTATTACGATAGTTCGCGCCCGTGGACATTGGTCCGTTACTACTATAAGGGCAAGACGATCAAGGGTTGGGCCGGTCCTGGACTCGGTGTAACCGACTTGCCTGCCGAAGAATGGCATCCCTATTCCCCGTCGACATTCATCACCCCCCCCTTTCCTGGTTATGTGTCGGGGCATAGCTGTGTCAGTGGAGCCTGTGCTGAAGCTCTAAAACTGTTTACAGGCAGTGACAATTGCGGTTTTTCTGAGCGGCGCCATGCCGGCGAGTTAACCGAGGAAGGTTTTACATGTTTGGAAATGCAACGACTCGATGGTCGACCTCTGGCGGAGATTATGGGAGACGAACATGCCAGTTGCGAAGTGCTCCTTCCAATGCCGACATTTACCTCAGCCGCTGACATGGCTGGTATTTCGCGAGTGATGGGTGGGTACCATATTCAGGCCGATAATATCGTAGGCTTAGAGATGGGACGTGAAATTGCAAATTCGATCTGGCCAAAAATTGAAGCCTACTTCGATGGAACTGCTGAGTTGGTCCATAGGCATCGATTTGAGGCGGCCCGTTAGCGTGAATGATTTTAACAATCGCACCCTTGCTGAAAAACGGGGCTTGATGGTTCGAACGAGGCCGTCAAGTCCCGATTTTCATTTCCTGACGACATTTCGCTCGCTGTACCGGTCAATCCGCTACGGTATCATGACAGGCCAACGCGGCTAACGACTAACTGTGAATTCAAATCTGAAGTCTGAATCCGAGAGATTCTCAAGCAACCTGTTCAAACGTCTGCGCAGAAAGTTTTCCCGATAGCAAATCGCTCACGACGGCGCGCCAATCGCCCTGGTAGACGTCCAGGCGATCTAGAACTCTGTTTGTACTCGTCGTAATCAATTGGCCTGGACTTGCAGGAAGGCCTGGCAGAAACTCGATATGTTTGCCATTGCAATGCAGCGTGAATTGGCCTCCGCCACTCCCGATAAAGTTTACTCCGATACGTGAATTGTGAAACTTACCCGAATGCGACGCATGTTGGATATGTCGGGCGACTCCGTCGGCGATTTCAGTAAGCTGTTCTGAGATCTGAATGCGACATTGCGGCGGTATTACTTGACGCTTGCCCCAGCGATCCAGTTCACCAAATCGGATAAATCGGTGGATCATTTGTTCATCAATCATCGGACATTTCAGATCACCGGCAAACCGCTGCAGATTGCTGCGATCAAATACCGGATCACTGGTATCATAGGCGTGATACATACCCGTACGTTGCAGAAAGTTGACGCCAAACTCACTTTGTTGCAACGCGGTATTTCCTTCTGATCCGAGATATTCGACGCCCGTCGAACGAAAATACTTGTAGCAGTAATCAATGATCTGACGGGGCGAGATTGTCTGGTCTGGCGTCAAATGGAACGTTCGACCTTGAGCATTTGTTTCAGATATTAAACGTGTAATGACTTTCGAGACCCAATCAACGGGTACCAAATTTCGCTGCTCATTACCTGTGAATGGCAAGCGAATCTTCGTATGCGCGATGCCGTTTTCATCGCGTTCAACGGTCGGAATCAACATCGCCATTAGTCGTAGGTAAACATAGAGTCCATGATAGGAGCTGGTGAAACCAGTCTGCGAGTCACCCACGATCACCGAGGGTCGAAACACGTTGACGTTGGGAATACCGCTGGCTCTCAATCGCCGTTCCGCCTCGAACTTGCTTCGCTCGTAGTCATTGCGGAACTGCTGATTCCGTTCCAAGTCGTGTTCATAGACAAGTGCATTCTGAAAGCCACAAGAGTAAGCCGTCGAAACGTAATGAAAATTTGAGATTCCCACTCGTTTGGCCACATCAATCAGATGCTGAGTTCCGCCGACATTCGTTTGCCAAGGCTCGCGCTCAAGTTCGCCATCGAATTTAACAATGGCAGCACTGTGCAAAATAGCATTGACACTCGAACCTACCCACTTGGAATCTGTTGCCGACAAACCAAGATCGGGTTGGCCAATTGATCCCTCCAAAACTACTGGCCGAGGCAACTCAGATTGTGTTTGGTCTTCCCAGCGTTGCATAACCAATTCAATACGCTGCTGGGCTGACAGCTTTCTCGTCGATCGAGTCAAAACCGCTATCCGGTAGCCTGCGAGTGTTAGATCACGAAGCAAATATTGTCCCAAGAAACCAGTTGCTCCGGTCAACAACAAGTATCCAGTCTCCCGTTGAGTCTGAACGGTACAAGGTGTTCGCAGATCGTATTCAGTTGTTCGAGTTGGATCTAGTAGCATGCCATGTTGTCAATAATTGGTTTCGATCATGTCGCTCATGTGCGGATACGCAGGGTTGTGGATACGCAGGGCTGTGGATGCCTCGACTTGTTCCCCACCAGATTAAAAATTGAGTCAGCGTGGTTGAGTCTAATGATTTCACGATCGAAACGGTTAGATATAGAACGCTTGAAAATTCGAAAAGTCTACAACATCTACGTCCATTTCTAGGTCGAACAGCTGCATTTTGATCTCGAATTCTTAATTAAGCGACTATATCCATCATAGTTATCGGTTGTCCAATTCAAACATGCCAGCTTTGATGATTTAAGAATCTGTTCAAATTGACAAAAGCTGGTGTTAGTCGCGATACATGCACGAAAAGCTCTTGTTTTTCAGGTTTTTCCGGTCAGAGGGGTGCCAGGCGTAAGCTTCATCTTGATCAGGTCACGAGGAAGGTTCAAATTTCTCAAATACGAATAGCGAATCACCTGGTCGCACCAAACTCATTATGGCAGGTCGATTTAGCTAATTGTCAGCTAAATGCACCGAGGGCCTGAATCGGTAATATCGTTTCCAAACGGATTCTGCGCCGCGATAGCTCCGATTATTTAAGCAATGACTCGCCATGCGAAGCTCCGGTGGAGTTTCGCGGGATCAGGTGAGAATGATTGCCGTTAAGACAAGTTCTGCATAGAGAATCGGGATACCATCTTGGTCCGGCCCATGATCGCGAGTCGTATCTCCAGGCGACTTCTTGTTCAACTCGATGTGTTGTAATTAATTCTCATTGTTGCGAAACCTCATCGTCGATCATCATGTTTTGATTTTTCGCTGGACGCCCGGTTCACAGTAACCTAGTGTTAAATACGCAACGATTCCAGTGTTCAGCAGAGGAACTTTCATCATGAGTAAATCAACGTACAAACCATTGTTAAAATCAGCATTCGTTATTCTGATTGTTGTTTTCGCTTTGCCGTCAAATCTAAACGCCCAAAGTGAGGATGTGGTGACTTGCGTCGAGGAAGACTGGGAATTGCTGGTTACGGAAGCTGAACCGAGTTTGTCGGCGCCCCAATTGGTTATGGTCATGATGCCGCAGAAAAGTGCCCCGGACTTGTTGTTCAGTTTCCACATCAACCATGCTACATTGCCCGATGAATCGATGGGTGGGCTACAGGTTCAGGCTTGGTCTTCACCCACTCAAAATTGGTACAAGGTGCAATTAGGTACCGACAAGCTCTCATGGAATACGGAATTAGTCCATTGGACTCAACGAATGTCCGTTGAGCCTGATTACTTGCGCTTTGCGGTTCGCAATTTCAAATCCTCTTCGTTCGGAAGTTACGATTCAAGTTCGTCGCTTCGCATGGGTATGTTGTCCAAATTGACCGATTTGAATGGTTATCAATGGGAAGATTCAATATCCAATTCGGGGGTTTCGTTTGCCGAGAATCGAGTGCATCATTTAAAGCTTAAAAAGGTCCGATTATTTGGTGAGCAAGGCTTAATCCGAGAGATAATTGTTGATCAGATTGTGGATTCTGAATAAGCCTGCCCCTTCCTGAAAGCGTGGTTATTTGAGGCGACCATTCTTGCGATTAACCTGAAGTCATTGAACACGATTTTGACGAACCACAACGAGCCAACCATGAGCGTGTTTTTTTTAAACGAAACTGGTGATCCTATGCACGTCACAACAAAAGTGATTGATCCAAATCTGGCTCGCCGCGGGGCCATTGCTCCCTTGGCATTGTTTTTGATTGTACCACTGATCGCTTGTGCAGCATTTGCGATCGAGGTGTCAAGAATGTCAGCGGTGAAGGCCGAATTGCAACGTGCGGCTGATTCAGCAGCGATGGCCGCTTGTTGGGATCTACTACAGGGTGCGATCGAGGAAACGGATGTCTCCACCAGTGTTTCAAAAGCCCGCGTCACGGCAGAACAGTTCGTTCAAATGAATCCCGCTGGGGCTGTTACTTTGTCCATTGATCTAAATACCAGTAACGATGTTGATGGAGAACTGGCGATTGGAACCTACCTTCCTACCGGAGTCTTTGAAGCATGGGTAAATGACGAAAGTGCGCAACCCAATGCGATCCAAGTTACCGTGCAAAGAACATCTCTACGCAATGGTGCCATGCCGATGTTTTTTGGACGCTTGCTGGGAGTCAATGAGGCTCAGTTTTCAGCAACAGCCACGGCCGGATTTCTCACGAATTTTAAAGGGTTTAGAGCACCTCCAGGTGAGACAATCGGTGTATTGCCCTTCACATTACGTGATACCGCTTGGGAAAAATTTATGGCTGGCGCAGGATCCGATTCATGGCATTTTGATACCGATTCAGGAGAAATCAGCGAGGGTTCGGATGGAGTTCTTGAGTTGAACATTTTCCCCCACGCGACTGGTACAGCGGGAAACTCCGGCACCATCAATTTTGGCGCATCCAATAACAGTACCAATACGCTTCGCCGACAAATTCGAGAGGGACTGAATGCAGGCGACTTGTCACATCTTCCCAACGGTCAATTGGAGCTTGGTCCCGATGGAACGTTGTCTCTCAATGGAGATACCGGAATTAGTGCAGGGATGAAAGACGCTTTGATGGATGTTTTGGGGAAACCAAAAATTTTGCCGTTGTACACCTCGGTTTCAGGAAATGGCAACAATGCATATTTCGAGATTGTCGGCTTTGTCGGCGTGAGAATTGTCGAGGTGGATCTGTCAGGATCAAAAAACGAGTACAAAAAAATTCTGGTGCAGCCCGCACCAACAGCCATCAGATTCGGGATTCCTTCCTCGGCGGGTATAACAAGCGAATTTCTGTATACTCCCGTTAGCATTGTAAAGTAAAAACGAAACCTAGTTCCTGAAATCGAAAAATCATTTTTTAAGCGTACTCGACGATCGTGAATCCAAGTAAACGAACAAAATATCGACGACCCAAGCACACTCGCATCGGAGCCTCGGCTGTAGAATTTGCAGTCGTTGCCCCGGTGTTCTTTCTGTTTCTGCTGGGAATCGTCGATGTCAGCCGCTTGATCATGGCGCAAACGGTTCTGATCAATGCTTCTCGCGAAGCAAGTCGAGTTGCCATTGTACAAGGATCAACGTCGGCGGAAATCGAAGAGACCGCCGTCAAGTTTGCCGAAGCGGGATTGGTGAACGGTGTTACCGTTGATGTTTCTGTGACGCAATCGACGGTTAGCGATAACGAGTTTGTTACGGTAACGCTTTCCGTTCCGTTTAGCCAGGTATCCTGGAGCGGAATGCTTTTGGGCTTCGGCGATCATCATGTCACCGGAGCAACGACCATGCGCCGGGAAATCTATTGATCGGGTTAAACTGGATACGACCAGTCTGAGAAGGCGCCGCATGCCTTGCCCGGTGACTTCATTCTGAGGGGATCGCCAAGTTGACTGAATTACAATGCGTGAGTTGGTCAAAGTTTAGGATGCTGGTGAAACCGTCGATCGCATCTAGCCAAGTAAAACGCTCGACAACAAAATGCCAAACACGCTTCGACGATTGACCACGTTCAATTGATGCAGGAAGCATGGCCCTTGCCGCTGGAATCCCAGATTCGCCGACAACTAACGTCGTATTGCCTACACGAAAGGCGATATTTCTGACGAGAAGATTTGCACGCAGATGGTTTCCCTGCTGTTCGTCGGTCTGATTCTTGGTTACGCTATCCGTGTTGTTCGGTCTCGGAATGACTTTGAGATTCGAATCGGTTGCCTGATGTTTTAGTTTCGGAGGATGCTTACCATGTGGAACCTCAATCTCATTTGCTCGCGGTCTTGGGTGATGCTAATTGCTGCCGGGGGAGGATTTGCAATCGCGTTGGAACTAAGTGCTCAAAGAGCCGAACAGAATATTGGTGAAGCCAGTGGTGCTCAGGGTGTTTTGGTGACGGGGAGTCGTCAATCGTCAGAAGCTGGGTTGGCAATGCTGCAGGCTGGGGGTAACGCGGTCGACGCGGCGGTGACAAGCATGCTGGTCCAATCTGTCGTTGAATCTCGCTTGTTTTGCTTTGGCAGCGAGGTTCCAATTATTGTTTACGATGCAGAGCGACAAGTCGTTGAAGTCATCGTTGGGCTGGGAGCCGCGCCGCGAATGGCGACTCCGGAGTGGTTCCGAGAACATCGCAAAGGACTCATTCAGGGACGAGGTGATATAGCGAACGCAGTCGTTCCGGGGTTCCTGGATGCTTGCCTCACAGCGCTCGACCGGTATGGAACGCGTACATTTTCCGAATGTGCTCAGCCGATGCTTGCGATACTTAAAGAGCGAGCCGAAACTCCCGAGGAGTCGTTACGACAACGTTCGCGGCAACGGGGCGGTGATGAACTGACAGCCGAAAACTGGATCAAACACCATCAGAATTTTCTGACGTTGATCGAGCGGTTAGTCAACGTCGAGCAGGAAGCCGAAGGGGATCGCCAACGGGGATTGCGACTTGTGTCAGACTACTTCTACCGAGGTCCAATCGCTCGTGAACTCGATACATGGTCACAATCCAACAACGGCCTACTTCGATATGTCGATATGGCACAACATGTTACGCGCATCGATGAGCCGAAACAGGTGGACTTTCATGGCTACACGATTTACAAATGTGACGTTTGGACCCAAGGCCCCTATCTTTTGCAAACGCTTCGAATGTTGGAAGATCGTGATTTGCCGGCTCTGGGGCATAACTCCAGCGATTATATTCATCTGGTTGTTGAAGCGATGAAGCTCGCATTAGCTGACCGCGATGCCTTTTACGGGGACACCCATTTTGTCGAGGTGCCGCTTGAACAAATGCTTTCCGACGAGTACATCCGCTTGCGTCGCTCTTTAATTGACATGGAGGTCGCTTCGTTGGAACAACAGCCGGGTGACCCCTTGCGCATGAAGCCATTGTTGGGTGTCCCGCCACAGGACTATCAAGTTACCGGTGGGTATGGAAATGACACAACCAGTTGCCTGGTCGCTGATCAATTTGGAAATGTCGTCTCCGCGACACCAAGCGGTTGGGGGGGCGTGATCGCCGGAGAGACTGGAATTGAATTGGGAAGTCGGATGATCGGGCTCAATTGTTGGGAGGGGCATCCGAGTATCGTTGCGCCAGGAAAAAGGCCACGGATCACCTTGACACCAACGTTGGTCCTGCGAGAGGGCAAGCCGGTGATGGCCGTCAGTGTCGCCGGCGGGGATCAGCAAGACCAGACCTCGATTCAAGTAATCCTTAACCGGTTAGTTTTCGACATGGAGCCACTCGCGGCCGTGAGAACGCCTCGGTTCGGCACGGATCATCACATTAACTGGTTTGGTCATCAGCCAGCCAAGTTGGGGAGCCTCACGGTACCACGGGATTTACCGCCTGCAGAAGCCGAATCGCTGCGGCAACGTGGTCACCAATTGAACCTGGGACGTCCAGCCGCGTCGGCCGTCATTTTAACCATCGATACGGAATCGGGGGTAAAGCATGCAGCCGGGGACCAAGGTCGCAGCGCTGCAGGATATTAGTGAACAAGCCATTGTTTCACGTGGATGAACAATCGGCTCGGTGCGCGATCCAGTCGACAAGCTGCTCGCGAAATATTTTCGAATTGTGTCGGATATCTGTGGGAAGCTCCCGTTTCAAGTGGAATTGTTGAATTCCTTGTGTGAGTTCGAATTGCGAAGCAAGATCTCGCAGTTCACCAATCAATTTCTTTTGAAGCTTGTCGGTACGTGGCCAGTATTCTGGCCAGGGTTCCGCAACGATTACTGCGACTTGAATTCCGCGCTCGCCGACGCCGACGAGCGCGGAGCGATAAATCGATGGGTGTGTGTTGAAGATCGCTTCGCAGGGCACGGTATACAGCGTTGCTTCATTGGTCATGACTCGATGCGATTTTCGGCCGCACATCCAGAATCGATCCTGATCATCAAAATAACCGACATCGCCCATCCGATGCCAGATTCGATCGACGTCGAGAACCTTATGCAACGCGTTGGATTCCGTTCGTGTCACATATTTTTGGGTGACCACTGGACCTGAAACCATTAACTCACCGATCTTGCCGGGTGGAAGAACACGGATGTCATCGATGGTCGGCAACGGACCATCAGAAATCTCAATGATTTTCCAATCGATTCTTGGAAATTTGTTACCGACGCAAACCCCCAGGCCTTGACTCGATTTGATTGCGGTTTCGTTAAGTATGCTCGACGCGCTATTGCAGGCAACAGGCAGAGCTTCAGTCGCACCATAGGGCGTATAGACTTCCCCCTGATCGCTGATGCAGTTCTTAATTCGTTGCAGCACGTGAGGGGGCACGGGTGCCCCGGCAGAAAGCACCCGTTTTATACCCGGGAGTTTGACATTTTGTTGCTCGCAGTACCGTCCCAATGTATTCAGCAAGGCTGGAGAGCCAAACGCC
The DNA here is from genome assembly GCA_041748315.1 of Pirellulaceae bacterium. GTDB lineage: Bacteria > Planctomycetota > Planctomycetia > Pirellulales > Pirellulaceae > CALMEE01. The sequence continues at coordinate 22,778 of JBGTDM010000355.1, forward strand.
TGATCAGCATGCCAATCGTTTGCCGCCTTGATGAAATTCTGGGGTTTGATTTTGGCTGGACGAGTAAAATCCATCCGAGGAAATACGGTGGTTTTACCCATTGAGCAATTGAACAATGCAAACAGGGGGAAGCCCGACAGGTCGGCGCCACCAGATTCGATCTTGAAATACTCGCGAATCTCTTGGGCTTGATTCAAAAAGTTGCGATGTGAATACAACACTCCTTTGGGGGGCCCCGTGCTACCTGTTGTGAAAATGATCGCGGCATCGTCGTGAGATGTACCGACCTCTAGATCAAATGGCTGATCGAGTCGTCTGAATGAACTTTCGGCAATGCATCCGGGCCAAAAGTTCGAACCGACCACGATGTTAAATTTCGCGTCCGGAAAGTACTTGCGATAGACCCAGCGGGCCAGATGGGCTTTTCGAATTCCCACAAATCCTCGGACCATGGTTTCGGATAAGCAGCGTATCAAATTTTGTTTGCCCATACCCGGATCGATTAACACGATCGTCGCACGCGCCTTAAAGAGTGCAAAGACCCATTTGACAAAGTCGATGCCGACGGGAACCAACAAGGCCAACCTCGTCCCTGGTTGCAAGCCCCGCTGCCGCAAACCGAAAGCAATTCGATCGGTTTCTCGATGAAGTTCAGAGAAGGTGATGGATCGCCAGGATTGTCCAGACGGCTCGGCAACGGCGGGGTGATCTGGCCATTGTCTTGCAGATTCGATTAACAATTCTGCGACATTGCCGGGCTCGCGTTGCAGTTCATTCATCGAATGGATCCTGTCCCAGTTCGTACGAGAGCTCTCCAACAAGGTGGCTGGAATACGGGTAGCATGGCGGTGAGAAACAGGACGTCAAGGGAGCGTGTTCAATCAATGAATCAGTTTAGCAAATGCGACCAATCTTCTTTCGGCCCGACGACAACAGTCATGTTGTTGGTCAGGCCGTATTTATCGGCAACTTGTCGGACTTGGTCAAGTGTAATGGATTCGTAGATCGAAGCGATTTCCGCCGGGGTCTTGAAGGGATGTTGACGCAGCCACTGAGCGCCCGCTGAGAACATTCTGCTATTCGTTCGTTCACTGGCGAGGATGATTTGGGAAGCGACCTTACTCTTCGCCAATTCGAGTTCACGTTGGTTGATCGGCTCGCTGCGTGTTTTTGCCTGCAAACGACGCAAACGGTTCAGATTTTCTTCGGCCTGTTCCGGTTCGCAGCAGAGGAATGTCATGATGACTCCTGCGTCGTCGTATTCATAGTTACCCATCCCCGCCGCTTCTGCCAGGCCGGTATCCAGAAACTCCCAAAACATGCGGCTCCCACAATCGTCTCCGATGATCGACGAGAGCAATCTCGCCGCATAACGGTCTTCATCCTGACCAGCGGGTCCTTGGGCCAACTGCAAAATGTATTGCTGCATGGCCTGTGCTTTGTGAATGGTCACGAATCCATTTCTGGGGTGTGCTGGACGTTGCTCGCGGACGACTTGGCTCGGTTCCCAATGGCCACAAACCCGTTCGGCATCCCGCACAAGTTGTGCGAAATCCACTTTACCCGCGGCAGCCAGGCCGATGTTGTCCGGGGAATAATGATCGCGAAAATATTGGTGCATTTGAGCGGCACTCAGGCCACCGACGGTTTCGACGGTGCCGAGTACGCTCTGTGACAGTGGGTGTTCGCCAAAAAACTCAGCCATAATGCGTTCATGACCACCATAGGGAGGTTGGTCATCGTACATCATGATCTCCTCGATGATCACTTGCTTTTCCAATTCGAAATCCTCGTCTCGCAACGATGGGCGCATCATATCAGCCATCAATTCGACAATGGGCGTTTGAAAATCGGGCAGCACGGCGGCATGATAGATGGTGCTATCTTCGCCGGTCCTCGCATTGCTATGTGAACCCATTTCATCGAGGTGCCTATTGACCTCTTCCGCCGATCGAGTGGGTGTTCCTTTGAACACCATATGTTCAAGAAAATGGCTCACACCGCTGATCGCCGCCGGTTCATCTCGAGCACCGGTTCTAACGAAAAACCCGATTGCCATGGAGTGGGCGTTCGGATTGACTTCGGCGATGACGGATAAGCCATTATCCAGTTGTTGTTGAAGGTACTGCATGTTTCAGTTCCAGGGGTTCGGATCCCAATGTGACCAGGTTAAAATCGTGAGGCGGATGAGAAATTAAATATTCATTGATTCGATCAATCGTCAAATCATTGATCAATCGATTGATTTGATTCAACGAGCGTGCGTACCCTAAATGAAAAAAGTCGGCCGAAATCGAAGAAGCTCTGGATCGACTCGATTCCTGTTGCATGACCAAGGAACTGCGAATCTGGATTTTTAAACGATCCAGTTCGTCTTGGGCAATTCCTTCCGATAGCTTGAAGAGTTGCTCGCATAACACATCCAATGATTGTTGGGCGCGATCGGCACCCGTTCCAACGTAGCTGAAGACGCTGCCGCGATCCTTTAACGTATGCAGCGACGCATAAACCGTATAGCACAATCCACGCTTTTCCCGAATTTCGGTGAAGAGTCGGCTACTCATACCGTCGCTCAACACGCCCACCGCGCCTCGAGCAACAAAATAGCTTTCATCGGCATAGGCAACAGCCGGATACGCCAAACCGATATGGGTTTGTTGGCTGTCAAATTGGATGTGGTGAACCCCGGTTGTATGACCTGCGGATTCAACAGATGAGTATTGACGAGGTTGCCAATCGTCAAACAGTTCTTCGACAATCTGGCACAAGTCCTCCCAGACGATATTTCCAGCAACGCTTAGGATCGTCCCATTTGGATGATACATGGTGTCGACGAACTCAATGATATCCTGTTGAGTGATGGCCGCAATCGATTCATAGGTACCATGGGATGCTCGGCCCAGGGGATCTCCGTACTGTCGCGCTCGAAGTTCCAACATTACGCGTTGCGACAAATCGTCCTCAACCGAGCGAATATCCTGAACGCAGACGAGTCTTGCGTCCTCAAGTTGCTCTTTTGGCAAGCGCGGCCTCCGTAAAACATCGGCATAAATTCGCAGCGTCGGGAATAATTGGGGTGCCGGAAGTGAACCACTGAAATGAGTATGGTATACGGAGACCGACGACGCATAGTCGACCCCGAGCGAATCAAGCTGTTCGATATATCCTCGACTGTCCAAGTCACCGCATCCGCGTTGTACCATTTCGCTGGTAAAGCTGGCCAATCCCAAGCGTTCCTTGGGGTCATAACGGCACCCGTTGGGAAGTGAAAAGGAAAAAGAGGCCGACTGTAACCACGGCATTGGCTCAGCAATCAACGTCATGCCGTTTTCGAACTGTTTGATTTGTATCTTCGGTTGCATCGTATAACGTAGGCTTTTAAAAAGTTAAACTGAGTAGTTTCAATTGCGGAAAAGGGTTCATGACTCTTTGCCGATAGACATGTTTTGCGTTCCCATCGGACAGGGATTCGCTTGAATTGCCAATCGATTCGTTACAATTGAAAGGTACCGCCGATGGAGTTTTTATCCAACAAGTTCCTACTCCAACGAATCCAATTCACGGCCAAGAATCAAGTCTTGCCCATCGGCGATGTCGATCGATTGACTGCCTGCCGCAATTCGTTTGTACCCGTAGCAATTCATGCCGTTGCTGAAAGGCGTTGCCACCGTAGGCAGATCACAAGTCAACCCGAGTTCGAAATTGTAAGTGCAAAGTCCGTTTACGTTAATGGTACAGAGGGAAATCGATCCAATTGATCCCACTTTTTGCGATAAACGACGTCCTCGCCAATCAATCGGCGATCAATGATCCTTGGCGTCGTAAGCTATGGCACGTTGGCCTAAGCCCATTTTCGCGTTTCGACAGAAACTCGTTGAATAGCCAATAATGGCTGGACGTGGTTATCTGGCGATTCTTGAAAAGATTGGTTAAAATGAAATATTGTCGATTCAGTTGCTTGTAGCGAACCAATTGTGCGGCAGAGAAGTCTGATCCGTATGGAGTCAATGATGAAAAACCGAACGTGGGCGGGAACAAATTTTTGTATTCGCCGATTGTGGCCTCTACAACTGTTCCGATCAATTCTGTTGGTCATTGGAATCGGCTGTGCCCTGATCGCTGTCGCAGAACAGGACGAGGCTTCGGAACTCGGCTTTTCCGATCAGCAGATCGAGTTCTTTGAAAGCCGAATTCGACCCATTCTTGTGGAGCGCTGCTTCGAATGCCATAGTTCCGAAGCTGATTTTGTTGAAGGTGGGCTCTACCTCGATTCGCGAAGTTCCATTCTGGCCGGGGGGGATAGTGGCCCTGCCATTGAACTCGACGACGTTGCAGGCAGTATCCTTTTGGATGCAATCAACTACGGTAAACTGTTTGAAATGCCCCCCAGTTCCAAACTGCCTCAATCGGAAATCGACTTGTTGACTCAATGGGTTGAAATGGGTGCACCTTGGCCAAAGGAATCAGAGGAATCTGTCGGTAACGGGACCGCGTTTGATTTGGAGTCCCTAAAAGGGGAGCATTGGTGTTGGCACCCGCCTCAACCGATCGAACGACCACAAGTGACCAATCAAACATGGCCCAAAAATTCGATCGACCACTTCATCTTACAAAAGCTTGAGTCCGAGCATCTCCAACCCAACGCAGCGGCTGAGCGAGACGTTTTGATTCGTCGTGCCTATTTTGATTTAATCGGGCTCCCCCCGACCCCTGATCAGGTCCATGCGTTTTTAGATGACGTCGACCCCCATGCATTTTCTACCGTGATTGATCAGTTACTTGAGTCGCCTCACTTTGGTGAACGCTGGGCGCGCCATTGGATGGACTTGATTCGGTACGCTGAAACGTATGGACACGAGTTTGATTACCCAATCGATAATGCATTTCACTATCGCGACTACTTGATCCGAACGTTTAACGCCGACGTTCCATATGACCAGTTCATTCGAGAACATGTTGCTGGGGACCTGTTGGATGAGCCACGTCTCAATCCAGAGGATTTTACGAACGAATCAATATTGGGAACGGGATTTTGGTTTCTCGGTGAAGCAACTCATGGCCCCGTGGATGTTAAAGGCGACGAGGCGGGACGCATCGACAATCAGATCGATATTCTCAGTAAGACTTTTTTAGGTTTGACGGTTGCGTGTGCCCGATGCCACGATCATAAATTCGATGCGATTTCAATTCGGGACTACTACGCAATTTCAGGATTTTTGCAAAGTTCGCGTCGTCAGGATGTTTTACTCGATCCGCACAAAAAGATTGAAGCACAATTCTCACAGATTTCCAAGCTGGTTGAACAAGGCGACGAACAGGCCTTGTCTGCAATGGAAAATTTAAAGCAGACTGAACGAAGGCAACTTGTCAATCATTTGGCTGGGACGATCGAAGCGATTGCGATGAATCCATCGTTGCTCAATGTTGATGTAGTTCAAGTCGAGGCCGAAACCATGACTACGGTTCGCCGCGACGGTGGCAATGTCATCGTTCAGGAGTTGTCACCGCAGGATGGGACGCACTGGAGCGGAAATCGCCATCTCTGGTGGTTTGAAGGAAAGCAGGGGGACGAGTTTGTCGTTGAATTCGAAATTCCCTTTGCCGCGACTTTCGACGTATTCGCAGATTTTACCAAGGCTGTTGACTACGGCATCGCAAAGGTGACGCTGAATGATCACGTCCTGGCCGAAGCGCTCGATTTATATGCTCCAACCCTTGGCAAATCCGGAGAGATGCCACTCGGCGCCGTCCAATTGGCCGCTGGAAAGCAGCGGCTTACGGTGAAATCGGTAGGAACGCATCCGGATTCCGTACCAAAGTACATGTTTGGATTGGATTATCTGAAATTTGTACCCATCGGATTGGATCGCGTTGCCGGCGATGAGCGAGAACAATTAAACGGTATCGCAACACGGTATGAAATCGAATTGGATTCGCTGAGAAAGTGGATAAAGGGTTTGACCGATGCGGAGACTGCTCAGCCGTCCCATCCGCTCTTTGCGATACGACAGTTAGCCTTAGCGCTTTCTCGCGATGGAAAGATGGATTTGTCGTTTGCCCAGCAGGCGACACGACAGGCAATTCAACAGCAATGGGATGCCGCCGAGACCTTCCGGGAACAGGCTGTGCTGTTCGCCGATTTCAGCGAGTCAAATTATGGTGCATGGTTTGAAACGGGTTTTGCGTTTGGAGGAGGTTCGACCGAAAGTATCTCGGCCGAGACTGCAGGCGATCAGATTGTCATGCCCAAGGGCCTTGCTCATTCTGGGCGATACGGAAAGCGCATGTATGGTGTGCTTCGTTCACCGACATTCGAGATTCAACATCCACGTATTCACTATCGCATGTTGGCCGACGATGCCCGAATTCGGTTAATCATTGATGGCTTTGTGCTCGATGTACACAATCCACTCCTGTTCAATGGCATGACGTTTCGACATTCGAGCGATGGCAAGTTTGGCTGGCGGACTCAGGCCGATGACTTGAAAAACTATATCGGGCACCGCGCACATATTGAGATCATCGACCATGGCGACGGATTTGCAGCTGTTGACGAGATCTGGTTCTCGGATTCGGTGGCGCCCGTTGATTATCCCAGCGAAGTTGCTCGTTCAGTGTTGGCACATGACGCCGCTTCGATTTCGGAGTATTGTCAGCAATTTGTCGATGTGGCAATGCAGGATCGATCCAACAACTCGTTGGACCAGGTCAAGCTACTCAACTGGATTGCCAAATACGAAGTGGCAACCGGCGAACTGACCGATTCAATCCAACGACTTGTAGAAGTTAAGCAACAAATTGCGCAAGTCCAATCAGACATTCTACGACCACGAATTGCGATTGGCATGACCGATGGTACTCCTGAAGATGAGTTTGTATTTATTCGAGGCAACCATCGAAATCTGGGGGAACCGGTTCCTCGTGATATCATTTGGGCGCTCAAGCGTGAACCTGATGAACTGTTTGACATTGATCGGGGGAGTGGTCGACTTTATTTGGCCGATCAGATTGCGTCCGCTGAAAATCCACTGACGGCCCGGGTCGTCGTCAATCGTCTTTGGCATCATTTGATGGGTCGCGGAATTGTCGAATCGGTTGACAATTTTGGCGTGTTGGGAGAGGAGCCGACACATCCCGAGTTGCTGGACTATTTGGCGCAAGAGTTTTGCGAAGACGGTTGGTCGATTAAGCGGATGATCAAACGAATCATGCTAAGTCAGACGTATCAAATGGCCAGTACGCTCAATCAGGAGAATGAAAACGCCGATCCGATGAATCGACTTTATCATCGCGCCCCCGTTCGACGGCTTCAGGGAGAAGCGATTCGCGATGCCATGCTACACGTATCAGGGGATCTTGATCCCAAGATGTTTGGTCCGAGCGTGCCGATCCACCTGACACCATTTATGCAGGGGCGCGGACGGCCGGGCAATTCCGGTCCCCTCAATGGGTTTGGCCGACGAAGCGTGTACATCGAAGTGCGACGCAATTTTTTACCCCCCATGATGCTGGCCTTTGATACACCGATCCCCTTCAATGCGATCGGGCGCCGGACGGAATCCAACGTACCCGCGCAGGCTTTGATTTTGATGAATAGTCCGTTTGTGGTCGAGCAAGCTCGTAAATGGGCGGAACGATTGATTGAAACGGAGCCGGACGTCGAGACTCGGATTTCACGAATTTACCGTCAGGCGTTTGCGAGATTACCGTCGGCAGAAGAGTTGGACCAGGCGGTTCAATTTCTGACGGCACAGGCGAGTGATGCGAATCTTGAGCTCGATGATCAGATGGCCAATAACGTCGAGCTATGGGCCGATTATTGCCACGTTATGTTTAACGTCAAAGAGTTCATTTTCTTGCGGTGAGTTTAATCATGAAACAACATTTCCATTGCGGTCGTTTTCGCCATCCAGCCATGAATCGCCGCCAGATGCTGCGAGATACCGCTTGTGGGTTTGGGACCATCGCGTTGGCTGCGCTTGCAACGGAAGTGGGCGATTCAAACCTTCTGGCCATGGAGCCGAGGGTCGATCATGGCAATCCCTTGGCGCCCAAGCCTAGCCATTACACACCCAAGGTCAGAAATGTGATTTATTTGTATATGGATGGAGGTCCATCACAGGTCGATACGTTTGACCCCAAGCCTCTTTTGGAAAAAGAGCATGGTCAACCTTTCAAAATGAAAATTGAACCAACTCAGTTCAATAACATTGGAACGATCATGGCAAGCCCATGGAAATTTAAACAATACGGCGAGAGTGGTATTCCGGTAAGTGAGTTGTTTCCGCATGTCGGACAACATGTTGACGAACTGGCAGTCATTCGTTCGATGCAAAGCGCCTTTTCCGAGCATACCAACGCCAACTACTTTTTGCACACTGGCAATGGTTTTCAGGGGCGACCAAGCATGGGCGCTTGGATTGGTTATGGCTTGGGAAGTGAATGTCAGAACTTGCCGGGATTTGTCGTATTAAATGGTGGTTTGATCCCTCCCGGAGGACTCGACTGCTTTAATAGCGGTTTTCTTCCAGCCAGCTATCAAGGCTCGATTTTTAATTCGGGTGACGATCCTTTGGCCAATGTTCTGCCCTTGGAGAAGTCGTCACAACTCCAAAGGAATAAATTGGAGTTGCTCAAACAACTCGATCAACATTCCGTACAGATGATCGGAGCGGTCGACAAAGTCGAATCGGCAATCGCCAACTATGAACTTGCCTTTCGCATGCAAACAGCTGTTCCCGACCTCGCCAGCCTCGACGGTGAATCGGAAAAAACAAAGGAGATGTACGGCATGAACGCGACGTCTTCTGGAATCGCAACGTTTGGACGACAATGCCTGATTGCCCGGCGATTGATCGAGCGCGGTGTTCGATTTATCGAGTTGACTTGTCCATCAATCGGTCACGATCGATGGGACCAGCATGGCAATCTTAAGAAGGGACATTATGATAATGCACTAGCCGTGGATCAACCGATTGGCGCATTACTCACCGATTTGAAACAACGCGGATTGCTCGAGGAAACGTTGGTCATATGGTCTGGAGAGTTTGGCCGGACACCCTTCGCACAGGGGAGTGATGGTCGTGATCACAATCCGTTTGGATTTTCGCTATGGATGGCCGGCGGCGGAATTAAGGGTGGAACCACTTATGGTGCAACCGATGAGTATGGCTATAAAGCGATTGAGAACAAAGTCGAAATTCATGACCTGCACGCAACCATGTTGCATTTGCTTGGTATCGATCATAAACGTTTGACTTATCGCTGGAGCGGTCGCGATATGCGGCTTACCGATGTGCACGGCAATCTGATTAAAGGCATTCTGACCTGATTCGGTCGCGTCGAATCGGTTCTGCTAACCTGCCCTTTACCACAAGCAGTCGAATGCAACAGGATGCGTACGATTGTCATGCCCGGTCGAAAAGTTCCAGAATCTATTCCTGCTGAATTAGGCAACATGACGATTTGGAGTCGTTGATTGCCCATTCCCGACTTCGATTTCCGATTTGGAATGGCAATTGCCTGTGAGGATTGACAAGCGTTTACCCCCATCGGAAGTTTTTGGGAGGGGTTGGTGCGGATTGGTTTCAGGTGTGTGGGATTTACTGTCTGAACCAGATTGGGGCCTGGGCATCAACAACGGACGAAGCCATGGCCAAAGCAATGCCGCATTGTCCTTAAAATATCTTGAACGAAAATAATACTTGGTGAAACACTGAGCATGCAATTCGCTCACTTGTTCTGCAGTGAGATGCTTGTATTTCATCACCGGGTAATAGACGCTGTATTGCGAGTAATCGTGAGTGTCAATCTGATTTGCCACCTCGTCGTAAAACGCGGTTCCTGGATAAGGTGTTACCACGTTGAAATTGGCGTAGGTCGGGTTAAGCTTGCGGGCGTAGTCAAGCACCCATCTAATATTCTGAGCGGTATCTTCCGGGAAACCCACCATAAATCCCGCCACCGTCCGGACTCCCAATTGCCGGCATCTTGCAATAAAGTCACGTTGCCGATCATCTTTGATTGGGGCACGTTGATATTTTCGCAACATCTCATCATTAGGTGTTTCAATGCCGACGGTGATGCTGGTCAATCCAGCACGACGCAAGGCCTGCAACGTTTCATCCCGCATTAAATCGATTCGAGTTTCGACTGAGAATTGGATCTTACCAGGCAATTTGGCAATTCCTTCGGCGACCTCCATGGCACGTTTTCGATCGAGTCCAAATAGTGGATCACGAAACTTGAACGATCTGAAGCCGAACTGTTTAATCCCATATTTTATTTCGTCAATAACACTGGCGGGCTCGCGAAATCGAGTCTTGCTTTCGACCATGATGTATGGGCAATAATTACATTTGAATGTACAACCTCGGCTCTGTTGAATGAAGGCTGTTGGAAATCGCCAAAAATCATAGCGGATTTTAAACCGCCGATGGTTAAAGAGTGACCAGTCTGGAAAGGGGAGTTCATCCAGGTTTTGTACGGAACCAATTTCAATCAGGGATTGATCGCTGGCGAATACCTCATCAAACTTTTTAAGTAACTGTTCCGGCTCGCCAATGAGAATTTTGCAGCCGTATTCCTGCAACCGTTCGTCGAGTGCTCCCTTCAATCCATAGGCGACTGAACCGACCAGCCAGATTTGAGCGTCGGGGGATAATTTGCGAACCTGTGAAATTTGGTTGATTTCATGATTCAACGTCAACAAAGACGGGTTAAAGATATAGACATCTCCCTCGGGAAATTGATCTTCAGCGTAGACAACGGTGTGCCCCAAGTCTCTTAACACGGCCGCAAGATACGCAAAGTTCAAGGCCACGGGTCGGTAGTCGCGCAAGTATAGCCTTCGTAGCAGCTTGCCACGAATGCCGCCCCCACCTGGATACATACCGACTCCCATTCCTCCGGCAAAGTCCTTTTGGGCGTCATTGACTCGCGAATCGAATAGTACTGTTTTCATAGTTTACTGCTAATTCGGCTTTCCGCCCTTAAATTTCAATCAGGCTGCTCGGATCCGAGAAGTTTCATTTGAAATAGCATCGGGTTTTTCGCTGGACTCGGTTGTTGGGATGGGAATCTGACCAAAATTGTAGATCGTTTGGCTGGGGAGTTCAGGATTTTGTGCCATTTTTACTCTCGTAGCCGTACGTTGCTCAAATTTTAATCCACGTCGACTTTTTTCGGATGGTTGGCGCATGGTGTAACGGGTTCCTCGCCAGGTAATCGTACTTCCGACTGCGGAAGACAGGTAGATTGCCAAGGCGACGGGTCCAGTGATTGGGAAAGCAAGTACGTCGTACCAGGCGGCTGGCGTCAATTGTTGTTTCAAAGATGGAAAGCGAAGGACCGCCATTCGTTGCCTGAGCATTGCTCGGATCAAATTTAGTAGATAGATTGCAAGTCCGATCGCTACGAAAAGAGTACCGTCCGCATACCCCTGCAACCACCGCGTTGTTCCCAATAAAACGCATGACCAGAAAGCAAATTGAGTCAGTGCAATCGCTGTCAGGCCTCCAAACCAGTAGCCGGGAAAATGTTTTCGAGTGATTACGAGTTGTCGGCGAACAAACTCAAGACCACTTGTCCACGAGTAGTCGATCGAACTGCATACCAGGCAAACCGGCTCATAATGAATCGGCAAGTTTGCACGTTTGATGACTTTGCTTGCGATCAGGTCATCACTTAAGCCACCCTGCCAGGCACTACGGATCTGGAGTCGCTCGAACGCCGCACGCTGAATTGCCCAGGTGCCACCCCACAACAGGCCTCTGCGATTTCGACCCAGATAGCCTGCTACCGAAGAATTTAAGCTTGCAACGAAAAAGTTGGCAAAAGTCCCATGCCGTGGAAACATCCAACGATATCCAGTGACGCATTCTGGACGGCTGACAAGCGACTCGACAATTCTCCCGAGCCAATCAGGATCAGGTAACACGTCGGAATCGGCGAATGCCAGCACGCTGGTTTTCGGATGCATTTGCGCCGTGGCAATTCTCAATTTGTGAACCTTTTGACCTGAATCGCTTGCGGTTCCGACGATTGCTAACCGCGATTTGAAATGGGTCGATGCCATCAGTTTCTGGATGATGGGGACCGCGGAGTCCCTTTCGGTTTCGACGATAAACACGACCTCGTAATTGGTGTAATTCTGAGATAGGAACCCGCGAAGATTGGATTCCAAGTTAAGTTCGTTCCCTTTGCAAGGAATAAATAACTCGACCTGCGGCCCATTCTTGAGGACATGTTTCGCGCTCCAATCAAGGCGACTCCGCATGAATCGCAAATTCTCAAATGCCAATGGCAACATCAATACGTGCCACAGCAATGCCGCAAATCCGGCCAATGTGATTACGGTGAAGATGAACATCATCGTCGGAATTCTAACCGGCTTGCGTATCGAACGAAAAACAAATAAACAGATTTTGGCGGGATGTCGGCCCTGTATTCAGTACTATTTTTTTGCGACCATCGGGTACAAAAAGTTGGTGACGAAACGACCCACTTCTATAGTATCGAGTTTTTTGAGCGAGTTATCCAAAGAAGTCTAACGCAGTCGCCATTTTCTACCCGCATCGCTAACTTGATGCAGCTTCGCTATTTACCCGCCGTCGAAAGTGCGACACCGAGTTTCATACGGAAATCGGCGTTTTTTAAAAAGGAGTTTGGCGGCTACCCGCTAGCGGGCGTTGAAGCAAGAGCAAAAATGCGAAAAAAACGGTTGTAAAAAAAATCGATATTCGGACGATCATTAACCTTGGCATCAACCATTTCATTTGCTAGTTTAAGACCACAATCATGACGATTGTTGTTGATAATAAATGATCGAGTGCAAATGACGGTTGTATTCGATCTCAGGAATGGATGCGATTCGTTCCGGTCCATGACCGGACGTATTTACAGAGGGGTCCACGATGGATTCGAAGACGGATTTAAAAGTGAACGTGCATATCCGCTGGATGATTCGCAGAGATATGTCAGAAGTCACTCAGATCGAAGAGAACAGTTTTGAGTTTCCTTGGTCCGAGCAAGACTTTTTTCGTTGCTTGAGAGGTCGGAATTGTATCGGAATGGTGGCAGAACATGATGATCAAGTGATTGGTTTCATGATCTATGAACTGCACCAAGATCAATTGCACATTTTGAATTTTGCCGTTCGCCCCGACTATCGAAGACGCAATATTGGCAGGCAGATGATCGACAAGCTGGTGGGTAAACTTTCGCAGCAGCGTCGAACCCGAATCATTTTGGAAGTACGCGAAACCAATTTGGCGGCGCAGTTGTTTTTTCAACGGATGGGTTTTCGCGCCATTACAGTCTTAAGAGACTATTACGACGATACCGTCGAAGATGCTTATGTCATGCATTATCGCATGCCATTAGAAGACGATTCGTTATTCGTCCCCCACAATCGAATCGCGAAACTCGCGGGTTGATTCCACAGCTCAGGACGATCGAGAGTGCACATCGATCAAACTGACTCCATCGGCCGAATCACTCATGGAATTAAGCGATTGAGTTCAGTTATTGATTAGGAATCGGCTGAGCAACGCTGTTTGAGTTCCAAACGAATTTGCCTTTGAAAATCCTCAAGTGATTTTACAGCACGTTGTTCATTCTCCTCGCAAACGTACAGTGTCAGTATTGGTGCATTCCGTGAAATGATTGTCCCGGTATTGGGCACGTCCCCGAGCTCGGCAGGGGATTGATTGAGACTCTTTTCGTAGGCCCAGTCCGAAAACGAAGCCGTGATTTGAATTGGCGACTTCCCTCGATTAAAAACGATGGCCTTTCCGAACACCCGCTGTGAGGATTGCACGTGTGGCGCGTGTGCATTTCTCCCGATGAGCTGGTGGGTCAGTTGTGACTCAATAATGGATAGATCCATTGCACGGCGAAAGATCTCAACCGAGGCGGTAATCCTAGGATTGATTTCGATTGGCCAAAGATCGTTTCCAGTTAGCATGAAGTCGACTCCAAAAAACCCGGATGGTTGGAAGACGTCAAAGATTGTCTGACCCAGTTGGCGGACTTGCTTATCGACCACCGTAGACAAATGAATTGGCCCAATCGAGCCAACATAAGTAAACCGATGGCTGACAAAATCAGAATGGCCAATTAGTTGTCGAGTGATACCGATGGTTTGCAAACCATGGACTCCAGCGAAATAGACTGCCGACATCGACGCACCTGGAACGAGTTCCTGCAGGTAGCAACCGGGGAAAACCGAAGCTGTGTCACGCCATCGGTTAACGGAGTGACCGCCAGCCGAACGAATTGGCTTTTCCAGCCAGGATTTGCCTGTGACCTGCAGATTACCGACCGATGTCGCTTGGGACGGCATGATCGTTTCTGGAAATTTGAAGCCTGCCTGCCTGAGGACGAATGAAACAGTCAATGGGTCGCGACAACGGTTTACACAATCGAACGAGCAACCCGCCAAGCGGTCTGCGGGCAACATTTTCAATTGATGCACATGGTTCTCAATGCCACCGGTATATAGCCATTGGGCAAATGCAAACTTAAGTTGATCGATTATTTCCGGTAGTTGTTCGTAAGAGCCAACGGTCAACACCCTTCCGAAATCCAATGCGTCTCGATCGCCGAAAAAGTCAATTCCCTGGACACGATACCCCTCAAGCGTGGCTGCCGCCATTAACTCTCGACAGGAAGCACCGATAACTAGCAGGCTTTCCGTGGACCTGTGGCAAATTGAGGATAACTCGACACGCATGGGTAGTTGCATTTTAAATGTGTTTTGTTACCTTCTGACAACATCAATTGGGCATCGTCGATTCGACCGTGTCAAATTTCATGGCAACCCGACTATTGAATTTGAGCCTTTTCCGGAAATCAAGGGTGGACAGCCCAATTCCATTTTACAACCAACCCTTTGTTGAGGAGCAACCCTATGTCTATGTTTGTTGGTGAAGCACTTGTTGGCGGAAGTGAAAATGAAGTGTCGCATATCGATTTGCTGATTGGCAGTAAAGATGGGCCGGTCGGTGTGGCATTTGCAAATGCCCTGGCCAGACAAAGCGAAGGTCACACCAATCTATTGGCTGTGCTAACGCCTAATTTAGCAGTTAAACCGGCAACGGTCATGGTCACTAAAGTCACGATTAAAGGGATGTCCCAAGCTCTTCAGATGTTCGGTCCGGCTCAAGCGGCCGTCGCCCAAGCGGTGGCAGATTCTGTAGAAGCCGGGGTCATTCCCAAAACCGAGGCGGAAAACTTTGTCATAGTCTGTGGGGTCTTTATTCACCCTGAGGCTAAAGACGATCGCAAAATCTATGATTTCAATTACGAAGCAACCAAGATGGCAATTGCAAACGCAATGGGAAACAAGCCTTCCGTCGACGAAATGCTTGCTGGAAAAAACGACGCGGTTCATCCGTTTCGTGGATTTTGATCCACAGGATGTGTTTCGTATTATTGGATTTAGGCGACCGGCTGTTGCAAGGGATTGCAACCCGAGACGTTTCATTTTCCGGGATTATATCTCTGGGCTACGCTTATCGGTGTGACCACGGGAGTTTTTCGAGTGGGAATGCTGTGATGATTTTGCCTCCGACTGGTTGAACGATGGTTTCAAGTGCAGCCACGGGTCGTTTAACTCGTTTCCAGAAGTGTTTAGCGCTTGGCCGTTGTATTGCCATTCCAACAAATTCGGTTTGATCTCTGCGAATGATCAATTGATGAATAAAGCGAAAAATACCCTGCTCCAATTGGACGTTGACATGCAGCCAAGTTCCTTTGACGGGATCGTGGCTCTGGACAGTGGTGTTGAATATCTAATGGCATACGGATGCGTCACCGAATCACAAGTCGAGTCTCTGGTGCACGGTGCGATTTTTACTCGGAAAGTCTCGGAGTTGAAGTCGACTGGAATATTTGTTGGAGGTAGCGACGTCGAACGGGCCGAACAGTTGTTGAAACGCGTCATTCAATCGATGTTTGGACCGATGCGTGTTTCAACCATGTTCGATCCCTCGGGAGCAAACACAACGGCAGCCGCGGCGGTTTTAGCAGTGGGCGAGTTTTGCACTTTATCGAGTTCAAGAATTGCAGTATTCGGTGCAACGGGATCAGTGGGCAGTCGGATTTGTCAACTGCTTGGTAATGCGGACCATGAGATCTTTGTGATTTCCAGGGAACTCGGAAAAGCAACCGCGGCCTGCGAGCGTTTGTCACGGCAGGTTTCCAGCGGCAGATTTCATCCGGTCGAAGCAAAGACGCCCCAACACGTCGAAAAGATTCTTGCTGAAGTTGATGGTGTTTTTGCCGCCGGTGCTCCCGGTACCGAGTTGTTAACTCAGTTGCAATTGGAAAACGCGTCCCATTTATCGTTTGCAGCCGATCTGAACGCAGTGCCTCCTGTTGGAATTGCGTCGATCGACGTGGCGGACTACGGCGCGAAACGAGGCGAAATCTTTACATTTGGTGCAATTGGGATTGGCCGGCTTAAGATGAAAATTCATCGTAGCTGTATCGGTTCACTGTTTGAATCAAATGATAAAATTCTTGATTTGCAGGAGATTTTCAAAATTGGCAAAACACTTGTTTGAGCGATTGACATTCTGATGGGCTGCACGGTTGGAGGTCATTAAAGCTTCGGCAAAGACACATCAATCGAAGTCGAAGAGCCTCCCCCGTTTCGAAGTATGCTCGGCCCCTGGGCCGGGGAGTTTCGATGTTAGCCACGTATCCGGGCGCGAGTCACCATTGGAAGGAACGACTTCAATCGCGTCAGGTGCACGTGCGCCATGATATCCGCTATGCCCTGACAGGTGATTCTGGAGAGCTACGAACTGGACCTGGCAACGCGGAACCTTTCTTCAATTCAATGCGTTTGTTACCAGTTTGCGCTAGCATGAGTTCCCGAGCTTCAATCTGGTCGACGCCTTCGCTGGTGATCGCTAACAAACCACTCTCTTCTCGCATGATCCAACCTTTCTCTCGAAAGTACCACAGATGAAATTCAATCACTTCGGTCGGCTTGTTCAGGGCTTTTTCCAGCGTTGCGATTCCGACGCCTGGTTGCTTCATGTTACGTCGGCGTTGCCCATAGAAGAGAGACAGCAACAGATGTCGGTCTTCGCAATCGCTCGTCGTGGTTTGGGCTTCCTTTAGCAATTCATTTTGACTGCTTTGGAATTGTTCGTAGGCGACATCGTAAGCTGCTCTGGTTACCGGATCGCGAAGTACTTGATAAGCTTCAACAATTTGTGAGAACCGCTGCATATCGCCATGTTCAGCTACGTCTGGATGAAATCGTTTGGCCAGATATCGAAATACGCGCTCAACGGTCTCGAATGAGGCATTAGGGCTCGTTTCCAGCACTTCGTAGAGATCAATGAAATCGGTTTTTGTCATCTTGAAACACCAATACTTGGAATCGTTGTACTAATAAGCTTTGAAATGGTAACGGACGGATTCTACCTTAACCGTAGGTCACGTTCGGGTTATAGCCCAAGTCGCGCCCCGTAAACCTTTATAAAAACGACGATCTTTGATGATTGTATTGAGAAAGAGTGAAATAGGGGATCAATTCGGACCCTTGGTCACGATTCGGCAACCAGGGTTCAACTTGGAGCGACTACTTGTCATGAATTCCAGTTGAATTTCGGTAAAATTCCGGTCAAACTTGTGGATTCCGTCGCACCCGGTCATCTCGCAGGCGTCGAGGGATGTGGATCTGCGAACGGTAAAGGGAACGATCCTTGTCGTGCAGTCAAATCAACGTGTCGGCTCCGACCCACATTGCGGCGCATCGTTGCTTGCTAAGCGAGTGTACTCCGAACGGAAGGGGCTGGACTTGCAAATGGAACCGCGATCTTCGGCGACCGACTTTCTCGTTCAATACTGGAATCGGGAATTGCGGCTGGGTGGTAAAAGCTTTAGTGTCGGTTAAGATGTCTCGCTGAAATTTCTTAAGACTTCGTTATTTTTTTCGGATCCAATCGTGTACGGGTTTCTCGTTCTTTATTGCCTGCTGATTGTCACGGTCTCACTTATTGGAGGAACGTTGCCGCATCGAATTACGATGGACCATCGCCGCACGCAAATGGTTCTGTCATTCGTTGCCGGTGTGATGTTAGGAGTTGCTTTGCTCCACCTCATGCCTCATGCAGTTAACGAGTTAGACGAAATCGAGTGGGCGTTTGGATCGGCATTGGCAGGTTTATTGTTCATGTTTTTCATGATTCGATGGTTTAACTTTCATCAGCACGATGCACCCTGTGAAGAGACTCGATGCGACGACGAGCACCATCATCATCATAGTCATCAGGATATAAGTTGGATTGCCTTGACCTTTGGGTTGGTAATTCACTCGATCATCGACGGGGTTGCGCTCGCCGTCGCTTATCAAGCGGAACAAGCGAGCGAATTAACGCTGCCTGCTGTCGGCATATTTTTGGCCGTGTTATTGCATAAGCCGCTGGATTCGCTTTCGATTATCTCGTTAATGAAGGCGAAAAAAGTCGCAACGTCGGGCATTCTCGCGACAAACATACTGTTTGCGTTGGCATGTCCCTTGGGGGTTTTGATGGCGGTTCTTGGGCTCAGATTTGCCGGCGACATGCAGCCGCTGATATTGGGAATTACGCTGGGCTTCACAGCAGGTGTTTTTATTTGCATTTCATTAAGTGATTTGTTACCAGAAGTGCAATTTCATTCGCATGATCGATTTGCTCTCTCTGGAATGTTGATTCTGGGAATCTCGATTGCGATTGGGATCGCGTTGTTGCCTGGGCGCTAAGCGAATTGTCCGCTTTGATTTGGCTTTCGTTTTAAATTAGAACTGGGAAATCCATCGAAATTCTCTCTACGGCAACTCATTCATTCAACGTCGATGTATGGTCGTGAATGATTCTCCACCCCTCAGTGAACTTTTGAAGCACCAACGTAAATTTGCCGACCATCGGACGAGTTGTCGAGTCTTCTGCAAAGGTCAAGCGCCAGCTCCCCAATACAAGTGCCACCTCGGGCCCCAAAGGTGAAATCTCCAAGTCGCTGAAATCCAATGTTCCCATCTTGTCACGCGAATCGTAGTTAACTTTATAGCGATTCAATGTTGCTTGCCAACCTCGCGTGGTTTTGCCCCCAGAGCTAAATGTCAGCTTGTCCGAGCGCCAGTAGGTTTCCATGAAACCATCAATATCACCCTGATTCCAACGGTTGGTTTGCGTTTGCAGGAGTGCCTTGATGATGGTTGCTTCATCGTCAGAATCCTGCGCAGCCTCGGTTAAATTCTGTTGGTTATCGCCATCGGTTTGCGAGGTTATGGCCGGCTGAGTCAGCTCCCGCTGCCGTTCAGAATCCGCCGAACATCCGTTCCAACAACCACTACATAGTACGAACACAATCCAATAATACATTCCACAACTCCTATTCGTAATCCGGACTATAAACTCATGTTTGTTACTCATCTTCGTTCAAAATAGCACTTGAGAGGACAACTCCATAGAGTCAATCAAAGTCAACTCGGACGAATTCTCCGCCAAGGCCGATCGAGCAAAGGACTTGCTGTTAAAAAACGTTCCAGATCAATACTGTTTACAGCTATGAAACCGAGACTTGAACTGTTCATTTTTAACAAACCAGTTTACCATGATTTGACCTTGGAAATGCGGTGACAAAGCAGCACGATTGGCGGCGACGCAACGAGAATGATGGGGCAATGACGTTTTTGTTTTTCGACACCGAGACGACAGGTTTACCTAAATTTAGCTGGGCTCCTGGCTGGCTGTTACCGAATTGGCCGCGCGCCGTTCAGTTGGGCTGGGTCCTTACCGACAGGCATGGAGTCGAATTACATAGTGATTGCCGGATTATCCGCCCGTCAGGTTTCACCTTCCCTCCGGAGTCGATCGCGATTCACGGAATTACACAGGAAATCGCCCTGCGAGAAGGGGATGCAATCGATGTGGTACTAGCCGATTTTTGCAGTGATGTGGGAGATTCTGAGGTTTGTGTTGCACACAATGTCCGATTTGACATCGGAGTGCTAACGGCGGAATTGGTGCGACTGGGAAAGCCTAATTGCTTTCGCAATCGAAGTTTTCGATGCACGATGCGTGAAACAACGCAGTATTGCGGATTGCCTCGCGGAAAAAAACTGAAGTGGCCTTCGCTTAAAGAGCTCTACCGAATCCTGTTTGATTGCGATATCACACTGCACCACAATGCTCTGGCTGATGCGAGGTCGTGTGCACAATGCTTCTGGGAGCTCAAACGACTCGGCGTGATGTAAGCTCCTACCGACTCGATTTTGTTCCAAAAAGGCTAGTGCACTGTCAATATTAAGAGGTCGGATTGCTGAGTATCAGCCGGAACGCGCTAGCGTCCGGTTTTTACGGCCTGAACCGGGTGCTAACCCACACCGGCTAATCCTAGTCTCTAACCTGGACAATGCGCTAGGGACTGATCAGGTGTTGGCATTTGTCATCATCCATATAAATAGAACATTCTTCCAGATAATTGTTGCGGAATCGAAACATTGACGGTTTCATTGAATGGAAGCCACTGCTTTGCTTGACAGAATGAAGTAATGTTGAAGTGGTACCGTTCGCGCCGAGTTTTATTACTGGGGCCATCACTGTATCCTTTGGACCCGGAACACATTTGATAAACTAATGACTAATACTAATGACTAATATTGAAGCCTGCAAATTTCGTGAAGTCATCGAGCGATTGCTTGATGAAGATCGTCGTTTCAACATGAAAGAACGTCGCAGTATCATGCGGCAGCCATGTTTTCGACCGGCGACGATTATGCTCAATCAGTTACAGACGACGCCGTGCACTGCGTTTGTTCGAGATATTTCTGAAATCGGTATCGGCCTGGTGCACGATTTTAGTGCGACAATCGGGCAACTTGGATATATCGGTGTTCATCGCGTCTGGGATGATCCAGTCGTTTTTCGGTGTGAAGTTCGCTGGTGTGAAAAATGGGGGAATGGCTGGTTCCTCAGCGGATGGAAGATTCTTTCGATCGAATCCGATTAGCGATGTGTTAGATTCACAAATTCCGTTTCTGTGATGGGGATATCCTTAGCAAGGCCCTGAACATTGCCATCGCCAAGCTTCTGTTTTGACGGTTTGTCTGATTGGCTCACCCGACACAATCTTGGCCTGATGATGTTACTCGGTTTCCTCGGATTTTCCGACTGAATTTTTGGATGGTCAAGCGAAGGTAACCAACGTGCCGATTGATGAAATCGGCAAAAATTCAAACCATTTCGGGGGATTCGATCGTGATCGATGGTCGCTTGCCCACCCGTTTCTCCTCGTTTACGGAGTAAACTGACATACAGGTAACGCCCGAATTATCTGTGAAATCACGTATCCCGATTTTACGGCGATTCACTGGAGGAACGAATGCAGCTAAAATACAGGAATGGATTATCTTTACGTGCTGTTGCGAACGGCCACAGTCAAAGCTAACACGCCTCGGATGTCGACTAGACAAAGATCCGTTGGCAATCAATACACAGGATTCGGTAGGCAACGCCAATGTCCACGCCAAACAAAAGAATGATCCGCATCTTTGACACGACCTTACGCGACGGAGAACAGTCCCCCGGTTGCAGTATGAATCTGCGGGAGAAACTGGAAATCGCTCAGGCGCTCGTCGATTTGGGGGTTGATATCATCGAAGCCGGTTTTCCAATCGCTTCGCCAGGAGATTTTGAGGCTGTGCGGGAAATTGCATCGTCCATGCGGGGAGCAACGATCTGCGGACTGGCGCGTTCGAATCCACAAGACATTGATCGAGCTTGGGAGGCGCTCAAGCTTTCGAAGAGTCCACGGATTCATGTGTTCCTCGCGACCAGTGCGATCCATCGTGAATTCAAATTGAAAATGACGCCCGACGAAATCATTGATCGCGCCGTTGAAGGGGTCATCCGCGCCAAGAATTACTGTGATGACATTGAATTTTCGCCTGAAGACGCCGCTCGAACCGAGTTGGACTTTTTGTGTCGAGTCGTCGAGGCCGTTATCACTGCCGGGGCAACAACTGTCAATATTCCCGACACCGTTGGCTACGCGACTCCATCGCACATGGGGCGTGTCATTACAAATCTGATCAATCGAGTTCCCAACATTGATCAGGCCGTGCTTAGCGTGCACTGCCACAACGACTTGGGATTGGCCGTTGCCAATAGTCTGGCTGCGGTCGAGGCTGGCGCGGGACAAATCGAATGTACGATCAACGGTATTGGAGAACGAGCAGGAAACTGTGCGCTCGAAGAGGTCGTCATGGCCATGCGAACTCGCGGTGATTTTTACACGGGAGATACGCGGATCAAGAGTCCGCGGCTGGTACCAACCAGTCGTTTGGTCTCCTCAATCACCGGTATGCAAGTGCAACGAAACAAGGCCGTTGTTGGTCGCAACGCTTTTGCACACGAAGCTGGAATCCACCAGGATGGAATGCTCAAGGAGCGAACAACCTATGAAATCATGCGACCGGAAGATGTCGGCTTCGCCAAAACAGATTTGGTTTTGGGTAAACATAGTGGACGTGCTGCCTTGGCTGATCGAGCTAAAGAGCTAGGGTATTCGCTGACTGGTGAGCAATTGCAAACGGTTTTTGAGAAATTTAAACAGTTGGCCGATCTCAAAAAGGAAGTAAGCGATGCAGATATTGCAGCCCTGATCGAACATCAAATTCACGGTGTGGTCGAAGAAGAGTGGAAACTTGTTGATTGCCAATTGCACGCACTGTTTAAACAGCGACCAAAATTCATGCTGGCCCTTCGGCATGGAGATGACGAACCGATCGCAGCTCATGTGGATGCGGCACCAGGACCCATTGACGCCGCGTTCATCGCTGTTGAAGAAATCACTGGCATCAAATTGACCTGCGTTTCGTTAACCATTCAAAGCGCCTCGCCCGGTCGTAATTCACCGGCCGATGCGAACTTGGAGGCCGAACATGAAGGCAAAACCTATCGTGGACGAGGGGTGTCGACCAACGCTGTTTACGCCGCGATGCTGTCGATACTGAATGCAATGAATAAAGTCGCGCTGGCCAAAAAATATGCCGCCAACGGCCATGCAACTCGCGCCAATGCTGGCGAAGACGATGAAGTTGAGGCCACCGAAACGATGAGTAACTAGCGGATCGGTAGCAGAGCCCGGAAAATTCGCAAGTGTTGCCAGTATTCGGTGGCGTGTTGATGGCATGCAAACTCAATGTTTCAAACGGCCGCGTCTGGCCGCATTTAATTCGAACAATCGAAGCCGAAACAACGGGATTCGAATACCCCATGAAACAGGGGAAAACGGGGGTTGGTGACGAACGGGGCGCACAAAGCGGCCCACTTGACGCGCGGGAAAACCAGTTCGATCAAGATGGCTGCTGTTATTGAAGCTTGGGCGGGGCTGCTAGAAGTAATCAACGCGGGCATCCTGAAGATGATTCGCGCGGCCAAGTAACGGCGGACGAACGGTATCATCCCGCTGGACGGCGGTCGACGTGCCTCAAGTGGCGTGCAGTCATCGCCCAAGCCTTCGCCCTCCCCCAAAGTCCGCAGCATTGTTGGGCGTGAGGCGTGTTCGGTGTTCGCGCTCGGCATTGTCCAGTGCAATTGCAAAATCCGATGAGGACACTTGTCTATCGTGAGAAGTTTTGTCATGCCTTGTTTCGCCCCTCATTCCTCGCGTCGGATTTCGGAGAAATCCGCGACATTGTCGCCGACCTCTCCGAGGTCGGACGTTAAACACGTTTTTGGGGGACGGAATGCGCGAGCTAGGAACGCTTGTTGCGCCGAGGCGTTGATTGGTGCCGACACCCGTTGACTCACCGAATACGCGGATGAATTGGAGCCGGGCTAAAGTCACTCGGTCGCTTCTCTCATTCAACATCAATTCACGCCCCGGTTTCCAGATCGTTCGTTAGATCGTTTGATGACACGCGATTAACGATGCCGAACGGGTGAAGGAATACCCGATCCACGTTGTAACGACGTGGCTGGGCAACACGCCCCACGTCGCGCTGAAGCATTGCCTGCAAGTCACCGACGGCGACTTTGAAGGGGGGGGAGAAATCGCCACTGAATCGTGGCGCAGAATGCGACTCACGAACCGCACCGAATGCGGCGCAGCACGCGTGGAGAATGTCAGGGAGTAGAATGTTAGGGAGTCGCAAAACGAGCGTGCAACCCCGTTAAAATGCGCCGCTTTTGCAATTCCGAGCACGATGCAACTTGGTACTGAAAAACGCCTTAGCGGAGACGACAGGATTCGAACCTGCGGTAAGGTTTGACCCCTACGCCGATTTAGCAAACCGGTGCTTTCGACCACTCAGCCACGTCTCCAATTTTTTCTGACGTGATTGTCTACAAAAACCCTTAAAAATTCAAGCCGCCTCAAAATAAACTACTAGGGTTTTTCTGAGAAAGACGATGCGACAGTTCTTTGAGCTTGAATCCACGGCTTTGGTTCGCATAAATCGAGCGGGAGGATCGACAACCTCTGATTCCAGTCGAGTTCCCCTGCGGCCGCAAGGGAATTATCAATACAAGGAAGTAAATTTCGATTCCAAGCAAACTCAAGCGGCAGGCAGGAGTTACGTATCCAGGGACCATTGGATTCCATTTGATTCATGATTCTTATGGCAGGTCAACGACAATGTTTCACTTGTCGATCATTGCCAAAAGGAGTAACTTATGGAGCACTTTGGTGACTTGGAGCCTGATCGTTTATCAGATAATTTAAAAGGCGAGAACGCACTCGATTGTTTATTGTACCGCAGTCAAAACGGATCGGCTTGGACTTCTAAAGGACTTTTGTGCAGTGAATGTCCGTAGCACTTGACCTGGCGGCAGTCGTTTACATAATGGGTAGAGAATTTCTGTCCACCTGTCACCCTGATCGGAACTTGTAAGACTGCAGGAGGGCTGGGCTCTGACAAAAGTCGCGGATAAGCAGCGCGAATGGCAATATAAAGGAATGGCGGTCGACCGTCGTTTAGACGCAAACTTCAAATGCACAAACGACGGCAGACACGCGGTAAAACATTTTGGAAAAGACAAAGAATTCTATTTTGGCGGCGTAGCTCAGTTGGTTAGAGCAGCGGAATCATAATCCGCGTGTCGGGGGTTCGAATCCCTCCGCCGCTACTTGTACGGAGCTGGGTGATTTGCCGTGATGCGCGTGAGCCCTGCGGCATTTACGCAGCTCGCGCCAAGGAAGTTTTACCTTGGGCCGAGCTGATGCAATCCAGGATTTGGTGTGCTGCCGCCAAGGCATTTTGACCTGCCCACCCGTCGACACGGGGCACTCGTTGTTGCGAAATCGATTCAAAAAAGTCGTTGTGCTCCGCTTCGATGGCATTCACCGGATCGATTTGAATCGTGTTCATGGGTAGCACGTCAGTAAAGAATCGTTCTTTAAGTCGGGTTTGGTGATCGACAGGCAATCCGTTGAGATCATGTTCCCGCCGTTTGATCCAAGTTGGTATTGAGATTCGGTTTACCAGTGCTTTGTCGAGATCAGCACTTACAAATCCATCTTCAGAGAACCACCGAATCCAGCGTTGTCGTTCGAAACTGCATCGGGAGGCCGTCAAGTTTGCGACGCAGCCATTCGCAAACTCTAACCGGGCTTGGGCGAGGTCCTCGTGTTCGCCGATAATCGATGCGCCGATCGCATCGACTTTGCGAATCGGACTTTGCACCATACTCATGATCAAGTCGAGGTCATGAATCATCAGGTCGAGTACGACCCCAACATCGGTCGAGCGAAAGGAATAGCCGCTGGTTCGAGTTGCCTCGATGTACTTGGCTTGCGGCAGTTGTTGGCGAGCTACGACAAAGGCTTGATTAAACCTTTCGTTATGTCCCGTCTGGATAATGGAGTTATGACGAGTTGCCGAATGATTTAATAAGTTGGCATCATTTACCGTGACAGTGATCGGTTTTTCGATTAGCAGATGAATGCCACGCTCGATCAGGGGTAGTGCCGTCGAGAAATGAAACTGAGTGGGTGTGGCGATCACTGCTGCCGAAACCTTCTCGGTCAATTGCCTTGGTTCAGCGGCGGTTGTCAATCCGAATTCATTTTGAATGCGTTCGCGGGCAGCTTGACTTGGATCGACGACAGCAACCACCTGAAATCGAGGATTGTTGTGGAGTAACCGAGTGTGGATCGTACCCAGATGTCCTGCGCCGAACACGGCAATTGGTAAGGGTGTCATGCAGCTTTTCTCCGATCTCGACCTCGACCGTGGCGCCCGCTATTCTGGCACTCCACGTAGTCGAACAAGTGCTCGACTTCAGGGCACATCTGGTCTTTGCTGTGCATGATTTCACGAGCGTTGTCCAGACCAACTCGTGAACGATACAGCAAGCGATATGCTTGATTGAGGTTTGTAATGGTATTATTGGCAAAATTGTTTCGCTTTAAGGCGACGATATTCAGACAACGTGGTCGCGAGGGGATACCCTCGTGTAACATGTACGGTGGGGCGTCCTGGATCACTCGACAGAGTCCGGCAACGAAGGAGTAGGCGCCAATCCTTGAGTAATGGT
>JBGTDM010000356.1:0-9449 GCA_041748315.1 Pirellulaceae bacterium
CTCTAAAGAAGAACGAAGACTGGAAACGGCTAGGTGCGATTTGCAAAGCGACTTTAATAGGCGCTGATGTCGCCGGTTCTGCGCTGTGGGAAAAGATTGATTCGCCAGCCGACCGCAACGACTGGATTAAGAGCAGCTTGGTGCGAGTACCTGACAAGGCCGACCTTGATCAAATCGTAAACGCAAGATTGAAGGAGAATAACCCACACGAATTTCAAAACCAAATCGCTGAATCAACATCGAGTGTCACGCTAGTTGAGGCTGGATGCGGAAGTGGAAAAACAATCGCAGCATATATGTGGGCGGCCCAACAACATGCGGGTCGGCGGCTCTGGTTCTGCTATCCTACGACGGGAACTGCGACCGAAGGTTTCAAAGGCTATTTGTTTGGAAAGTTTAATGCCGAAGACGATATTCGCGCCGGCTTGTTCCATTCGAGAAAGGCTTACGATATTCAGGTCATGTTGGGAAATCCATCGGCACGGGATTCTGATCCAACTGATGCGACCATTCGCGTTCAGTCACTACAGGCTTGGGACACCCAAATCGTCAATTGCACTGTCGACAACGTATTGTGTGTGCTTCAAAACCTGCGGCAAGGACTCTACGCCTGGCCGGCACTGGCGAATTCAGCGATCGTATTTGACGAAGTACATTGCTACGACGAAATTTTGTTTGGCAACCTGTTGGCTTGGCTTGAGAATCTTGTTGGAATTCCCGTCTTACTAATGACAGCAAGCCTGCCAAACGCGCGGCGGGAAGCGATCAAGGAAACTTGTGACTTTGCGGGCCGCTCGTTTGAACACATTCCCAACGGCCCGCCGAAGCTGGAGCATTTGCCCCGATATCGTCAAGCAACAGAACAACCAGTGACCTCACCGGAAGACTGTGTAGAGTCCGTTGCGAATGAACTGTTAAGAAATGGGCGCGTTCTTTGGATCAGCAACACCGTTGATCGAACGCGAAAAGTTGGCGATGTCGTTTCCGCGTGTTCATTGGATGAACCGATCTATTACCACAGCCGGTTTATTTACAAGGATCGAATCGAGCGTCATAGCGAAGTTGTTAAAATTTTTGAAAACAATTCACATCCTGGTTTTGCATCGACCAGTCAAGTTGCAGAAATGTCCCTTGATCTAGGACATGCCACCCTGCTCGTTACGGAACTTGCGCCAATTCCCGCAATGATTCAACGACTCGGACGTTTGAACCGTCGCGCGAATCCAGAAACGGACCCGCCAATTATCTGCAACTTTCTAGTGATCGAGCCGATGAACGATGGCAAGCTATCGCCACTCCCTTATGAAGCCGAAGAGCTCGAGCTTGCCAAGAAATGGCTGAAGCAGCTCGGCCAACAACCGCTTTCTCAATCGGACCTGGTTCGTCTCTGGCTCGAACTTGATGAATCTCGAGTACTTGAACCTATAGAATCTCTCTGGCTGGAAGGGGGGATCGATACTTTGGTCGATTCCATCCGCGAATCGAGCTACGGCATAACGGTCATCTGCAACCAGCACTATCAATGGGCGAAAGCCGAAGGCACTGCCCAATACGCACTACCAATGAATCGGCCGACTCATGAAAATTGGCAATCGCACTTTCGTCCCCTGCGCGGATTTCCAATCGCAAGCGACGAAGCAATCGCATACGACGACAAGAAAGGAGCCGCATGGGCCAGCCACAATATTTTGTAGAACACAACGCCTTTCGGCGTAAACGAATGGAAACGATTTGGTCCAGCTCAGCTGTACCTTTAGTACTCAACGCAATCGGTTGCATTAACGAATTGAAAATGTAAAGATACAGACAAACGTGACATATGTAAAGATACAGATGACCGGACCAAATAAAAAAAATTATTGACAAAACATGCGAGGCAAGCATCTAGTCCTAAGTAGCAAGTCTTTTTTTGGGAAAGGAAGCGAATGATTGCGAAGTCGAACAGAATCGAAACGACGGAAATTGAACATGTATTTGCTGATGTGAAGTCGCAACTTCGCCAAAAATACAAACGGCTTGACGAAGCCGACGACTGTGAAAGCCATCTCAACCAGAAGTTGCCATCAATTCTGTCATCTCGCGGTTTCGAGGACTGCGACCATGCGAAGGCTTACTTGAAAAAGTCGCTCATACATGAAGGGCACCGGTTTTACCAATCTCGAATCAGACAAATCCGTTGTGCTGTCACCAACCAAGAGATTGCGGATTTGGCACAACAGCAGGGCATTTTGCGAGATCGCCGAAACCAACCTTGTTCTTTTGATTGGGAATTGGAGACGGATGTGCGGGATGTTTTATCGAAATTGCCAAGCACCGATCAACTAATTTGCGAGGCGATCATGCGAGGTGAAACATGCGAGAATATGGGCATGACGCTGGGGGTGTCCAAACAGCGAGCTCAGGCAATCAAATCAAATTTTCTGGAACGCGCCAAACGTCACTATTTTAAGGACTTTATTCATGACCTCAATTGACATTAGATTCCACGTAAACTCTCCGTCAGCCATTCCGGCGGATCACAGCTATGCCCTGGTTGGCTCGGTCTCGCGATTGATCCCCGAGGCGCATGGTGGCAACGGATATGCACTGGCTCCGATTGCCGGTCGCCAAATTGGTAATCGACAAATGAGGTTGAATGAAAACAGTCGTTTCGTTGTTCGCACAACTCCCGACCGCATTCAACAGTTCTTGCCACTTGCCGGGAAGACGATCGACATCCTCGGTAGAAAGCTCGTACTTGGAGTACCAAGTATCCATCAACTGGAACCGGCTACTGCGCTGCGAGCGAGATTAGTGACAATCAAAGGCTTTTTCGAACCAAATGAATTTAAGGAAGCTGTCCGACGACAACTGGACAAGCTCGAGATTGGAAATTGCGAAATCGAAATCGGACGACAAAGAACGCTTCGAATTAAGCATACGGAAATTGTCGGTTTCGAAACAACGATTCGAAACCTGACACCAGATGACTCACTTGTTCTAGCGTCCAGTGGAATTGGCGGGCGGCGACATATGGGTTGTGGATTTTTTGTTCCTGTTCAGAAGGTGGCAACCGATGGCAAAAACTAAAGCGGTGAAAACAGAGGCTGCAAAGAAAAAGGGAGTGACGGGGCCAACCGAACTGGAATTGTGGCTGCACGCTCCCGGAATGGACTCGCTGTTGCGAGCAGGCATCGGCGGACTGGCCTGCGTGCTGAATGCTCTTGCCGACGAAAAACGAAAGCTGGCGAAATTGCCCGGCGTTTCTCCGAAAGATAATCCCCCGTGGGAAATCACCAAAGACAAAGTCGTATTGAAGTTCGGAAAGCCGGAATACGCCGAAGAATACCTGAAGTGTATTTTTGATTTTGCTTTTCAAATCAAAGTGGGTGAAGGCACAATCGACCTGCCTTCAACACACAACGGTCAGACAAGGATCGTTCGAGCGCAGCTACAGCGCGGATTGATGCTGACTTTTCTTCAGCACGGTCAAAGCCGCAAGGGTGCCAAAGAAGATACGGATCAAACGGTTGAAATCGATGGAAAGCCATACACTTATTCCGTCCGCCTTTTGACCAGCTACAAACATCAGACCGGCTATTCTGATCTGGTCAAGAAGGATGGAACTCTCGAGACCCAGCCGCTGGATATCCCGGGAACATTGTTTCCGGGTGCTGCAGTACGTCACAACAAGTTTGGTGAAACGAAACACGAAGGTACCGCTTCCGAATTGCTCGCTGCCTACTTTGCAATGATCGGAACGATTTCTTTGCCGATCAATCGCGGGTCGGCAGTGCTGCTGATTCCCGAGGTGAATGACTTGCTGTCGTTTGCATCCAAACGAAATCGGATCACACCTCAACACTACGCAGATTGCCTGATCGGCGGTATGGGTGACGCCGTCCTGGGGGTCTACACACGACTTCTTGCTCATCCACTCCAGCGTAACCTCGGTGTCGACGCAATTTCTGCTTATCTGTTCCGCCCCACGGTCTGGGCTTCTCAGCAAAAATCGCGGGTGGCAGGAACCCGAATCGAACCGCTCACTCCGGAAGCATACAAAACCTTTGCCTATGCATCTGACTTTTTTAAGCCAGCCTTGAAGTCGCATACAGTCAAAGTCGGCAGGGGCCAAAACGCCAAAGAAGTGGAACGACCATTCTGGAGTGTCAGCATGGTCAAGCCTTTGATTGCTGACAATCTGGCCAACCGAAACCGAAAACCCTGGTTCCACGATTTTTCTCAGTTTTTTACCCGCAACGATCCGGCAACCGGCAAGCTGTTGCGATCCCGTCTGTTTTTTGAAAAGGAAGGACTTTCCAAAATGGTTAATGCTGATGTTTGGAGTGATCAAGGCCAAAAGGCGCTCGTCACAGGAGTTCATTACGCGTTGTTCTGCCGATTCGGGAAGATCAGCGGTGAATTTGGCTCGAACAAAGGAGGAATGCAGAACAAGTTTCAAAAGGAGTTTGAAAAATGGCGGATTCAATTTGTATCCGCAAAAACCGCCGATCAGTTTCGTTTCAGCGTTTGCGATTTGATGAGTCGCGCACGGGGCAACACGGAGATTCAAGAGAACTGGCAATCGGTACTACCGCTCTTGTCAGGTGACCAATGGCAGCACGGTCGCGATTTGGCATTGCTCGCGTTGGCCAGTTACAAGGGCAAGGGTGACAAGGAAGCTGCCGGGGCAGAGGCAATCCCGCCGGAAGAACTGGAAGCCGACGCAAGCTGATGCGGTGAATTGTGGCTGATCCGGTGATCCGTTGGACATGCTTCCAGCCTCTCAACATGACCTTCAAATGGCTCGACAAACTTTTTTCAAACCAATTTCATTTACAACCAAATTCATTATTAGCGGATAAAAACAATGAGCATTCATATTTTCGCAAACATCGTCACCGACTTCGGAACAGCAGCCAACAACCGTGGTGAAACCGAAGGCAACACTACCACTTTGCAAAAACTGATCTGGCAGGGAGGAGTGCACACAACCGTTAGCGCCGAAGCAATCCGTTTTGCTGTTCGACAGGCACTTGCCGAAATGGAAAAGACTGGAACAAACCGAACGTGGAATGAAACCACTCGTCAGAACGATTGGGCCGATGCTGAATTCAAGGGTTGGGCCGACAAAAAGAGAGACAATACGTATATTGATGACGACTTGTTGGGCTTCATGCGAGCCGATGCGGCCAAATCGGAAGCTGGCGACGATGCAAAGACGGAACGAAAGGCGGGCACGGCAACGGTTCGTCGGGCTGTATTGGAAGTGACCCGGGCTGTGAGCCTGACTCCGTGGCCCGGTGATACGACGTTTAACGCTGCCTCTCCCAATGCGACGGCATCCGCCGCCAAAAAGGGAAAAGACCCCAAAGTCAAGAATCCAGTTCCCTATGGCGCTGAAATTCATGCGACGAGATACCAGTTCGGAATCGCAATGACGCCCGAAAGACTGGCGGATCCGTCGCGAGCTGCTAAAGCACTTCAAGCCTTATCTAACCTACGAACCGTTGCCGGTAATCATGGACGATTTCTGTTTGACTTTTCTCCAGCATCCGTTGTCTTTCGCGTAACGGACGACCCTGCACCGCGGTTGCTTTATTGCTTTGAGACCAAAGACGAAGGACAGACCGTCGATGCAAAAGAACTTTTGCGGCGAGTCAAAGCGGGTGATATCGTTGGCCACGAATTGATTGTTGGCGGACAGCTTGCATCAACCGAAACTGGTAAAGCCCTCAAAGGAGCCGGAGCGGAAATTTTTGAAGGTGTCAAAGCAGCGACCAACGCAGTATTGGAGAAAGTCGGAGCTGCTCTGAACACTAAATAAATACCGCACCCAATCAGACCAAATTTTTAACACACATGTTATCAGTGAGAGCCAAAATGATGAGTCTCTATGTTTCCGTTCCCATCGCCTGTTTCCGTCCCGGCGAAGCTCGTGAGTTTTGGGAAACTCATCCACTTCCACCACCTTCAACCGTTTATGGATTTCTACTGGCGATGGTTGGTGAAATTGACCGGGATCGCCACATTGGTGTTCGCTGCACTGCCGGCCTGCTGAATAATCCAGACCGTAGCACAGTCCTGCGAAAGCTCTGGCGAATCAAAGAATTGGGTGGTAAGAATAATGCGACTCAAGGAAATGGATCCAACGTTCGTCCGGACTATCAACATCTTTTGACGAACATCAAGTTACTCATCTTTGTGGACTCAACCGAAGAAGAAAGCGATGACCAACACCTTGAGTCCCGACTCAGAATGGCGCTTAATCCAGTGGAGCGGCATAAAATTGACAGGTTCGGTGGGCTGGGTCTTGGTGAAAGTACACACATGGTCGATGAAGTTTCTTTGGTTGAAGACTTGTCCAGCCTCCATCCAGAACGACTTGAGGTTTACTTGAATGACGCCCAGGGAAACCTGACCCTTCCGGTTTGGGCCGACCACGTGGGTCGAGCTGGAACGCGATACGCAACCGGTCGAATTGAACGTCTCAAAAAAGATCCTCCAGCAATCGGACGTATCCCGAAAATCCAACCTTTAAGGCCCGAAATCTCCACGGTATAAAGTTGATGACCGTTTACTCCATACAGCCACCTACAGAACACCCCGAAGAACCACCCATCCGCGTGATGGCGATTCATGCATTGGCGTATTGCGAACGGTTGTTTTATCTGGAAGAAGTCGAGGAGATTCGTGAGGCGGATGATCGCGTTTACGAAGGCCGTCGCCTACACGAAGAGCGTGTTCCTAAAACCGATGACGAATCTCGCGAATTGCGATCTTTCGACGTTTCCGCCGATGAATTAGGACTATTTGGGAAAGTTGATGCAGCGCGGGTGCGAGATGGCAACTGGATCGTTTACGAACACAAGAAGGGCCGCTGCCGTCGCGAAAAGGATAAGTCGAAAACGCCCGCGGCTTGGCCCAGTGACCAATTGCAGGTCGCGGCCTATGCGATGCTCTTGGAACATCAACTGGGTAAACCGGTAACGGAAGCCCGGATTCGTTACCATCAGGACAACGTGACGGTCACAGTTTCAGTCGATGACGACGCCCGGGCAAAAGTTGTCGCCGCAGTCGCGCGAATGAGAGAACTTCGCCGATCTTCCGTTCGCCCCGCTGTTACCGAAAACGAAAAACTCTGTCGCCGATGCAGCCTGCGAGTCGTGTGTTTACCCGAGGAAGAACGTTTGGCTGAGTCACCAATGACAGGGTATGATTCTGGTTCCGGGTTGGATACATCGACACGCCGCAAGGCCACACTTTTTCCCGCACGACGCGACCGACGGACTTTGCATATCACCTCAATTCCTGCAACGGTGACCCGTAGCGATCGCTCACTGATCATTCAACTGGAAGGCGACAAAAAACGCATTCCGATTGAACAGGTCGACGCGATTCTCCTGTATGGAGCTGCACAGATTACATCTCAGGCTCTTCACCTTTGCCGTTATGAAAACGTCGCCGTCCAGTGGGTAAGTAGCGGAGGCCGACCAATTGGGACCGTCTCTCCGCCGGGCCGCGTTCGGCAACGAATCCGCCAGTACGACGCGTTGACCAAACCGGAAGTCTGTCTCCGCCTTGCCCGAAAAACGGTTGCCACGAGAATTCGTTTTCAGCTCCAATACCTGATGCGTGGTACTCGTGGAAAGGATTCAGCTCGGTGCGCGATCACAAAGGACCTTGATCTCATTCGCAATGCTGCTTCAAAAGTCGAAGCCTGCGATTCACTAGATCGATTGCGGGGACTGGAAGGGATTGCCGCCAAGTCCTATTTCGCAAGTTTTTCGTCGTTGCTGAACGAACGCGTGCAGGACTCATTGCGAATGTCCCGGAGAACTAAGCACCCGCCACGTGACCGGGTCAATTGTCTGTTGTCTTTTGGTTACGGAATGATTTTTGGTTTGGTCCAGCGAGTTTTGCTGGCAGTCGGACTGGAACCTGCATTCGGCTACTTTCACCAGCCCCGCTCCACGGCACCGCCGCTCGTTCTGGATGTAATGGAAATTTTCCGGACACTCTTGTGGGAGATGCCACTGATAGGAAGTCTAAACCGCGGCCAGTGGAACGACTACGGGGATTTCGAAATCCGCCCCGGGCACGTTTGGCTGTCGGATGATGGCCGCAAAAAGGCGATTGGATTATTCGAGAGTCGATTGGCCGAATCGTATGTGCATCCCTATACGGGCCAGTCGCTCGAATACGGCCGCATGGTTGAACTGGAGATCCGCCTTCTGGAAAAAGAATGGACGGGTTGCCCCGGCTTGTTCGGCCAACTCAAAATCCGATAAAGCGAGTACGCCATGTCGGCCCCTCAATGGAATCTCATTGCCTACGATGTTCGCGATCCCAAACGCTTACGCAAAACAGCGAAAATTCTGGAAGGCTACGGCGAACGAATCCAATTGAGCATTTTCCGCGTACGGGTAAACAAGGAAAAGCTTGCAAAAATTCGATGGGAGCTATCGAAAGTCCTTGCGGACACCGATGACTTGTTGATAATTCCACTATGCTCGCGCTGCAGTGGCAAAATCGACAGTTTGTCACGAGGTGATCGGTCTGATTGGGGCGATCCACCTGCAATTTTCGAAATCATGTGAGTAGAGCTGAGTCATGAGACTTTGTTCATGCATCGACGTCGGGCGACGCTTTTTGTCATTTAGTTGGACGTAAGTATATTGTACGACAAGAGTTGTGTTGATTTTCTTTGGTTGAGAGT
The DNA here is from genome assembly GCA_041748315.1 of Pirellulaceae bacterium. GTDB lineage: Bacteria > Planctomycetota > Planctomycetia > Pirellulales > Pirellulaceae > CALMEE01. The sequence continues at coordinate 8,699 of JBGTDM010000356.1, forward strand.
GCGAGAGCGTGAGTTTTCGGAACTTGGCCGCAACTTTTTCTCCATTTCGCGTGCTTCTAGCACGTCAAGATTCGGCGGAGCGAGCCATTTTGACAATATGCATGATTCTGGTAGTCGCAAGTCTAGTGAAATACGCGACTTGCGGCAAACGCAGTGATCCATTCGTTTACGCCGTCAGGCGTTGAGCACAATCCCGCTCCGATTCATGCAATTGTTATACGGGTGATCCATTCGTTTACGCCGTCAGGCGTTGAGCACTTTGGGTGATCTCATGCCTGTCTACAAAATACCGGGTGATCCATTCGTTTACGCCGTCAGGCGTTGAGCACCGATGGGGAATGCCGGATACAACGGCCGCGACACAAGTGATCCATTCGTTTACGCCGTCAGGCGTTGAGCACGCGTCCGTGTTGGCTTATTCGACCCGGACAAGGGGTGATCCATTCGTTTACGCCGTCAGGCGTTGAGCACAGATTTTGGCCAAGTGTCAATAATGCGGCGAGGCTGGTGATCCATTCGTTTACGCCGTCAGGCGTTGAGCACTTGCTGAAGGATAAATCATTGGCCAACCGTCAAGGTGATCCATTCGTTTACGCCGTCAGGCGTTGAGCACACTCGCATTAACGGCGAATGGCGGACGATTCCAAATGGTGATCCATTCGTTTACGCCGTCAGGCGTTGAGCACAAAGAATTTTTGGAGTATCAAAAAGAACTCGTTGCCAGTGATCCATTCGTTTACGCCGTCAGGCG
>JBGTDM010000357.1:0-6014 GCA_041748315.1 Pirellulaceae bacterium
CGAGTCATCGACAATGATGACGAAGGGAGCATGGAAGAAAAGAAAAAAGAGGGATATTTTTAACCGCAGCACTTATCATTCATTTTGAGAATGGGTTCGTTTGCCGTCGGAATTACGATTGGCATCGTCGTCGCCACTGCATGTTTAGAAGATCCTTCTCATTGACACCCGCAGCGCATCATCGATTCAGTTGAATTTTTATAACGAATGACCCATGAATAGTTTAATTGCCGAAGATATTCACGCTTACCTGGACCAACACGAGCGCAAGGAGTTGATGCGGTTCATCACATGCGGTAGCGTCGACGATGGCAAGAGCACGTTGATCGGGCGGCTGTTTTATGATTCGAAAATGATTTACGAAGATCAACTGGCTTCACTTGAAAAGGATTCCATAACCCACGGCACAACCGGGGGTAGTTTTGATCCTGCCCTGTTTACGGATGGCCTTAAGGCCGAACGTGAACAGGGAATCACAATCGATGTCGCGTACCGATATTTTTCTACGACGAATCGCAAGTTTATCATTGCCGATACTCCGGGGCACGTTCAGTACACCCGTAATATGGCCACCGGTGCTTCGACAGCCGACTTGGCGGTAATACTGGTCGATGCCCGAAATGGAGTGGTGGAGCAAACCAAACGACACTCGTTTATCGTGTCATTGCTCGGGATTAAACATATTTTAGTGGCGATCAACAAGATGGATCTGGTCAACTATGATCAGGAAATCTTTGATCAGATCCGCACCGATTATCAAGACTTCGCAGCGCGGCTGGAGATTGCGGACCTGCACTTTATTCCTATCTCGGCATTGAATGGAGACAATGTTGTCGATCACAGCGAGTATATGGCGTGGTATAAGGGGCCAACACTACTGAGTTTTCTCGACTCAGTTTACATTGGCTCGGATCGGAACCTGAAAGACCTGCGGTTTCCGGTTCAATGGGTCAATCGTCCGAACTTGGATTTTCGTGGTTACTGCGGCACGATTGCGTCCGGGATCGTCCGTAAAGGAGATGAGGTTCTCGTCTTACCCTCGCGCAAAACCTCGCGCGTGGCAAGCATCATTACGTACGACGGAGAGTTGGACGAAGCATTTGCACCGATGTCGATTACACTGACGCTGGAGGACGAAATCGACGTCAGCCGTGGAGATATGATTGTGCGGCCTGGAAATGTGCCAAAGCTGGAGCAGAAACTCGATGTGGCTATCGTCTGGATGGGCGAGCAACCTCTTGTCCCCGGCAAACAGTATATTTTCAAGCAAACGACCAAGAGTGTTACTGGCACGGTCACTGCATTACGATACCAGATCGACGTGAACACGCTTCATCGCAAGGACGCCCCAAGTTTAAAACTCAATGAAATCGGTCGCTGCAGTATCTCTCTGGATCAGCCGTTGGCCTTCGACAGCTACTTGCGCAATCGAAACTGCGGATCATTTATCATTGTTGACCGTATCTCAAACGTCACCGTCGGTGCGGGAATGATTTTTGACCGACAAACGAGTGAGCATCGCCACGACCACTGGGATAAGGTACCGGAAAGTGATACGTTGCAAATTGAAGCAAGCGCGGTCACTGAACAGGAGCGACACGCTCGATTTGGCCAGAAAGCTGTGACGCTACTGCTCACTGGCTTGCCCGGAGCCGGCAAGACAACGACCGCTTACGCGGTTGAGCGGCGGTTGTTTGACATGGGGCATGCCGCGGTTGTCATGGACGGCCAAAATCTAAGGTTGGGACTCAATCGCGATTTAAGTTTTACCAATGAAGCAAGATCTGAAAACTTGCGCCGCGCCGCTGAAGTTGCTAGAGTACTCAACAGTGGCGGCATGATCTGCCTGATGTCGCTGGTCGCGCCGCGCGATGAGTTTCGAAAACGAGCTGCAGAAGTTATTGGACCCGACCGGATTCTCGTGGTCCATTTGGATGCACCGCCAGAGATCTGCGAACAACGAAACTTGTCCCAGCAGCAGGCAAATACCCTGTTGGATGAACGTCAAGAAGTTCCAGCGGACTATGAACCGCCCGAGTCCCCTGACCTGTTGCTCAATACGGCTGAACTAAATACGAATGAGTGTGTCGAGCGCATCGTTCAACTAATGCTGGAGCACAAAATCCTTTAGTGGCAACTCGGGAATGTTCCACCGGCCATACGTTCTTATCAACCGGCGGGTGATTCGCCAGCCTGATATCCAAACCGCTCCATATACTCTGCACACTTCGTATCAATTTGTTGGCGTAGCTCTATGTCGATGATTTGACGAGCCGACTGATAGTCATTACGCTCACTGATTAGTTCGCTAAATCTCTCGCGGGATTCCTCAAACGCTTCCAGATTCAATTGACGATAGATTGATTCGATCATGGATAGCGGATCAGCAACCAATTCCTCGTAGGAAATTTCCATCAGTTGATGGTCCGGAAGTACTTTTCTCGCCGCAAAGTAACCTTCATACATGACTTGGTGACACTTGAAGATATAGCTCTGCAAATCGTGCGGGGAATATTTAGGAAGCTGAAAACTCTGGGTTCGATCAAGTGCCTTCCAAAGACGCTCCGTTGACGGGATGAACTGGTAGGGGTGTCGCGAGATATGAATGAACTTGGCTCCCGGAAACCAGCGAGCCAACGTTTCGATCCGTCCGGTATGCGTCGGCGACTTAAGAATCAACGGTTTGCCATCACGATGTGTGAGTGCCTGATAAAACGACGTCAATCCATTTTGAACTCTTTGGATGACTTGCTCATCACATTGATTGAAACTCAACAGATCGATGTAGCGATCGAGATCATTACAGAATGCAATCCGCCAATAGGGAGTCGGAATATCGGATCCGAAAAGGGCAAACTCGTCTTCTTGGGGAAGGTCGATACCAGCAGCCATGTTGTCCATAGGGCGATGCGACGGCAACAGCAATCGCATGAGGGGCCCGAAGATCCTGCGCGACACAAGAAAGTGGTGTGGAACAAAACAATCAAAGGTTGAAGAAAACCCAAACTGCTGGTCTTGCGTCAGGATTTCGTGCAAGAATGTCGTACCGCTGCGCCAGTGGCCAATAATAAATATTGGAGGATCCGTGATCCTGGTATTCCGAATCTTCCTTGAATAGACCGCACTTTGCACCATTGACAACATGCTGTTAACAGGAGCGCAGAGTCCAACCAGGATCGCCATTGGAATGCGCAAGGGGTGAACGCGAAATCGATTTCGGAGCATAAAACGCGCGTAGTCTCGCGCCCGCATTCCATTCCAAAATCGGGGCGCCCAGGGGGGATATTTTGTGACTGAGACGTTCTCGTCTGCCTGATTGTTGCGTTTCAAAAACATAGCTGGTGCCAAGCCAATAAAAACTTGTTCACCCTGCCCTAGCTGAGACTGAACAATGGTGAGTAATGTTGTGGAACGGTCAAAATTAGGGATATGGCAAGGCCTTCTAGAACTCCAGGCAAGAATCAATTTGTCGTAACAATCACCAGTCGCCGATCACTCGAAGTACACCCACCGGTAGGTGATACGACAACGATACGACTCCGATCCCAAGCCCTGATGTTGCACCAGCTTGTGACTTGCATGCAACGGTCACCCAGCTAAAGCGTAAAACGACCATGGAAGATCCACATTGGGGCGAGCGCCGTGACAAACATTTCCGATTTTTTTGACCAAGCCATAATAGGAGATTGAAGTTCATTATGGCAGATTCCACCGGAAACTCAATCGAAGAGCGGGATTCCAGGCGGAACCGGGTTCGATTTCGCTCAAGCGACTTTGTTTAAGCCTTGTCTGGGGGTCCGCAAGTGGAATAGATTGAAAACATCGTCTTTGGACATTTTCGCACCACGCACGTGATCGGTCCCCTCGAGCATCATGTCGAACAACTCACGCTTGGCCTCAAGGACTTCATTGATTCGCTCCTCGATTGTATTGGTGGTGAGGAACCGCGTAACCGTGACACTGCCTGCACTTCCCAGTCGATGTGCACGGTTGATCGCTTGGTCTTCGACTGCCGGGTTCCACCATCGATCAAATAGAAAAACGTAACGACAAAACTGGAGATTCAATCCAACGCTGCCGGCCCCATAACTCATCAATAACAGATGTGAGGTGGGATCGTCCTGGAATTGCTTGAGAATTCCATCGCGTTCGCGTGATGGAACTCTGCCGTGGTACTCCAATGGGTTGGCATGAGAAAAACGAGCGCCAATCTTCTTCAGCGTCTCAACCCATTGGCTGAAGACGATTGCCTTTTTGCCGCTGGCAATGACTTCCGCGAGATCAGCCTCCAACCGCTGGATCTTACAACTGCTCCCCGTTGCCGGATCAAAGTTGCAAATCTGCTTAAGTCGAAGCACCAATTCGAATACGTGTTGAACGGTCAACGCGTCGCCAATTTCGTTCAAGCGAATGACGCCAGCAGATTCGGCTTGCTCGTAAGTTGTCTGCTGTTCGTCGGTCAATTCGAGTTCAGCGTCCCGGATCAGTTTGGGAGGCATGTCATCCAACACTTGATCTTTCGTTCGCCGTAAAATGTAATCGCGCGATTCTCGGGCTATCTTTCGCGCCGGCATTTCAGAACTTAAATACCCCTTTTTCAGGAACTCAAAAATGCCAACCAAATCCTGGGAACTATTCTCAACTGGTGTACCAGTCAACGCCCAGCTTCGTTTGCGGCGAATTGAACGAACAACTTTGCTGGTATTGCTGGATATGTTTTTGATCCGCTGGGCCTCGTCCAGGACCACCAGATCATACTCATGGTCGCACGACTCGATGAGCGGCTGATCACGAGTCACCAATTCGTAGTTGGTGATTTTCACCGGCAGGCGGGCATTCCAGACCGCTTGTCGCTTCACTGCGTTGCCTTCGACAACAACCGTGTTGATTTCCGGTGACCACATCTTGAATTCGCGTCGCCAGTTTGTAACGAGTGGCTTGGGACAGATCAGCAACACACTTCTTACCATTCCGGCACGTAATAGCAGGCGAATTGTGGTTATGGCTTGCATGGTTTTTCCAAGTCCCATTTCGTCTGCCAGGATTGCGGCTTGACGTGGAAGCAAAAACGCGATACCCGAGTATTGATATGGAAACGGATCGAATGGAAATTGAACTTCACTTGATTGGATCAGTGATTGCAACGATGGCTGTAGCAAATAGAATAATCGATCTTTGATTTTGATCATATCGCCAGGCGGCTTGAATCGAGCGGACGTTTTCCGTTTTGTCGGTCTCTCAGGCGAAGGCTGAGGCACACCGGATGACGCACCGTGTAAATTCGTTTGAAATGCAGCCCTTGAGATCAGCGGACCGGCCGTAAATGAGTAGCTCTTAATCTCCAACCGCAATGGCTTGACAACGGCACTCAGGATACCAGGACGGGGGATTTCCAGTTCGGTTTCACTCTGAATTTTCACGCCAACCATCGACGGAATATCTTCTTTCAGACTGGGGTTACCACTCGGTTCATGTGCCATGCTTGGGTCGTTCATCAAATCCCGAGTTTATTAATGGTCGTGGGCGATTACGTGCCGTTAAATCTATGCGGCCGCAGCCGATTGGGCTTCGCCGAGTGCGTCCCGTATACGCTGAAACGGTTCAAGCAGGCAAAACTGCCTTGCAAACGCCGTCAATTTTGCCAGGGATAGATTGGAATGGCACGCCAGCGCTGCTTGGGGTGAAAAGAAGTTACAGGGCCAATCCCGCAAATGGAGCGGCAACGAGTCTTGAAACTCTTCCAATCCTGAAACACTAGTGGTGTTCAGCGATTGTGTTTCCGATAGCTGTGCAGCGGGACTCATGATCTCAGTCGTGGAGAGCGCATGGATAACGACCAGGGGAAACGTGTTCGCTGTGTGAAACGAAATTGATCGATGGTCATCCGTCACTATGATTTCCGGATTCAGCTTTGAACGTTCCAGCAGCGCCGGCACGATGAGACCACTCTGGATATGATCGTTCAATCGGGCTCCGTACAAAATCTGTTGGGTACGAGTCACCATCAGGGGCAA
>JBGTDM010000358.1:0-17411 GCA_041748315.1 Pirellulaceae bacterium
GACCAGTAAGCTGTTACGCACTTTTTAAATGGTGGCTGCTTCTAAGCCAACATCCTGGCTGTCACTGCAATCTAACTTCCTTAGTGACTTAGCACGACTTGGGGACCTTAGACGATGATCTGGGTTGTTTCCCTCTCGACCACGCAGCTTATCCCGCGTGGACTGACTCCTGTGATAGTTTTTACGGTATTCGGAGTTTGGTTCAGTGGGGTACCCTGGGAAGGGCCCCCATCCAATTCAGTCTCTCTACCCCCGTAAAATAGTGGCACAAGGCTAGCCCAAAAGCTATTTCGGAGAGAACGAGCTATCTCCAGGTTTGATTAGACTTTCACTCCTCCCCACAAGTCATCCCCTCGGTTTTCAACCCAAGTGGGTTCGGTCCTCCACGCGGTATAACCCGCGCTTCAACCTGCTCATGGGTAGTTCACGCAGTTTCGCGTCTGCCGCATGCGACCAATGGTCGCGCTATTAACACTCGGTTTCCCTTGGGCTTCGGCCCGTAAGGCCTTAACCAAGCCGCATACGACAACTCGCCGGATCATTATGCAAAAGGCACGCCGTCACACATTCCGGTAAACCGGCATAGTGCTCCGACCGCTTGTAGGCACATGGTTTCAGGTTCTTTCCCTCCCCTAGACGGGGTTCTTTTCATCTTTCACTCGCGCTACTGAGTTCACTATCGGTTATTAGAGAGTATTTAGCCTTACGAGATGGTCCTCGTAGATTCAGTCCGGGTTTCACGTGACCGGACCTACTCAGGTACCTATCGGGAGGTTCGTGACTTTCGCTTACAGGACTGTCACCTTCTGTGGTTGACCGTTCCAAGTCATTCTGCTAGTCAGAACTTTGTAACTCCCATGTGATAGGCCCTACAACCCCGCCTGGAAAATCCACGCGGTTTGGGCTGTTCCGCTTTCGCTCGCCGCTACTTACGGAATCGATTTTTCTTTCTTTTCCACCAGTTACTTAGATGTTTCAGTTCACTGGGTTGGCTGGTCAACACCTATGTATTCAGTGTTGCCTATTCAGGAACCTCGGGATCAACGCTCGTTTGTCAGCTACCCCAAGCTTTTCGCAGACTTCCACGCCCTTCATCGCCTTCTAATACCGAGACATCCCCCATGTGCCCTTGGTAACTTGACCACATAAATTCACAGCTCAAGCCGCAAACCTATTATAGTTTTTACTACCAAGGATCATTTTACAGCCAAAGCTGCCTAATGACCCAAATCGTAACGATTAATTATTAAAACGCTCAAATTTCGGTTTTTACATAGTCGCTCTGATTAACCACCTCGCCATCCCGAGACCTCGCCGCGGCTGAGTTTCCTCGACCCCTGCGAATTCAATCCCCATCGCACGATACACAACTGCGATAAACACAACTGCGCTTTGCACCATGGTCAAAAAAATTTGTCTCAAGCTGAACTCAGCGGCAATCAAAACTCAATTCGATGCCATCGAATCTACTTTACTTGAATATCCAATTGTCAAAGATCAATTCGCCGAATTGCCGCTAACGGCAAGCCCTTGCGGACATGCCACAACAATTCGACAACACTCCCCAATTGAGAGCGGTTCACCCTGTAAAGTTCCCATGATGAAGATACTTTCAGGGCAAACCGCCGCCAATTTTAATGCCGCGGGGAATCCTTCAACTTACCAAAATCAACGTGTCCCGTCAATGCACAACCGCAAAATACAAAACGCGATTCAGGCGGTTCAAAAAGAAGACCTCATGCGGGGCAATGACGACAACCTGAGACACGTTTGTTTCGGTGATTCGAAACTATTCAGTCATCACCCGAGGCGACTTCCATGTTATTTTTCACTGCTTCGACAGCGAAAAATTCAGTAGCGAAGAGCCAAAGTATATCGGTTCGCTCTTTCAACTCAAGGGGTAAAAACGGGTTTTCTGCGTTTTTTTTTGACGAGCCCATTTCATCGTCCATTTCCCTCGGGAAATCTAAGGATTTTCAACAAAACATTGCTGGACAAACTCTTTCCCAATTTGTCGCTCACTTACCGAAATCCTCAAATCGAATCAACTCCGCCACGTCAAACCACTCCCTCGGGTGCTGACCCCGATCCAGACTCGCGATTTCCATCCCTCACCCCATCAATGAACGACAATCCACAACTCGCCCTATCTTATCCCTATCCCCACGAATTCATTTCGTGTTGGTCTAATTTTGGTTGACCGCTCACAAAAAAAGCCATCTCCGAGCAGCTCATACGGTCGCCCGGTTCTTGAGCATTTTCTAGCATTCGGCAGGACGAACCCACGATTTGCCAATCCTGCGACTGGCAACAAACGGCTTGACAAAATCGATTGGCGAACGACGACAAGCTCGTTCCTCAACTCGACGGTAGGTTTCCACGTTCGTTGGGAGGTCGCAGCTCGAGTCCTTTGAAGGGTCTCGCGGAATTTAGCTATCACTTGATCGGTAGAAGTCGGACAATATGCCCGTCCGGTCCGTTGTAATGCTGATCCTCGCTACGAATGGTGAAACTCCCTAAAGTCGTACTATCGAAAATCACGAAAATAAAGGACGGGTGTCCAGTTTCCAATTGTGAGATCGATCAGCTAACCCGCTCGAACGGTCAGCAGTCCGGGAACCAAACGCCCAGGGGGGACCTGCGTCCGGTTCAAGCATGAATCGGAAATTAGAGTTAGTCAGGCTATCAGCCTTTGTTAGCCGTTTGCGCCGAAGGACTAGCTCTATCCGTTTGTTCGCTCGATGGCATTCCAGCCAACAGGGGTAATTTGGAACGGTCGAATCGTTTATCGGTTTCACCGTTCCGAAGTTCATGGATTTTGACGATTTTTATCAATCCTTGAATTCCCAGACGGTCGATGTCGCATTTAGACCCAGTGGTACAACTGTACCAATACTACAAAGCGTTTAATTTACAACGTTTGTTTCGACCCAGATTTCCGACCATAGGCTTCGTTGCATCGGAGGATCAGGATGATCGCCCGATCTTGGTTGGATTAGAAGCAAGCAGTTACGTTTCAATGTGAAATAATTGCATTGGCGCGTAGCGGAAGACGAGTTAGTTGAAATGGAGAACCTGCGATGAAGGTGTTCACAACTGGACAGGTCGCCAAGATCTGTAAAGTGGCTCCGCGCACGGTCAGTAAATGGTTCGATTCCGGACGCCTTAAAGGGTACCGGATACCTGGTTCACAAGACCGGCGAATCCCGCGTGAATTCTTGATCAAATTCCTTAAGGAACACGGCATGCCGCTGGGTGACCTCGAGGATGAAGCGATGGCCAAAGTTCTGGTCGTAGCCCAAGATCAGGTGCTGATCGAAAATTTAAGGCGCGAGTTACCACCAGAAAAATCGTTTAAAGTTGCTGTTGCAGCAAGTGGTTTTGAAGCAGGCATTCAAGCTGAGAGTTTCCACCCCGATTCGATCATTGTCGATTTTTCGATCGGTCGCGTTGAGGCACTCCAGATTTGCCAAAACCTGCGAAAAAACCCTGATTTTGCCAACACGATCCTGATAGCCTTGCTGCCCGATGACGGCAACCCGGTATCCTTTGATCGCTCGGCAATCAATGAGACATTTAAGAAGCCGTTCGACGCGAATCTTCTCGCTGAACGACTTCGCACACTGATCGGCTCGAAAAAGGAACTTGTCTAGGTCCGACCCGACGACGACAAGGATTTGCAGTTGATCAGACGATTCGCCGTCTTTCGCTCAAACCGCTGCGGTGACTTCATCGCTGCGGTCTTTTCGTTTGCGCCAGTCATTTTTTCTTACGTTAGCGAACGGATACCAGTCGATGTGGATTCGCAGCGCAAAATTATTGGTCCGCCTCGAATGCGTAGAGCGCTTTGAACGTACGGATGTAAATCCTTCCATCGACAACAGCTGGCGATGCGGTTGTTTCTTCGGCCAAATCATTGGTCGCCAAGAGTGTTGGTTTTGACTCCGCAGACAGCACTAGGATTTTTCCATTTCGATCTGAGATGTATATCTTGCCGTCGGCAAACAATGGGCTCGATCGATGGTTACTGGCAAACATCCGGCTGGAAAACGTCTCTTCACCTGATTCTGCATCGACGACCGTAAGCACCCCGGTTTCACGAGTCAAGAACACCAGTCCGTTAGCCACGACGGGCGTGGAAACGTCAGGAGTACCCTCCTGCAACTTCCAGTGAAATGCTCCATCGTCGTCCGTGATGTCTCCGCTTAACGATGTGTTCAAGCAAAAGACCGGACCATTTTTTGCCGATGGGACAATAATCTTTCCATCAACAAACACCGGGGAGGCAACGAATCTTAAAAATTGGTTGTAACCGAGACCGCGCGGATTCAAGCCACCGCAGCGCCAGATCTCGCGCCCATCTTCCAACGAATGTCCGAGGGCATAGTCGCCACCATGGGTAATCAAGAACTCCTCCGAGCCGTCACTGTAAATGATTGGCGACGCGTAGGAATGCTTGTTTTCTCGCGTGCCATCCGTCCTTCGCTCCTGCATCCAGATTTCATCCCCCGTGGCTGCGTCCATGGCCACGACATATCCCAAACTTGGGGCATCGTCTCGCATGCTTCCGTGAATCAGTTGCAAATACAGCCGCCCCTGATGAAGTATTGGCGTCGACGTCATGCCGAATTGAATGTTGAATTTGCCATAGCGCTCCTGCAGGTCGACCACCCATTTGCGAACACCCTGCATATCAAAGCACTCGATATAACCTGCCGTAGAGTTTGCCCACACATGTTCACCGTCCGTACTTGGCGAGGGGCTGGCGGAGTTTGCATTGTCGCGTGAATTTTGGTTGACGCCTTCAAGCTGTTGCTTCCATAGTTCTTCACCATCCAGGTTCAAGCAATACAACCATATCCTGTCTTGATCATCAATTGTCGTGATGAATATCTGATTCTGCCACACGATTGGACTGGCGCCACCCGAACCCGGTAACTCGAACCGCCAAGCCATATTCCTGTCGCGATCAAACTCGACCGGCAGGCCAACAGCTTCACTCCGATTATCGAATGCTGAACCACGCCACTGCGGCCAATTTTCATGGGTCTGAGCTTGGCAAATAACCGAGTGAATCATGCCGCAGCATACCATGGCAACGGTCAATAATAATCGAAGACTGTGGATTTGAATAATCATTGTCGAGCTCTCAGATATTATGTTCTCATGAAATCTGGTTGATTACCGTCACGTATTCTGAACGCCATGATGCCGAGCACAATCACACCGAATCGTCACCGTTCGATCTCTTGGCGTGCCATTGAATCCGGCTTTGATTCTGAGCATGATACCAAAAAAACTTGCCGTCGCGTATCATGGACAGCCACCCTCCGTTAGGATTTCGAGTTGTCGCGCCAAAATGCGGCGCAATTCTGTTGGCATGGTTACCAAACGGTGCAAGTCAGCGCCGTGCAACTCTTAATTATCAGCCTGGAACGGACCGACTCCAGAGGTAGATCGCGTCGGTCATTTTTGAAATCGGCAGCTCGCCACGTTCCAGCGTGCGGAGCGTTATTACGTTTTGATCGGTTCGGCAATCCGGTCGATAATCAGGTTCGATTGGGGGACTTGTTCGTGACCGATGACGATTGATTCGGCGAGCAGGTTTTGCAAATGAGACGATAGCGGCTGGTTGCTGAATATGTGGTAGACGGGCTGTCCAGCCTCGACCTGTTCGCCCACGTCAACCAGAACTTCGAGGCCCGTTGCATGGTTGAGGGTATCCCCCAACTTCCTTCGCCCTCCACCTAATTCGATCACGGCCCAGCCCATCTTCTCGCAATCAAACGTTTGCACAAACCCTTCGCAATTCGTAGTGAAAACGCGACAGGTCTCCCGCGGTATCAACGCCTTGAGATCACCTCGTTGCGCGGCGACCATGTGTTCAAATCTTTCCATCGCCAAACCGGAGGCCAGACTTTGTTCCAAGCGGGATCTCGCAGTTTGCAGGTCGATTCCCAACGCGGACTGCATGACCTCGCTCGCGAGGCACAGCGTGAGTTCGCGCACATCCGCCGGTCCGGCGTCTTGCAAAATCGAAAGGCCCTCGTCGATCTCGACCGAATTTCCAATCAGTTTCCCCATGGGGCGGCTCATGTCGGTGACCAAAGCGGTAGCCTTCACCCCGGTTTGGCTGGCGACATTGACCAATGACTGTGCCAATTCGGTTGCCCGCGTTCGAGTTTTCATGAACGCACCGCTTCCGCACTTAACGTCTAAAACAAGTGCATCCAACCCTTCAGCCAGCTTTTTACTCAGGATGCTGGCGGTGATCAAAGGAATCGAAGGAACGGTTCCAGTAACATCACGTAATGCATATAGCTTGCGATCGGCTGGGGCAATTTGTTCACTGGCTCCGGTGATGACACAGCCGACCGCTGCAATCATTGATTGGGTTTCTTCGATCGTCAGGTTGGTACGGAAACCGGGAATCGATTCCAATTTATCGAGAGTCCCACCCGTCGCCCCCAAACCTCGACCGGAAATCATCGGTACGTCGAGTCCCACGCTTGCCAGCAATGGCGCAAGCGGGATCGAGATCTTATCGCCAATGCCGCCCGTTGAATGTTTATCGACTTTAGGCCGTTCGCTCGGCGACCAACGCATGACCTGTCCTGTATCCATCATGACTTGGGTCAGCGTGTTTGTCTCGCGTGTCGACATGTTGGCAAAGAAAACAGCCATCGCAAATGCAGCCATCTGATAATCGGGGATGTCGCCTGTCGTGAAGCCATTGATCATGAACTCGATTTGATCATCGCTGAGCTCGTTGAGGTCGCGTTTGGTTGTAATGATTTCAACCGGATTCATAAAGCAACTCAGGAAAAATCAGGTAGCTCAACAAGAGCCGAGTCGACCGGCAAGGTAAGATCAAACGTGCTGTCCAGTCACGTGTCCGTAAAAACACCCCAATGTCGTACCATCTTCGCGTTGCCATGTCGAAAGGTGCAAAATCGGTTCAAGCGAGTTGCTTGACTTAGAAAGGACGTGAGGACTCCAATTCACACTTCGAATCGCGATAAAAGTATGATTTCGAACCCAATCGTATCAGTTCAACGTCGGGCGTCAGCGGTTTACACTTTCCGTTTCATCGTCGGGCGGGTTTTCGGCCACTTGAGTTGTCGCGGGCTCGGTCGGTTCCGTCAAAACAGGTTCGAACACCACTGCATCAAAATACTTGGCAAGTTCAGCCGTCTCTGAATCGGTCTGCTTTCGAAGAGGAGATCCGGCGAATCTCGTCCCTTCGTACAACGATCCCTTTTGAATCGGTCCGGCACCAAGAATCCAGGTATTGCGGTTGCGGCTTTCAGCCACTGCAATTCCTGATTGCCAGATTGGTTGTCGGCTTTCATTTTCATATGCGAAGAGTGCGATTTTTGCGACCCCAGTTTGAGCATCGGTTTTTCCGAATGACACTTCGGGCATCAGTGGTAAGGGAACGCCTCCGGCCACAATCCCTGCTGCTGTGCTCAGACCGCTCGTCGCAGGAATCCCGTAGGTCACGTCGTGACCGTTGGTTCCTAGCGTTCCGACTCGTGCTTCAACAACAACATCAGCACTTTGTCGATTTTCCTGGAGAAGGCATCGTGACGCAGTAAGTTCCTGACGAATGGCACTAATCACGTAGCTCGAGTTAACAAAGCCGAAGCCCGCGACTTGATTCAGATACGTGGTATCCAGATAGACTCGGCGATTTGCAAGGGGTTCAAAGTCAATCCCGGCTACGGCTTTGTCGACCGCATCGGACATCAATAATTGTTCCATCGCAACTTTTTGCGTGGTGGTTCCACATCCCGATGTTGCCAGAAGAGCAAATAATACAAAAACGAACCGGACCGATGGGGCGAACCAGCGATGTAAATGCATGGTCGTTTGTGATTCCATCGAGTTGATTGGGGAAAGAATGAAAATGGTGTTCATCGATTTACTTATGCAATCTGCGTTTGACGCCTGTGGAAGAATTGCCCTGAATTGCAAGACGGACGGCACCTTATTTACGGAGACTTGGAATTTGCGGAGATCCATTGCACGCTTCATCAATCGGACAAGCGCCTTACACGGCGAGAAAAGTTAGCAGAATGAAACTAGGTCCGAAAGGCAAATTCGGCCACGTATTTTCGGAATTTAATGATGGCGAACGGTTTCTATACTGGAAAAGTAAAATTTATCGAATTATTCACGCTAAATGCGGGGATAATGCGTAAGTCATTTAATTTCAATAGCTTACGGCGATCAAATCGATCTTGACCCAGCTTCACCGGTTTATATAATTTCAGGCACGATGGCAAGTTCGGCAACTTAGCGACTATTGGTCAAGATTGCCGAATGGATCAGCGTAGGGATTTAGCTCAACTGCGAAGCAGATGTTGTTTTCGCATGTTGAGGAAACTAAGTAGTCAACAGGCGGTTTGGACTCTGCGGCAAACGACGGTAAAAGC
Organism: Pirellulaceae bacterium; assembly: GCA_041748315.1. GTDB lineage: Bacteria > Planctomycetota > Planctomycetia > Pirellulales > Pirellulaceae > CALMEE01. The sequence goes on from JBGTDM010000358.1 coordinate 8,439, forward strand.
GCAATTATGCAACTTTCCGCGTATCCAGCCATCACTAGGGAGAGGATGGTTCAATGACCACAAAAACAGTTTTCACAACTGGCGAGGCAGCCAAGATTTGCAAAGTCAGTCAACAGACGATCATCCGCTGTTTTGATAATGGTAGTTTAAAAGGATTCCGCGTTCCTGGTAGTCGTTTTCGCCGAATTCCTCGCGACCAACTGTTCGCATTCATGCGGGACAACGGAATTCCAACGGATGCCCTTGAGAGTGGTAAACGCAAGGTGTTGATTGTTGACGATGATGAAGAGCTCGTGGAACTCATGCACGATGTTTTTGCTCGCGACGGTCGATTCGACATCAAAACCGCCAATAACGGATTCGACGCAGGGATGCAGGTACGTGAATTTCGACCGGATCTGGTTATTCTTGACGTAATGCTCCCGGATATCAATGGTCGGGAAGTTTGCCATCGAATTCGTTGCGACGACACGTTGGAAGCAGTCAAAATCATCTGCATTTCCGGGATGGTTGAACAGGAAAGAATCGCCGATCTGATGCGCTCCGGTGCCGACGATTTTATGGGTAAACCGTTTGACGTCGACAAATTATTGGAACGTTCCTGCGAGATGCTGGAAATGACCAGTTTGGCTACCGGCACCTGATCAACGTGGCCCGATCAGGAGTTTAGCATCGGTATTGAAATGCAAATGTAACTTCACATGGCGTACTGAATTGATTGGTCAGTACGCCATTTTCGTATAGATTTATCGAGCGTCCCTTCCTCGAAATCATGTTGATATTGCTCTTTTACGAGGCTCCTCGCCATGCCTTACTTACCCACTGTCGAGGTTCGAAACCGGGCGCTGTGTTTGAAAATCCGTTCGAGAACTTTATGCGCATTGCAACACTTTTGGATTGAGCATCAGGGGGATCCTGGAACGTGGCAAGCTTCACAACAGGACTCATTCGCGAAATTCGTTAGGCGAGCTCCGCAGCTGATTATCTGGGCTCTGCTGGAATTCGAAGCAGCAAACCACGACCGGGATTCGTTCGATGGATCGATCGAACATTTTCATTCCTGGCTCTCGACGCACCTGTTGCATCGTTTTCGGAGTTTAGAATCGTTTGAGTCTCGCACGGTGTGGCTACCGGATCTCACCAAGAGCCAATCGAAACAATGGCTGAAATGGATCAAACGACTCGAGGCCGATTCAGCCACTCCACCATGGGGGCAAATTAAACGCCGAATTCGTAAGGTAATGCGTCATTTGTTAAAACAGCGGGTTGGAAAGGGCTTGCGAAGCGTTTGTGATCTTCGATTGAAACACTCGAAACCCTGGCTGATCAAGCTTTTTAATCCAGCGATAATCGAAGATGTTCAAACGCCGATGGGTCGGACCGAGCAATCTCTTCCGGATGTCAAAACGCGGGACATGGTGTGCAGTCTCGCACAACTGATCGAGGATGCTCGAAGGAACGATCATGACCTGCTCGTTGCGAAGCAGGCGGCGCTAAAGGAATTCGCCTATGGAGCCAGCCACGAAATCAATAATCCGTTGGCAAATATTGCGATTCGAGCCCAAATATTGCTCAAGCAAGAGGCCGATCCGCAGCGGCGACAACGTCTGATCACGATTGAACAACAGGCGATGCGAGCGCACGAAATGATCTCAAACCTGATGTTTTACGCGAACCCGCCTGTTCCCAAGATTGTAGAACTCGATCTTGCTGCATTGGTTGACCGAGTTGTCAACGAGATGCGTGAGCGCTGCGAGCAACAGCATACTGATATCGTCGTTGTCGAACCCATGACGAACTGCATGGTCGATGGGGACTCGTCATTGTTGGAAATGGGAGTCGCGCACCTGATACGTAATGCCATGGAGGCATTGCAAGAAGGGGGACGTATCCTGGTTCAGCTTGTGGAAACCGATTCGGGTTATGAGCTAACGGTGATCGACGATGGTCCTGGAATTTCCGAGGTGGCCTCGCAACATCTTTTTGATCCGTTTTATAGTGGTCGTGAAGCTGGCAGAGGGCTGGGATTTGGCTTGGCGATGGTTTGGCGCATTCTGGAGCTTCATCGGGGCTCGATTGATTGGAAACAGATGACGGAGCGTGGCGTGTGTTTCCGCACCTCGTTAACACGGAGCGACGCGAGGAAATCCACGAATGCAGATGCGGGTACGATTTCGACTCCTCGGCTTCATCAACCGAGAATCCCTGACAATTCGCCTGCCGCTTAATAAAATTGGCCAACGTTGGCTCGCAATCATTGGGTTCGATGATTATTCTGTTGTGGTTGATTTCAATCGTATTCCACTGGAATCACTATCATTAAATTGACTCGGAACTTCGGTGAAGGAGCAGGTGCCCGATGCCTTTTAGAGTAAGTCATCTTTTATCAGTCGCTTATCTATTGGCAATGAGCTGGCTGTTTAATTGTTCGTCGTTGTCCGCCCAGACCATCAGTCAGTCTGCGGATTCTGAGTCCGATAAAGCGTTATTGTCCGAGGTGGAGTCCTATCTCAATCAGGTATCCAATGGTTGGAATACTCAAAAGATTGGCGAATTTCTTAACGTCGACGCGTTGCCTTCACGACTCAAGCCATTTGCTTTGGCGAACATCGCTGATGAAGAGCAGTTCGTCAATCGATTTGAAGAACTGACGAGGTTGGCACCCGAGGATATCGGTCTTTTGGCTTTTGATTTACCAAAAATCACAGACCTGGGTGAAGGGATGCGGGTGATCAGCAGTACTTGGCGTCTCACTCGAAACCAGCAGACATCGACCGGCGAGTTTGTAATCGGTGTTCAAGAGGACGATCAGTGGACGGTTTCTTCGGGTATCTTTTCGCTTGGGGAAGTATTGATTCTGAAGAAGCCAGCGGTGAGATATGGTTGGGCCAGTCTGATTCCGCCATTGCTTGCGATCGCCCTGGCAATTGTCACAAGGCGCGTTTTGGTCTCGCTGTTTTTCGGGATTCTGGTCGGATGCGGAATGCTGGCTGGCTCTAACGGCGTCACCACCTTAACCGATCTTTGGTGGTGGTTTATCAGTTCGTTGAATCTATTGTGTGAATCATTCCTATGGGCGATTTTGATCGATGAAGATCGGCAGCGGATCTTGTGGTTCGTGGTCCTGATGGGGGCTATGGTCGGGATTGTCCATCGGTCTGGCGGGATGCACGGAATCGTTGATTTGTTAAAGCCTTTAACGCGTTCTCGCAGGGGCGGTCAAGTCGTTACGTGGTTTTTGGGCTTAGTTGTTTTTTTTGATGACTATGCCAACACTTTGCTGTTGGGCAACACCATGCGTCCAGTGACGGATCGGTTGAAGATCTCGCGGGAAAAACTGGCTTACATTGTTGACTCGACGGCTGCTCCGATTGCAGGATTGGCACTTATATCGACCTGGGTGGCGATGTTGATTTCACAAGTCGACATTGGCTTCCAAGTCATCAATCGTGATTTAGCCGAGCCGCTTAAAATCAATCAATTCCATTTGGTGGTCCAAAGCATTCCCTATCGGTTTTATGTGATCTTTGCCGTTGTATTTGTGTTCTTGGTGGCTTTCTTCAGGCGCGATTTTGGTCCAATGCTTGCCGCGGAACAACGGGCCGCCGATGGTTTGCCTCCAGAAGATGTTGTCGAGTTGGAAAATGAGGCGGAGCCGACTTCGCGACTTTGGTATAATGCAGTGTTGCCGATTATCTCACTGATCGGTTTTACCGTTCTGTTTCTGATGACGACAGGTTATAAGGCTGCCGTTGCCGATGAAGTCCAGCCAACCTTTTTCAATGTGTTTAGTCGTGGCGACTCGTACATCGCTTTAGTTTACGGTTCTTTGTTCGGATTGATTACGGCGGCGATTCTGCCAACGATGCAAAACAAAATGAGCCCTGCCAAGATTTTCGACGCCGCGTGGAGTGGCGTCAAAACTGTGGTCCCAGCGATGGCGATCCTTTGGTTGGCGTGGTCCCTTTCCGAATTGACCAGTTCAGACAATTTGGGAACGCAGGATTACCTCGCAGCGCTGCTCACCGTTGAGGAACAGCCTGAATGGTGTCCAACCTGGTTGTTTATTGTTTATGGCAACGTGACCTCAGTGGTTTGGCTCCCCACAGCAATTTTCCTGCTTTCGTCGTTTGTCTCGTTTGCAACGGGGACAGCATGGGGAACGATGGGGATTATGGCACCCATGGTTATCAAAGTGACTTATGACCTGACAACGTTACAGTTGGGGGACTGTCCCCCAGACCATCCTCTGATGTTAGCAGCAATCGGAAGCGTCATCGCTGGCTCTATTTTTGGCGATCATTGCTCGCCAATTTCCGATACGACGGTCCTGTCATCTCAAGCTAGCGGGTGCAATCACATCGCTCATGTGCGAACGCAAATTCCTTATGCGTTCCTTGTCGGTGCCATTTCTATCGCGTTTGGCACCTTACCCGTCGGAATATTGGCGTACAACGAACAGATTTTTCCAATTGGAATCGTGCTCGCAATATCCATTTTTCTGGGAATCGCGTCAATGTTGTGCTGCCTGTTGATTTTTGGTAGACGAACCGTTGAGCGAGAATTCGTTAACATAAGTTGAAACTTCGGTGGGTTGCCAAGGCATTAAGAAAAGTCTTTATGTCGGGTCAGTGTTGAGCGAATTTGTTTTGAACACCGAGACAATTTTGAAACGGATTGTGGTGGCGTGCGAGCCGATTTATCACTTAGCATGGACTTCCGGAGGGAGTTGATTAACGCATCGCATCCACTGAGACTAGCACTCGATCTAAACTAGTTCGCGGGATGGAGTTCAGCCTTCAGGCTGCAAAAAACAAGCTGAATCTTGAACTGCAACCCCTAAAATAAGCTGGAAAGAGCAGTAGCGATTGATAGCATGCACGAGTTTGAACTTTCAAGCTACTGATTTCGTAATTGTCGTCAGCGCATCAAAACGTTTCGAGTGAAGTTGTCTGTATTGATCCTTTTTCAAACGCTATTGAATTGAATAGACGAGGTTGCTGTTTCAAACTTTCAGCTCAGCATCAGCGATAATCGCGAATCGGAACCGAGAAAGGTAACCTGGGGGACTGGACCATGTCGATGCGGCGAGACGATTGCGGCGAGACGATGACGTCGATTTAGCCAATACAATTTCTAAGCCCATGGCGACAGACCAACCCTTTTCCGAGGACTGCCGATTGGCGGTCACATAACTGTAGGAATCTAATGAAAAGTCATCAAAATACATATTTCATCGCCGATTTCGTTGGTCGAACGGTACGCAAGCCGGCCTTGTTGATCGTTGTTCTTCAGCTTTGCTTCGGTCTCGGTTCCACGGCAATTGCTCAAAGAGCCGGTGTGGGTGACAAGCAAGAGTACATTCAGTCGATGACCGTTTTGGACAATGGGCTTGCGGTAACTCGGACGACGCTTCCTGGTCAGGAGCCACAAACCGTCGTTGGGTATGGGACGACGATGCAAAGCGTTTCCGCCGGCGCTGGTCGAACTCAAACTGTGTTTGAAGGACAATTTCTTCCAGTTCAACAACGATACGCACAACACGGATTGTTGAACCAGCAAACGAATTTCCCAACGTACCAGCAACCGTCGTTGCCACCCCCTGGACAAACGTTGTCACAAAGCAATGCGACTCCATTCGCTACTGTCGACGCGAACTTCGCGAACCAAATTCCGACCCTGGGTTTGCCAGGAAACTATGTAACGCCTCCCACTCGGAACCCTCATTGCTTCGGAAGGGCAACCACTTTATTTTCCCCAGGTCCACTGGTGGGATCCGATTTCTCAACCGGGAGCGGTCAGGCAGTGGTGCAGCCAGTTCTTCCAATCCAGAATCTGCCGCCAGGAACTTATGTTGGCCGAGGACTACTTGGGCAGCCAACGGCCTATGTCGACGGTCAGCCGATGCGAAATCTACTGCGTTTTCTAATCTATCCGTAGGTTAGCTGAAACGGTCGTTGACCCAGATGCCCCGGAAGTGGTGATTGTGCCAATTAGGGGGATGGTTCCTGATTTCCGTCGATTTTGGAATCGCGTTCGCGACTTGCCATAGATCATTGTTGATTGCTGAATTTGGCGTTTGACGATTGGTCAATGGCGTTCTAATCTTGCGAGGAAACCAAATTTCTCTTCCTATTGGATAGGAGATGTTGTTTTCGGAATCCCACTGTATGTCGAGTCAGTATCTGAGCGGATTCTACATGTAGGGTCCCGTCCCGGTAAGGCAACACTCGCATCGCAATTCACGACCCATTGATATTGAGTACGTTTATGACCCCAAATCAATCGCCGACCTCCAAAGTCCACGAAGTCGACCTCATGCTCGATCGAATCAGTCAATTGGTGACCGGCGGTGCTAAAGCTGCAAATCCGAGAATGGAGTTTATCCAACAGGAACTTGAAAAGACTGATTTCGTGCCGATTGCCCCTGAATCCCTTGAAGAGGCATCGCTAAATTCAACAGTTCTGCAAGAGTTAATTCTCAAGTTCCTGCTTTCATGCGGCGAGGCGTCAGGGCGTGAAATTGCCAAACAGATTCGCTTGCCGATCACGATAGTCTCACCGATTTTGAGCAACATGAAGTTCGAGCAGACGATTGCCTATGTTGGCCAGGCGTCGCTCAATGATTATCTATGCCGATTGACTGAAATTGGAATCGATCGAGCCCGACGGCTTTCGCTAGTTTGTACCTATTTTGGCGCGGCACCAGTTTCTTTAAAGCAGTACATCGTCAGCGTCAAACGGCAAACGATCGAGGGTGAGTTTCCGTCGCCGCAAAAGCTCAAAGATGCGTTCTCTGACTTGCTGATCAATCGGAAACTATTTCAAAAACTGGGACCAGCCGTGAGTTCCGGACGAGGAATGTTTCTTTTTGGTTACCCAGGCAATGGAAAAACGAGTATTGCTGAACGGGTTTCCAAGTCCTTTGGTCCCTACATCTGGATTCCTCGTTCCGTTTCGGTGGAGGGAGAGATCATACGAGTCTTTGATCCAATGGTCCATGACGAGGTACCGATAGAACACAACGGTAACTTGCTCAATGAGTCGGACATTGATGAGCGATGGGTTCGCGTTAAGCGTCCTACGATTGTTGTTGGGGGTGAACTGACGATGGATCATTTAGAACTCACTTACAATCGAAATACTGGGATCAGTGAAGCACCGATTCAGTTGAAGAGCAATTGCGGCGTTTTGGTCATTGATGACTTTGGACGCCAAAAGATGCGGGTTGACGAGTTGTTAAATCGTTGGATCGTACCCCTTGAAAAGCGCTATGACTTCTTGAATTTATCAAGTGGAAAAAAATTCCAGGTACCCTTTGATCAACTTGTCATTTTCTCGACCAACCTGGAACCTCGAGATTTAGTCGACGACGCATTTTTGCGCCGAATTCCATACAAAATCGAAGTCGAAAATCCGTCTCGCGAGGAATTCACGAAGCTATTCGAGATCATGAGCAAAGTCCTGGATGTTCCTTTTTGCTCGGAAGCGATTCAAGACTTGATTGAAACCCACTATGTTCCAATTGATCGTCCCTACCGCAATTGCCAACCTCGCGACTTGTTGCTTCAAGTGATTAATTACTGCAGATATAACCAACTACCTGTCAAATTGACGAAAGAGAGCGTCGATTTCGCTGTTGAGAACTATTTCTCCGTAATGTAGGGTTTCTTTCGCTCGCTAATTTGAGATTCACGAACAAGCACGTCAGCAAGCCACACGGGTCGGCTTGTCGACTATCAGAAAAGTTACCACAATTTCAGGGTGGTGCGAAACATTGAAGCTGCGCGCAAACGGCCTTGAAATGGTGATTATCGCCTGTGTCTGAAAACTCTGATTTATTGGGAATTGCGATCGATGCCGCCAAGATCGGTGGCGAAACATTGCTCGCGCATTTCCTGCGCTCGAACTCGGCTCAAAAGCAACAATCGTACAATCTGGTAACCGCTGCGGATCTACAATCTGAAAAAAATATAGTCGAATTTATTCGACAACGATTCCCCACCCATCATGTATTGGGTGAGGAGATGCATGGATCGTCCGGCGATGGGCGGAGTTTAATCAACGACCTCAAGGATTGTTCCTGTCTATGGGTGATTGATCCGTTGGATGGCACCAACAATTTCGTCCACGGCATTCCGCATTTTGCCGTTTCGATTGCCTATTTTGAAAATGGTCGGCCACGCGTTGGAGTTGTTTTCAATCCGGCAAGCGGTGAGTTGTATCACGCGACCAGCGGCACTCCTTCAATGCACAACAATCAGGTCATTTGCGTAAACTCGGCCGAAGCCCTCAATCAATGTCTGGTTGGCGTCGGTTTCTACTATGATCGTGATGCGACCTTAAAGCCGACGCTTAACGCGATTGAAGAAATGTTCGGGGCGGGAATTCACGGGATCAGACGAATGGGAACCGCATCGCTTGATTTGTGCTATGTTGCCAGCGGACGTTTTGGTGCTTATTTTGAATACGGGTTGGCGCCATGGGATTTTGCCGCCGGCTGGTTGATCGTCGAGCAAGCGGGAGGCACGGTCACACAATGTCAAGCAAAGCCACTGACTCTCGGCTATTCCAGCGTCGTCGCATCGAATTCGAAGGTGCATCGACAAGCAACCACCATCACGGCTCGACATTCCCCAACAGGGATGTTATCGGAAAACTAAAGGATGGCGTGCCTGGATCAATCGCACGGAGTTATGGACTTAGCCCGCATTTCTCACAACGATGACTTTTGCGTTGGCGATCGCTCGATTGTTGGGCAAATGTCATTGTTGTGGGCAACGGTGCGTTCAGGTCAATGTGTCGGCCTGAGTTTGTGTCGGCCTGAGGACCGGCCGACCTACTGTAGCTGCCGCTGTCCCCAGCGGCAGATGGCCCCTCTCGACGCTTTCCATGTGAGAAATGCGGGTTAGCATGAATGTATTGTTGTTCGATATCGATGGGACCCTGCTATCGACTGCCGGTGCGGGGCGA
>JBGTDM010000359.1:0-2523 GCA_041748315.1 Pirellulaceae bacterium
ATTTCAAGTACGACCACAATTCGGTCAGCGACCATTCTATCTACCCGTTAGATCGCGATTGCCTCTCCAGAGTTCATAACAATTCGGTCAACAACCCTGAAAACAGTCCTAAATCTCTACACTCATAATTCGGCCAAAAATACGACCACAATTCGGCCCGTAACACGTGGAGACCAAATCCAAGCCGCCATCTGGAAGAACGAACGCTCCCGGTGGCGCCGAGACCCCTGAATCTGCTACCAAGGGGGTATTGAGAAGTCACGAAAGTCCCGCTTCGGGCAATACTTAAGGATCACAGTCATTGCTCGCTTACCCGAAACAATGAGACCGTTCCAGTTGCCGTCCCTACTGCGACGAGAGTGGTTTGCATATCGCTTTCACAAAAGTCAATTGACGTAAAATGTGATGCACGCGGCCGAACACCTAAGTCCGGACCGGGAACATGGTCAATCATTTCGCCAGAATAGATGTCCCAGAATTGCAAATCGACACCTGTGCCTACGAGCAATGATCGTTGGGGCAAGCTCTTAATGTCCTTAATATTTGCATTTCGGGAAGCTTCGAGTGTCCGTACAACGTTCCCATTTTCAAAGTCGACTATTCCAATCCAATCGTAATTCTTCGAACCGCATTTAAACGCCAACCAGGGCTCGGTCGTGGCGCAAAAACTCAATCGCCATACTTCAACCGGTGTGCTGACCCATCGAGGAGTATTCCGATCAACAGGCAATCTGATTTGTGATATGACACGACGCGATGACAAGTCGTAGACACTAACATCGTGCCCCTCTCCGATAGCAACCAGTTGTGTATCGGCATTCGCGTATGTCGTATAGGTGTTGATCACCGGCGACTCCACCAACTGCAGTGGAACGCTATCCGTATCGCTTAATAGCCAGAGACCGGACGTGGACGACAATAGGTAAGCATTGCCTACCACATCGTGACGAGAGGCACTCCAGTTGCGTGCTGCAGGAAGTGACAGTCGTTCTGATTTAGGCGCCCCCGTTTTTGGATTCCAACGCAACAAACGGCCCTCACGTCCAAACGTTGACACGGTGTCATCGTTGTCGAAAGTAATGGACAAAATAGCCTCGACGTGAGCTGATTCTACGGAAATAACAGGTGTTGACTCGTTGATGTCCCAAACGGATAAACCGCCAGAGTCATCACCGATGGCTAAATAGTCACCAGATGGACAGAATGCCACCGCGGTAATTCGATGCTCGCCTATTGACAATTCGCCCTGTAGTGCGATTCGAATATCGCGATAATGGTTGTTATTGCCAAACACGCGCTCTTCTATCGGAACACGGACGATTGTCAAAAGACAGATTAGCGCTACCGACCTAGCAGCGCAATCACACGCAAGCCAACTCATATGCATAAGTTCTTCCCTTTCTTACCATTCCCTTCGGGGATCAATTCCGTCGGTACAGTCCACCTTTCGCCGTTTGCCAGGCCAAGAGTATATAGCGACCGCATGTTTGCCTTCGCAACAATCCCAGCGAGTATACATGCTGGTAGTTTTCTCGTCCTGATATGAGCCCCACCAAGCGGGAGCCCCCGTTGGGAATTGCCAACCAGTGGTCGACTCTGTTGTTTCACGAAACCGTGATGCCACAATTACAAAGTCCCCACACTCGATATTCGCTCTGCCTATGTGCCATTTGTCGTCGAGCTTGCCTTCGCCGAAAAAGTCAAAACTACGGATGGTGGATTGGAAACTGACCGTGCCTTTTGTACCGCAATAGCGTGGGCTGCCGTCTAAAATTACATAAGGAGTTCTCCAATCATCGTAAGCCTGCATCTCGCCGCCTACTCTTGATATGTGCGAAAGATCCCATAAAATTTCATAGAAACATGTTTCACATTTTTTCCTTCGGGTTACGTTGCAACATACGCCAAAAACATCGAATTCGCAAAGGTCAACCTCAACTGTTATACACAATCTCTGGACAACTAGCCGTACGCCTCTGTCTGGCGTTAATTTCCAGGTGGCAGAAGCCTTCCCACAACCTGGACAATACGTATCCCAAAGATCAATGCTTAAAGTGCCTAGGGGATCTGTTGAAGCCGGAACGAAATACGCGTGGTACAACGACGGACCGTCGACAAACCCAAGCGGATCAGTTGACAGCCATCGACCAGTTGTTGGTGCGTAAGACCTTGCGCGCACGTACTGATCACCGGTTTCCTGATCCGTGTAGTATCCAACTGCACCTTTATAACCAGTAAGCCTTTAACATCGCGAGCCAACGGAGAGAGGGTATTTTTTGGAGATCGCTTGGCCGAAGCGGGTGCAGTTGACCGGCCAGAACATAGAGCCGATGTTTAAGGGCTTTGTTCAAGAAGCCTGGGGAAGCGATCAATTGTCAGAATACTAGTGCTCCGTCACGCCTTAATTTTAGGGTAGACCGATTTCAGTTTGCAGCGAGCGTCATCGATACGCATTTGCCAATCGACACCCCGTTGGGTGGCGTTTACATCCTCATGCCAAGCTTTGGTTTCAGACCGCAGTTG
>JBGTDM010000360.1:0-27014 GCA_041748315.1 Pirellulaceae bacterium
GTGCGCACGATTCGTAAGCAAGGGGACTGGATCGGCTGGATTCAACCGGGACCTTTGCCGACGATAACGTTTGCGGTCGACGTCCGACCACTGGGGTGTCCCTGAGGCAACGTCGCGCATCAGGTTCAGCATGCTCTCTGGTGACATTTTAATGGATGCGATTGCCGAAGCGCCAACATGAATCGCCAGACTCGTTTCCCAGGTTGAGTTAGCGCTACTGTTAGTGATAAACAGAATACGGGTCTTGGCCAAGACTTCTCGATGTTTATCACAGAATTCGAATCCAGTTTGATCTGCAAACGAAATGCCGACGATCAATAGGTCAAAACGTCGTCTTAGCAACTGCTGTTCAGCATCCTGCAGATTTGTTGTTGAGGCAAGGATAGCAAATTCAGAAGTTGCACAAATCTCCAACATGCCAAGACAGACGATCGGCCGTGAATCAACCACCATGGTACGAAAGGCCATTTTACATCCTCACCGCTGAGTTTCAGTAACCGCTGGCCGATGGCGTTCCGGCTCATTTCCCCTCGTTAAACGCGTCCTCCGCCATGTATCAAAACGTCGAAAAATGTGCTTGACTCCCTTATTGACGCGTTATCATGCGCGGCTGATCGACCTTTGGAACATCTTTCAATCGTCGACAGGCGTGGGAGGGGCAAGTTTTGGTGCCGTTGGTTCTTCGATATCATCCGATAAGTCCAGCGACGATTCAAAAGTGGAAGATTTATTCGATGAACTGCTGTATCGCTTAGGTGCGAGTTCGTCGTCCAAATTGATCGAGGACTTAAGTTCGCTTAGGTTGCGGCGCAATTCGCTATAGCCCCGTCCAACATTGCGTGCCACCTCCGGCAGTTTTTGCCCGAACAGCAATACTGCAACGATACCAATGACAACCATTTCGACTACGCCAATTCCGTTGAACATGAGTACCGCGCGAAATCAAGTTGATAAACGGGGAGCTGTATTGACTACGAATTCACTTTTTCAGGTTCCGATTCATCGGAACTCTCAATTTTTTGCGCCGGTTTGTCGCTAAGTCCGGCTTTAAATTCGTTAACGCTGCGACCCATATTTCGCATTAGACTTGGCAGCCGCGAAGCACCAAACAATAGCATGAATATGCCGGCGACGATTAAAATTTCAACATACCCAAGACCAAACATTTTATTACTCGATAGATAATCTATTGACCAATGATTCGTTCGACAACTTTGCCGAACGTGTTTCAAACCAACTACTTCCAACCCACCCTCAGATCGCGCGCTCAACCGAACTCTATCAACTATTGGCAATGCATCCGCAGTTCATCAACTTCGCAATTCCGGATCATCACTGTTGTTCCCCCATCGGCCTGGGCATTCCCAGCTTGGGTAAAACTTAACCGCAGGACGAACGGGCTTGTCAAACCGTGAGTCAATTCGTCAAAAGTCTAAAGCAAGAGTTTGGCTGGCAAGCAGTTATCATTTAACCGCATGGTGGCGTTTTTACCCTTCATTCCATTGTAGAGAGGTTGAATTCAGTGTCAAACCCAAGCCACTTTCCATTCAACAAATATTATGGATGAACCTCAGGCGGGAGGCGGTAAGACACGCTCAGTTGAGCCTTTAAATTCAACGGAACCTGAACAATCGGGGTATTTGTTCCCCACTGGATATCCTTTTATTTGCCGCTCGCGATATTGCTGCTAAATGCCGGAAGATAACGATAATAGGACTCAAGACAGAGTGTTGCCATTGCCGTACTGTAGATCCGCCCTCCATAACCGCACCAAACCCCATTGGGATCAAAACTTCCCCTAAGTGCACCGTCTTGCCGCTGCATTGCCAAAAGTTGAGTCTTCATTGCTTGATTCCATTCGTTCCAGAAATTGCCTCCCGCCATGTTCAATGCGTAGGTTGCATAGTACCAATAGTAAAAATTGATCAACCCATCTCCAGGCTTACTCGCTAGGATCGCATGAGCAGCTTCGCGCACCAATTCAGCATTCGGTTCAGTTTCCAGAAAGAATCGGCAAACGAGCGCTTCGGCCGTCATCACACGGGATGGACCTTGTCCAGGCTGATACGCCGCCAATCCACGATGGGCTCCGCTGCAACAGCTCTCCAAAAAGACTCTCATGCCTCGCCAAGTCGATTCAGGGATTTCAATTCCGCCGAGCTGAGCACTTTTTAACGCCATCACGTGCCAACCAAATTGGCTCATATCCCCCAGATCTCCGGCCCGGTATCGCCATCCGCCGTTTTGCGGGTGCTGCGCGCGAACTGAATAGTTGACGGCGCGCTGCACAACATTTCGCAGACGTTCGTCACCAGTCATTGCATACGCCTCGCTCAGGGCAAGTGTCGCCATCGAATGGCAGTACATCTGCGAGAACAATAGTGCAGCACCGGCAAGATTTCCATCTACGGTTTGCACCGAGATCAGGTACTCCAAGCCCCGCCGTGTCGAATCCTGAAACTCTCCTTCGAGATGTGTGTTTCCGGCCGCCAGCATTGCCAACAACGCCAAGGCGGTCACGGCGGTATCTGCGTGTAGCCCCGCACCCCCTCGATCATGACCCAGAACTTTGTATTCCATTCCCCCACCAAACCGGCTGGCATCCCATCGCCCATCCTGCTCTTGAGCACGTGTTAGGAAATCGAGAGCCAATCGGACCGCCTGCTCGGTTTGCTCGCTACCACCGGCCAGTTCCAACCAGCGTTCTGATTTGTGCTCTGCGCGAGCCTGGAAGATCTCCGGCAATTCCCGGCCGTCGCCCGCTCGAACAACCTTCGCCGGGGTGATCGCCAGACGCTGATCGGTCGTTGGATTCGTCGTTTGCCTTGCTGGCAATGATCGCCAGTTGTGAGGCTGTAGTTCTTCCGGCGGGGGTTGTTGAACCTGACGAGTCAACCCAGGGTGTGACTCTCGTTCCGTTGGCGTCTCCGGGATGAATTGCCTTGCGATTTCTGTCAGGTTTGTTTCCAGCGGCTTCGGTTCGATCGGCTGCAGTTCCATTGGCCCATCTTGAACCAACGGCTTTGGTTGAGAGTTATTGGCTAGCCATGCATCCAGTTCGTCGTCGACATCGGCCTCCAGATTTTGCGACGTTTGCTCATCTCCGATCAGGTTGGCATTGGCGACTCCAGGATCGGGCGGTGTTCGTTCAATCGCTTGTGGTTCAACCCGCGATTCGTTTTCGCGGTCGATGACTTGATCTGGCGACTCTCTTGTCAACTGTGCAAGGAATGTTTCTGTCGTTTCCCTTAATTCAGACGCTTGCGATGGATTGAACTGCTGAAAGGAGTTGGCAATGTCGGAATGCACAGTCGTGTCGAATTGTGGATGACTCGGGGGGGGCAATTCCAAGTTTGGCACGCTCGCTCCGACGGGCACATCCATTTCACGCAAGTTTGATTCAGGCTCGACCAGGTCGGCCAATGTGGGTTGCTCCCACGGTTGCGGTCGAGGATGCGTCGTCTCATCATTATTTGGGACTTCCGTCTTCAGTTCGAATTCTTGCGTATAATCAATCAATTGGAAGCGTACCACTTCCTGCGGTGCCGGAAGGGCAACAATCAACGTCGTGCCATAAAAATAGCAGATCAAGAGCAAGTGCGCCACGATTGATAACATGGCACACGTCCACAACGGCTTGATCTTTCGCAATCGAGGGCGTAGAAGAAGGAACGACACGATCACCCCGATCAGGAGTGCGATCGTGACCATCAGAGTTATCGGTTGACTCGTCCAGACTTCGGCAATCCCCAAATTGTTAGAGTCATGACTCCCGATCGAGCATATCCAACGGCCCATGATGTCCATGTTATTCCTTTTGGGCAACTCGCACAGAAATCCCCAAATCCTGAATATCGACTTCTCGGCACGCGGCAAGCACATCTGCCACCCGTTGATACTGGGCTGAATACTCACCGCGCACGATGACCCCGAGTCGATTGTATTCTGCCTTTGACCGCTCCAGGGTACTCTTCAGTTCGGATAACGTTAACTCCTGGTCATCCAACGTAATGGCGCCATTGGCGTAGACATTGATGATACGCTTTGCAGGAGCCGCGGTTAACGTTCCGCTATCTGCCACTTGCGGGACTTGGAGCTGAATATCGCGTTCCAATTCGCTAAGTTCGCTGAAGCGCGTTCCAACCATGAAGAAAATGATTAACAGGAACACGATATCGATCATCGGCGTCAGATTGATTCCTGGGGGTTCATCCTCAATGCGTTTGATCACCATGTTTTGTAACAATCCAAGTTTAAAATTGTGAATAGTCGCTTCGGGCGCTTCCGCTACTGCGTCGTAGCCCAGCTCCAACTTAACCAGCTACCCATCGTTTTAGAGTCAACAATTCCCTTAAGGTTAATTGGTCATAATTGACTCTCATTTCTGATTATGCTGCTTTGGTTGACTTTGAACTCGAACGTCGAGCGGTTGCTGAACTTGACTCTGCGGCAACGTAATTGACGAATTGTTGGCCCAGGGCGTCCAACTCCATAATCCGTTTGTCAACTCGACCAACAAAAAACAGGTAGGCGGTGATTGCAGGAATTGCCACCGACATTCCGGCTGCAGTTGTCAGAAGTGCCTGACTGATGCCTGTCGCAATAAGTGTCTTTGGATCGACGGACGCAGAACTTGCCGTGGCAATGGCATCGAATGCGTGAATCATGCCCAACACCGTACCGAGCAATCCGAGAAGCGGGCAGACCGTGGCGATTCCGTTGATCAGTCGCAGATATTTTTTGAGCTCACTTGAAACGCGTTCACCGGCGTCCATGATGGCTTGTTCGATTTCGACTCCCGATCGCCCCCATTTCATTGCTCCCGCTTTAAAAATATCGGCGATCGGCGAACCATTTGTTTCGCACAAG
This sequence comes from Pirellulaceae bacterium, assembly GCA_041748315.1. GTDB lineage: Bacteria > Planctomycetota > Planctomycetia > Pirellulales > Pirellulaceae > CALMEE01. Next base: position 4,870 of record JBGTDM010000360.1, read on the forward strand.
GCAATCGCTTGTTCCCGATCAAGCTCACCCTCTTTGAGTTGCTCGATAAATCGTCGTGAAAAGGGTCCTGGGATAATTCGACTCTTGCGAAGCGCCAGCGCTCGTTCAAATACGAAGATCAACAACACGAATGAGCAAATCCCGATAGGGATCATCAAAGGTCCCCCATTTCGGATGATTTCCAACAAACGTCTGGATGCGACAATATTGTCGCTGGACGCGATTTCCTTATCCGGAAGCATGGTCGGAACATTTTCATCAACGTCCAGATGTCGCGGCAGGCTGGGAATCGGTGTTTCCGAACTCCCCTGCTGGGCATCAACCAGGCTGGGTGCGAGGCAGATGCAGAATAATACGACACCTAATGGCACCATGGTCGGTCGAGCCCACCAGACGCGGCATAGTTGTTGATTCATGGCTCTATACTGATCAATTCTACAATTCATAATTAAATCTCGCAGGCCTCTCTTAACGCGACGGCCGAGAATCGCTCGTAGGAATGATCGCTTCGATCGACTCCAAATGCAGACGTGCTCGAGCTCCAGGCTCAGTTTCCGAATATTCTGTGGCGATATGCCGATAAAGTTTATTAGCTGATGTCTGTTCGCTCAGTCGTTCATAGCACTTGGCCGCCTGAACTAATGCGGTCGCCTGCCATTCTGGGAACGAGTAGTTGCTTTCGACCAGAAAGTATTCGCCGATCGCTTTCAAGTACTTCTCCTGATGAAAATAGGTTTCACCGATCATCCATTGAGCCATTGCGGCAATCTCGGAATCTGCGGCATGCGGCGAATCAATGACTGCCACGAAGTAGTTGCGCGCAACCGAAAACTGGCCGCGATCCATCTTGCAGCGCCCCATCATGTAATCAAACTGGTATTCAAAGTCGTTGTCGGGGAAGCTGCGTTTATAGGAGCGGACTAGCTGTTCAACTTCCAGCCAGCGGTTTTCACCTGCCTTGATCTGCGCGAGTCGTAGAAGCGATCGGATGCGACGATTTTCTGGCTGATTGTCACTCGACATGATCTTCTCAAACCAGGCTTCGGCGCGGTCGAATTGACTCAATTGAAAATGCGACTCGGCCAGCCAGTAGGCTGCGTGTGATGCGACCCCAAGTTCGGGATACTCGGCCACCAATCGCTGCATCAGGAGATTGACCTCTTCCCAGCTTGTTTCGCGAACCGCGAATTTCCCGAGCTGATATAGCCCATACGCCATCGATTCACCAGCGGTTCCTGTTTCAACCAATTGAATCAGCCAACGCTTCGCGGTTTTCGAATCACCTTGATCCAGAGCGATTCTGGCCAGCCGGAACATCGCGTCCGAGCGATAGGGGCTTTCTGGAAAGTTGTCTACGATCGTACGAAATGACTCAACCGCCAACTTCGATTGTCCGGCTTTCAGGCGTAGCCAAGCGATTTGATACCAAATCGCGCCGCGGTTTTCGATTTCAACGTGTTCCGAAGCCAAGCTCTTCAGCCTCTCACACGCCTGCTCGAATTCAAATTCGTTTTGAAAATCAACATGTTGGGCAAGCGTCTGTGCTGAGGCCACTGCTTGGGCGATGTCCACCGAAGTCGGATCAGTCTGCCAACGGCTGATGATCGCTGAGTGGAGGCGTTTGGCGTGCTGCCAATTTCCATTTTGCTGCAATGTCGCGGCCAAGGCCAGGGACGCCTTGATCGCGCTTGTTTCTCCCGATTCAATCTCCCGTTGCAATCGCGCTACAGCTGGCATCAGGTTCGTTTCCTCCGACGTTCGCGAACCCACAAATGCTAATCCGTTCAACGCCTGTTCGCGCAATTCACCAGGCTCCGAAATATCCAAAACCGCCTGGTACCATTTGCTGGCAATCGATTCGTGTTGGTTTTGTGCCGCAAGAAACGCCACATGCAGGGCAAGTTCTATTTGAGTCGGAGCTGCAATGGATTCCCAAAGTTCCGACAGAATCCGATCCGATTCAGGAATTTGGGTATGCCGTGCGAGCGCCAAGACTAATTGTCGTTTCGCCTTTACCGCATCAGCGCCATTAGGAACCAGGTTGAGATACTTGGTCAGTTCCGGAATGGCAGCTCCATCGTTATTGGATGCACCAAATGCGGTCGCCTTGACAAAAGCAACGGATGCTTCAAATTTAGTATCGCCTGCGAAGTGATCGATCTGCTCCAATCGCGTGAGCGCCGAATCGAGCTGATTCTGTTGCAGTTCACAAAGGGCGATCCAGTAACTGATACGTTCGAATCGGTGAAAGTCATCCGGTTCAATTTGCCCAAACAACAGCTGAAAGACATTCAGCGCATGAACGATGTCATTCAATTGAAACGCCGCCACACCTTCAGCCAGTGTGATCGTATAGTAGTTTGCGCCACGAAGATTGCGCTGGCGATAGTTTTCCGCGAGCTGTCGAATCAACTGCCATTCCTGGCGTTCACTGGCGATCGCAATCCTCAATTCGGTAGCCAAATCGACCCAAAAATCCTGGTTCGAATTCCAGGCGACTCTCTCGAGTAGCTCGGTCGCCACGGCTACATGGCCCAATGCCAATTGAATCCGGGCCTGTTCGATCATGATGGCGTTGGATACCGGTTCGTCGATTTTCGGTTCGCGAAAGGCGAACAACAGATGTTCAGCCGCACGAGGGTTATCTTCAGCCAAATAGATTTTTGCGAGTAATAGTTTTGCTTCTGTTACGCAATCACTCTCTGGAAAGTGTTGAATGAGCCGATCGAGCCAACCTTTGGCTTCATTCCAATGACCCTCGGTAAAACTGATTCGACCCAATTCGAGCAACGCCTGGTCGGTGCGATTGAAATCAGCCTGAATGGCCAGGGATCGGAAATACTGGGCGGCTTCCAATATCTTTGCTTGTTGCTGTAGAGATTGTGCCAATCTAAACGTGCACTCGGAAGCAGACGTGGAATCGGGAAATTGTTGCAAGAACGTTTCAAACGCGCGTTGCGCAAGTTGCGGTTCCTGTCTCAACAATCGAAGTCGACCAACAATCGGCAGTGCGATCTCTAACAACGGATCATCAGGGTGCTCGAACACGAAATCCTGCAAGACTCTTAGCGCTTCGTAGTCACGCTTCAGCATATAGAGGCATTCTCCGATGCGGAACTGAGATCGTATACAATGCTCTCCATCCGCATCCTCACGCGCGTACTGCTGGAATGCGTCAATTGCGGCGGCGTACTGTTTTAGCTGTGTATACGCCTCCCCGATGTAGAACAGACTTGCTCTCGCCTCGGGCGATTTCGGATAAGTTGCTCGGAGCGATTCAAAACCTTCGATCGCAAGTTTCCAAGCGTCACTTGAATAATGTCCTGCAGCAATATCAAACAATTCATGAGCGGTCTTTTCACGCGGCAGTCTCGACAACTCGACATTTCGGTCGACCTCCCCCTGCTCTATCGATTGATGCTCATTGGTTTGTGCGTGCGATGCGCATGGAAGGATGCTATAACACATGCAGCAACACACCGTATAGCGCAAAATCGCTTTGATTATCGAGGAACAATCCATGTCCCGGGAGCATCCATAATTCAGGGATTGGGTGGCAAGTATCTAAATCGATCAGTGATCACCGATGGGCTCGGGGAGTATAGGGACAACGGCTTTCAGAGTGAACATCGATTAATGTGTTAATATTCGTTCAATTTCGCAGAGTATCCGACGGTAAGCTGACGCTAGCACAGGCCCCTGAATTTTTCGATCACCGTCGTTGCCTGACTCCCAGGAAATGCGCCTGCCTAAGTTTTTCGGCAATCGTACTGAAGTTTCTGGAGATTGAAACTGGGACGTGGAATTATCGGTTGCACCGACGATCAATAAGCCACCGGGTCCGTCGCTGTGTTGACTTTAACGCTTGGAATTGCAAAGTGCGGCTGACGCAGTTTCTGCTGTCTAACCTGTTCGTTGATCAACGGCAACTGCCACAAAGCGGCCTCGACCAAGTCTAACAATACCGCAGGGTCGATTGGCTTACGCAAATGATAGGCAGCCCCAAAATCGTGTGAGCGGTGGATCACATCAGGGGCTTGACTTGTCGACATGTACATAATCGGCGTGTCGTAACAATGTCTGTGGGAACGAATTTCCTTGATGGTTGCGATTCCGCAGGAGATGTCAACTCTCTCATCGCAGATAATCAGATCAAGCATCTTGAATTCCGCGGCCTTTAAGGCGTCTTTTCTGTCCTGAGCGATTTCAACATCGTAATTGGCAGCCCGAAGCGTTGAGGAAATTGTATTTAACGAAAGTGCATCGGGATCGATAACTAAAACGGTCGCTATTGAAGACGTGTTCATGGATTGACACCAAGGGAAACGGGTGTGCCGGTCATTGCCAATCCTTGTGCCGGCGGGATATTGCGAAGCATTTATCCTTGACCGTTACTCGTGGATGAAACCGCAAGTAAGGATGCTTCCCACCAGAATATAGCATCGAACAGAGAGGCGGAAATCTTTACCCTGCCTTGCCAAGATAGTTGATCGTTGTAACGGCTATAACCGGTACCTTGAATGACAAATGGTTAGACGTATTGTGCGACGAGATTAGTCAATTTGGCGCCTTTGCTGATTACAACGACCCCTCCTTCAGTCACCAACAGACCTCGACGTCGATCCAATTCGTGATCGAATCCGATTTCCACATTTTCAGGAATTTGGACCCCTTTATCGACGATCGCTCGTTGAACTCTGGCACCACGCCCAACTTCGACCCGGTCAAACAGAATTGAATGGTAAATTTCCGAAAAACTGTTGACTCTTACATTCGGGCCCAGCAGGCTGTTGGAAACACTTCCGCCGGAAATGATATTGCCATTACAGACGATGCTATCGATCGCTTGCCCTTTTCGGTGATGTCCCAAGTTGTTTGGCTCCAGACGCTGGAATTCAGCCTGATGGGAACCCATTCCCCCGAACACAAATTTAGCTGGAGGTAAATTCTGCATGTAGGTGCGAATGGGCCAATGGTCATCGTACAAGTTCAACTGTGGGTCAACACTGACCAAATCCATGTTGGCCTCAAAATAGGAATCGATGGTACCCACATCGCGCCAATACGCTTGTGCCTTTCGATTTTCGTCCAAGAATGGGTAGGCAAAGACCTGATGCGATTGGATGATGTTGGGAATGATGTTTTTACCAAAATCGCGAGCGCTGGATTGATCGTTGGCATCCTGACAGAGTTGTTCGAAAAGCGTCTCCGCCGAAAACACGTAGATGCCCATGCTGACCAACGATTGCTCCGTATTCCCCGGAACATGTGCTGGTGATTGAGGTTTTTCCTGGAATCCAATGATTCGATCGTGGGAATCGACCTGCATCACCCCAAATTGGCTGGCTTCCACTCGAGGTACCTGCAGGGCACCAATGGTCAGATCGGCTCCAACTTGCCGATGATAGTCGACCATCTTCTGGTAATTCATCTTGTAGATATGGTCACCGGCCAAAATGACGACGTATTTCGGATCAATTTTCTCTAGCGAATAGATATTTTGATAAACGGCATCGGCAGTGCCAGCGTACCAGTTTTCATCAATTCGTTGTTGCGGAGGTAACGTCTCAATGAACTCATCCAATTCATGACAAAAGTATTTTCGCCAACCCAAGTTGATGTGTCGCTCCAAGCTGGTTGCTTTGTATTGGGTCAATACCAGGACTTGACGAAACCCACTGTTCAGGCAGTTCGACAATGTAAAATCGATAATTCTGTATTGTCCACCGATTGGAACGGCCGGCTTCGCTCGATCTCGTGTGAGCGGTTCCAAGCGGGACCCTTTTCCTCCTGCCAGGATTACCGTCAACACTTCAGTCGTTGAGTTCATTGCGTTCCCATCCCTACGGTAGAATCACTGAATTGATTTCGAAGCCAAGCACTTACCCGGTCATCGAGGATTTTTCATCATCCTTGATCCGATGATCATTTTTGATCATTTGGTTGAATCCTCACCAGATTTTTCATTTCGCATTTTTTCTTTTAGGCGTTCGTGTTCCTTTAACAAGTCGAGTTTAGCCTTGTCAGATTTTCCTTTTTCTCGGCTGACAATATACCGCGAAGAAAAGATGTCTAAGGTTGCCATCAAGATGATCATGCACATCAAGATCAGTGCCGCAGCCAGCAATACGGTCATGGAAACCGGGTCTCGGAACCTGAACGCGAAAGGAAAACTGCCAAGAATTAATCCCAGGGCCGCAACGCCTGCACTCGTCAAGCACCGTCGCCGCAACTGGGATTTCAAAAATAGGTGTTCGATCGGATCTTCGGTCGCGTCCGTCAATTTGCGCCAAATGTGAAAATGCCGCAAAATTAACATGATGCCGCCTGCGAAAATCAATGCTCCGATGGCAATTCTCAGTGGACCTTCTCCTGCTTTCTAAGCCAATACAAAATCACTTTACCAACTTTTTCCAACGACTCTGCGGAACAGTTTTCCGGCACATCCGCAGTCGTATGCCAATAAGCATTTTTCGATCTTGGATTGGGGTAATCAAAATCGATAATATCGGTCGTCGGGATTTTTGCAATTTCGTTGAGTGGTAAATGATCATCCCGAATTTTATGGCGATTGCGAGGTATAAACTCTTTCACACCCAACTCACGGGCCGCTTCAAAAATCTCGACCGTCAACTCCCTGGCATGGTACAGACTATTGGTCTCGTAGTAGATTTGCAAGTCTTTATCACCGATCATATCGACTAACACGCCGCGCCGATAAACATATTTTGGGGGACGATTCGCATAGTCACGAGCGAAAAAAGTCGAGCCGACAAAGAGTGGATCGCGATTCCGATCGTAGATAAACTCCTCGGCGTCAAAAAATACGAAGTCAACACCAAAATCGGTGTTGAGCTCTTTCATGTGCCTCCCCAACTCATAGAGCAACCCCACACCGCTCGCCCCATCATTCGCCCCTAAAAATAGACCACGTGGGTTGTGAAGATCCTTATCTGGAAATGGACGAGTATCGTAATGACAGCAAATCAGAATTCGCTGGTCGCGATCAGGATGCCATTCGACGATCAAATTCGTCAGTTTGGTTGCGACATGAGTGACCGGATGATTAACCGTAAACTCCTGACGTTTGACGATACCACCAAGTTTTGTGAAGTGTTCTTCCAGCATTAGCTGTTGGCGATTCATCGCCTCGGTACCGCTGATCCGCGGCCCCAATTCACAAACCCATTTCAACACCGCATAGGCGGTCTCTCCATTAAACTCTTTGTCATCTGGACTAGAAACAACCGCTGTTGACTTTACCGATGGAGCCACGGATTCATTGACGCGCTCGTTGTGCGAAGCGAGTTGAGTCGCTTGCTGAATTTCCTGCATGGAATTCAACGGAATCTGCCCTGCATGGGCACGCTCCGGTTGGACGCCAATCCAGGCGACGACGCTCAAAAAAGCGACGAGTGTGAGACGACCAACGGAGTTTAGCGCAGTGAGTTCAATCATTTACAATCGCTTCTGCTAACGGTCCAAAGATTAACCCAATCTTACAATGAAAGCGCCAGGAATCCAATTGCATTGGTCGCCCTTGTCGATCGATCGAGAATAATTTACGATGACAGCGCGGTCGACCGAATATCAAATTGAGCGGTTTGGCGCATTCAATGGTGATGTCGGGTGTCGTTTTCCTTTCAATTACCTCGCCATTGCTTAATGTTGTGTCCTGACCGAATCTCCCTTACTAATCTCGGTCGAATCGGGGTTGAATTCCGATTCATTCCAGGATGCTTGAAGTTATCGCCCTGAAATGGCTGGATTGACCAAGATGACTGCTACAACTTCTTACGGGGTTTTTGTGCGCGGCACGGTTAAATGGATCACATCCATCCAGAGGCTGGTACACGGTATTGAAGCAAGTTCTTTCGAATTCACACCAGATCCAGTTAGACAATGACAACCGAACGCGACTCTGAGGATTCTTTCAATCCGCATGAAGATGCTTCAGCCGATTTAACAGCCGAAAAAGAATCTGGCGACCGCACGGATTGGCAAGCCGCAATCTTTGCGGGGCGCGCGGTGGATGTGACAACGAAAGTGGCTGCAGTTGTAATTTCAACGTTGGTCCTGTTGTCGTTGTTTGAGTTCTGGCTGCCATGGTTTGATGTCGTCTATCAATATCGATTTCATCTGACTGTTTTGCTCGTGGTTGTCGGTTTGGCGCTCCTGCTTCGCAAGGAGATCCGCTGGGCGGCGATCTGCTTGGTTCTATCCATTCCGACCATCGTGGTTGCCATCGCGCTTTATATCCCGGATACACACGCTCCAAACGGTGTAACTCAACCGGTGCGCAGGATCATGTTTCTCAATCTCTTCCATGGAAATCGGCAACTTGATGAAGTCTTGAAGCTAATTGAGCGTGAAGATCCAGATGTGATCTGCTTTGTTGAAATCACAAAACGAATCGTCAAGAGGGTTGAGATTTTAAAGGAATCGTATCCGCATTCGGGAATCGATCCGAACTATCGGGGTGTCGGTGCTCGGATTTATTCCAAGTTTGAACTCGTGCAAGATTCCAATCTGGCAACGGCACCCCGTGTGACAGATATTGCTGTCGTTCGTGCCGAAATTCACTTCCCCGAACAGACTGCCACTTTGATTGTCTCGCATCCAAATTCACCAATAACGACAGATCGAATTTTCACTCGAAACCAACAGATTCGTGAAATCGCAGAACTGGTTCAGAAGGAAACACTACCGGTGATCTGTTGCGGAGATTTCAACTGCACAAGTTGGTCATATCAGATCAGGAATTTTTTGAACTCTACCCGGCTGAAAGACACGCGGAAGGGTTTTGGAATTCAACCCTCCTGGCCGTCGATCAACTCTGGATATTTGGTTCGGATTCCGATTGACCATGTGTTTGTCGATCGGCAAATTGCCATCGTCAACCGTCGACTCTCCGAACGAGTTGGCTCGGATCACTTTGCCGTCATTGTCGACTTTGAGTTTCAATAGTCGACTTCCAACGACCTGGTGCTGTGGCTGGCATCAAGATACAAAAATACCCCGGCCGCTTAGCAGACAGCCGAGGATTTTAGATCGCGTTGCTGTGGTTGGCCACATAAGCGAAAAAGCCAACCCTTGCGGTCGCAGAACCTGTTTTTTTCAGCCCAAAGGGGTGTCGCCGCAAGCGGAAACGCCTTTTCGGTGCACTCCTTGCAAGTGAGGACGCTGGGGCTCGAACCCAGGACCTACGGATTAAAAGTCCGTTGCTCTACCGACTGAGCTACGTCCTCAACTGAAATCCTTTTAAATCAGCGTTCCGGAAACAGCGAAATCAATATCGCTGATGTCAAAGGTTCGCGAATGAACTTGACCAGCTTATCCCGTTTGAGATCAGACCTGGCCGTCGATTCCATGACGGTCGACGCGCAGCAACCATCCAGTTCACATTTAATCGCCGTTCTTATGACCGGGAAACTGGAAAGCAGTTCACGATTATTTGAGAAGAAATCGAAGCGAAGTCTACCAAGAAAAGTCTCTTCGCAAAAGCCCTTCGACCGATTTTTGCGTGACCGGTTCGCCGTTCGAAGCAGCGAAGAATACGCCAGGTTGCCGCACGGTCATCCTCAATCGCGCCGACCATTTTCAACAAAATCGGATGGAATTCTGCCGATTTTTTCCTTACAGGCCAAGATCGGCGATGCCTTTTCGAATAGAGAATAGGATCCAGTACCAGGTTTCTCGCCCGCGTCTCGACATGAAACGTGGGTGGCAAGGGAATATGGGTGGTCACTCACCGCCGCAGTGGGCTTCCCATTTTAGATCTTGAATCAGTTTCACCGTTCCAGCGTCAATTATTTCTTATCACGATTAACTTAGACGTATTTAAATCAACAGGAGTATGCCAGCAATGGGCACCGCAACCTATTATTATCCAGCCGCCGGTCATTTCTCAGAACAACCGGTTGTGATGGTTAGTCAAGACACTCATTCAATCGCAATTGGGTATGTGTTATGGGTCTTCGGGTTTACTGGTGCGCATCGCTTCTACTATGGAAAGCCAATTACGGGGATCATCTGGTTCCTGACTCTAGGTCTTTTGGGTATCGGCTGGTTGATTGACGCATTTCTAATACCGGCGATGGATCGGGAAGCCAACTTTCGGTTTGCTCCGGGCCCGATCGACTACAACATTGCCTGGATTCTGTTGATCCTCACCGGATTTCTGGGGCTCCATCGATTTCTGCAAGGCAAATGGATCACCGGGCTGGTTTTTCTCTTCACGCTCGGCTTGCTGGGACTGGGTGTTGTTTATGATATTTTGACGCTCAATTTCCAAATCGATGAGAGCCATCGCAAACGACTGTTTGGTCCATGAACGGGGCATTTGAACGAGCTCGATGATTTGAGGCACTCGCTCAACTCGTAAACTCAAAACGTTCCCCACAAACTCTCACTTTGGTCGCCGAAGTTCGATCGCCGTCCACCGGGTCAATCGGTTCCAGGTAAGGCGAGCAACACTTTTCTCAAATCGGATGTGATTGCCAATTTATTCGGTGAACGTCTCGGCTTGCTTCAATTGGCTGGGTGCATTCGTCACTTACCTTGGTTACGGGGTCCTCCGTTATTTTGGTGGCGAGGACTCCCTTGGGGGGCGATTCATGCGAAGCAGGCTTTTGCCATGTGCCCTGTTTTCGGTGTCTGAAAATGCTAGAATCGTTAATGTTCGATTTGAATCGTGAAAACTTGCCTTCGCTGAGCGCACGGATGATTTGCAAACACTTTAGGAACCAATCCAGGAGTACCGATTTGTTTTGACTCGCGAAAGGTGAATTTATTTTCGTTTTTTTTCAGAGCGCCTGTGGAGAATCAACTCGGCAGCTATTTGCAATTGGAACTCATATGGCCCCGGAATTAGACCCAAACTTACTGCAACGACTTCATCATCTATTGCGTCAGCAAACGGATTTATCGGAACGGTTGGATAAAGCGCCGCGAGTTGTTCGAATCGCCGAGGCAAACGTCGCGAACTATGAAGACAAGGTTGCCACCTATAAAGAAGCAATTCGCGCAACAAAAATGAAAGCCGACCAGAAACAGCTTCAATTGAGCGAACGTGAAGATCATATTGAGAAATTGACGACACAGCGCAACAGTTGCGAATCCAATCGAGAATTCCAGTTGCTTAACGATCAGATCGCAGCCGATCACCAAGCGAATCAGGTTTTGCAGGACGAGATTCTTGAGCAATTGGAAAAAGTCGACATGCTGGAAGCCGAATTGGCTCAATCCCAGGATAATCTGGCGACGCTTAAATTGGAGGTCGAACGAGTCCGCCGAGAATCCGCATCAACCATTGAAGTTCTGCAACGTGACTTGAACGATGTCGTTAAGGACATCTCGCAAAGTCAAGCGTTGCTTCCGCCGGACGTGCGGGCGGAAGTTATTCGATTGGCCAAGGTACTTGGTGAAGGGGCTTTGGCAAAAGTCGAGGACAGGACGTGCGGTCATTGCATGAAGATAATCAATACTCAAACGTTTAGCCAATTGACCATGCGGCGCACGGTTTTTTGCGGAAGTTGTGGCAGCCTGCTCTATTTGATGAATGCCGTTGTAACGTCGGAATAGTTTATTCCTTGAATGAAACTAATCAAATATTTGTCTTGGGCTGAGCGTGTTATACGATTTTCGAGCGATCGTGGGCCCATCCGTCTTTGCGATCGATGAATTGCTGACAAGCTGGCATGGGTCCCGGGATGGTTTGTGGGGCCGCGACCAGCATTAGCTTGACGTAATGGAGACGTTCTAATACAATGACCAAAACGACTCGCTTCAATAGGCGGGTCGTAATTTTTTTGTAATGAAGGACTTTTTCGCGAGTTCATGGGCGCATCGCCTTTCGGTCGACCGAAGTCAACCGATCGGTTCACTAACAAACTTGCGCCGACACTCGTTAACCCATGCGTGCGATGGTCAACCGGGCCAAGACGCGGTTCCAGTCAACAATGCGTTCTGGGCCGTTTCAGAAGTGGTTGACGATGTGCCGCGGCTTGCCGTTTTAATGGAGATCAGCCAATGTCCAGTCGCGTACCCATGACTCAAGAAGGCTACAGTCGGATTCGGGAACAAATTAAACAACTCGAAGACGTCGAAATGCCTAAAATCGTTGAAAAAATCGCAATAGCGCGCGAAGAAGGCGATCTTAAGGAGAACGCTGAATACCACGGTCAACGGGAAGCTCAAGGTCAACTGCAGGCCAAAATCAATCAGCTCAAAACCAAATTGGCAATGGCCACAATTGTCGATCCAAAGAACATTCCGAAAGACGAAATTGCATTCGGTGCCACTGTTAAGCTTCTCGATTTAGATCTGGACGATGAAGAAGTCATTACGCTCGTTGGAGCGGGCGAAGAAGACTATGATCAAGGTAAGTATTTGATCACCAGCCCAATCGGCCAGGGTTTGTTAGGTAAGAAAGTTGGTGAAACGGTTGGCATCGAAGTGCCCGCCGGAGTGATTAATTTTAAGGTACTTGATATCTCTTATTCGAACATCGGGTAGTCGGCTTCATCACTTGGAGGCCTGAGCGATTGGACACACCCAACGAAGAACCTGCACCGCACGACGACGTTGGCTCGTTCACGGTGGCTGCCGACAAAATCCGCTCGTTTCCCAAGGCCCCCGGTGTTTACCTGATGAAGGACGCTGCTGGCGTCGTCATTTATGTTGGTAAAGCCAAGAACCTGCGCGCCCGCGCCGCAAGCTATTTTCTGCAGGGAGCCAAGTCGGACGAGCGGATCGTAAATTGGATTGAAAAGATCTGTGACGTCGACTTCATCGAATGCGACAGCGAAGTCGATGCACTCTTGGTGGAATCGCGGTTGATCAAAGATATTCAGCCAATCAACAATCGTGATTTAAAGGATGACAAGTCATTCCCCTATTTACAAATCCGTACTCACGAAGATTTTCCGCGTATCGAAGTCACGCGCGAACCGGAGCTCAAAGGAGTGAAACTCTATGGACCCTTTGCAAATGTTGGTTCATTGCGCGGCGCGGTTCAAGTCCTGCAGAAAATCTTCAAATTTCGGACCTGTACTCTGGACATCGACGAGCATGACGAGCGGTGGCGCTGGTTTCGTCCCTGTCTGTTAGCGAGTATTCAACAATGCACTGCTCCATGCAATATGCGAATCGACAAAGAGTCCTATCGAAAGGACATTCGGCGACTACAAATGTTTCTGGACGGGAAAAAGTCTGATTTGCTTAAGCAGATGGAAGACGAAATGAAGCAGGCCGCTGCGAATCATCAATATGAGGTGGCCGCCGTGTTGCGCGACGAATTGTCGATGTTGCATTCACTGAATGAACGAGGTGATTTAGAATCACATGAACAGCCGGAGGTCTTTTACATCGATCCCAAGAAGGGATTAGCCGGTCTCAAAAAAGTACTCAAATTGACTGTCGAACCCCGAACGATCGAAGGGGTAGATATCGCTCATCTCGGGGGCACGGAAACCGTAGCCAGCCTCGTTCAATTCATCGATGGACTCCCGTTTAAGCCAGGTTATCGTCGCTTTAAAATCCGTGATGTGCAGGGGATCGACGATTTCCAAAGTATCCACGAAGTCGTCGCGCGCCGATTCAAGCAACTCGCAGACGAGGATTCAGTCTTCCCTGACATCCTAGTGATCGATGGAGGCAAAGGACAACTTAATGCGGCGATGTCAGCCTTCGCTTCGTTGAAAATTGAGCCACCCATTGTCCTCTCTCTCGCCAAAAAAGAGGAGTTGATTTTTCGTCCAGATCAGACCGAGCCATTGCAACTCAGTCGCCATTCCTTCGCATTGCGACTCCTGCAATACGTTCGCGACGAGGCTCATCGTTTCGCACAACATTATCATCATATGTTGCGAAGACAGTCCCAATATGGGCAATTCAAGTCCGGGAAACGCCCCTCTAAATGACGGTCGGACAGGATTATAACACGAGCTGCGTTGTCATGCCCGTCCGCGCCAGGCTCAGAACTGAATTAACCATGCTGGATCGTATTCGGTTTGCCAGCAGATGCCAGACTCCCTTCGCCCCACTTCATTTCTAGCATGGGAAGAAGTAATATCGAGGTTGACCAAGATGTACTCGACTAACGCCTGTGGGAGATTCAATTAAGATGAACCATCCATCTATCAATTTACAGCAACGCATTTTGACGTTTTTCAGTCACCGAGTCAGTTTGGGTCGACGGTTCACAATTGGCGTGTTGACCTGCCTGTCGGGGTGGTTCATTAGCGGTTCGCTATTCGGGCAAGACGACGTGACACCATTGATTCGAATTGACTTAAACGATCATACACAACGCCAGGTCGTCGTGGACCGTGAAGCGAATCAGTATTTGGGGCACCCCACGACTTGCCTGTTCGAGGATGGACAAACGATTTTATGCGTTTACCCGAAGGGGCATGGTCGAGGTGAAGTGCTGTACAAGCGAAGTTTGGATGGTGGCAAAACCTGGTCTGACCGATTGGCAACTCCTCAAAGCTGGGCTACTTCCCAAGAGACTCCGACGCTGCATCGAGTCATTGATCCCGGTGGCAAAAAACGAGTCATCATGTTTTCGGGTTTGTATCCCGCGCGGATGTCAATCAGTGAAAACGATGGTGCAAGCTGGAGTGAGTTGGAAAAGATCGGCGATTGGGGGGGAATTGTCGTCATGGGTGACGTCGAAGGTTTACAAACTGGACCAGGACATTACCTGGCGATGTTTCACGATGATGGGCGATTCCTGACTCAGCAAACTCGGCAGAAATCGCCGATTGAGTTCACGTTGCTCAAGACGGTTAGTGTTGACGGAGGTCTCACCTGGTCAGATCCGTCGCCGATTTTACAATCCAGCAGCAAACACATTTGCGAGCCCGGAATCGTCCGGTCGACAGACGGAAGTCAACTGGCAGTGCTATTGCGAGAAAACAGTCGCAGGCATCAATCCCAGATTATTTTTTCCGACGATGAAGGTGAAACCTGGTCGGAGCCAAGAAACCTGCCCGACTCTCTGTGTGGCGATCGACACACGGCAAAATATACTTCAGACGGGCGCCTGTTGATTTCGTTTCGGCGCGTTTTGCCGAACACCAAGGAACCTGATGAGTTTCAGGGCGATTGGGTCGCATGGGTCGGAACCTACGATGACCTGGTATCAGGTGCCGACGGGCAATATCTGGTTCGCTTGAAAGACAATTTGAAAGGAACAGATTGCGCCTATCCGGGCGTTGAAGTTTTGCCCGACGACACCTTTGTCATCACGACCTACGGGCACTGGGACGAGGACCAGTCCCCCTATATTCTAAGTGTGCGGTTTCGATTGAACGAACTCGATCGCCTGGCCCAAGAGTGAAGCGGCCTCAAAGTTCGTGTATCTTTGAACCATTGCATTGTGATCACCGCTCGAACGACGAAAAGCGACTTCAAACCCCGTATTCAACGAGCGCAATAGAAAAACGACGACTCATGATTGCGATTGAGATGCGAATCTGGTCATGGTGCGTTTTTCGCTTGATCGATTGACCCTGGCCTGGTTGAATCATCGTTGATGTTCCCTCGGCGGACGATCTGGTTGTATCGGATTGATGATTTGTTCTATCAGGTCGAACCTGCAAATCGGTTGTTTCCTTTTCATTTAGTCGAAATTTCACGTTACACAACCTAGCCTTTTAGATGAGTTTCAGAGTTGCCAAACTAATTACGGGGCTCGAAGGTATCGACTATTGTTGGAGATTTTCCATGTCAAAACGAAAACAGAATTTTGTAGATTCGGCCGTGCAGGGACAGCTAATACGTCGTGTGCTAGGTCATTGGTTGATATTTTTTGCGGTGTTGATGATGACCGTGATGTTTTTCAATCTGTTGTTGGGGTCACCTGAGAAGCCGCTTGCCGATCGGGTCACGGAGCCTTTCCGTCAATACATCTTACTGGCGATAATCATGTTCTCGTTACTGCCGGCATTTATGCTCGATACGGTGCGCTTTAGCAACCGGTTTGTCGGTCCTATCTACAGATTACGACGTGCGATGCGTGAACTGGCTGAGACCGGTGATGTAGAGCCTCTCAAATTCAGAAACAACGACTTTTGGGGGGGTGCGGCCGCTGAATTCAATGAATTGGCGCAGCAAATTCGGCAAGCGAAACAACCATCGATCGCTACCGCCGATCAACATCATGAAACGGAAGTGGAAGTCTGATGCCTGGATTCACGACATCGCATATCGACATCTATTGCCCTTGAAGTCTATCCGATCATTCTCGGATCTACGGATTTAATTTTGGCTAACTCTTTCACGTTGCGGGTCACCCCGATGAACTCGACAATACGGTCACAAAATTATCTGTGTTTCTCCCGCCGGTTGTGCAACAGGTGGCGCGGCCGCTCCGCGCCAGTGAAAAGTCTGGCTTCCAAACCGATGCGGCGATCTGCCGCAGCTGTTGTTGAACTTGCCGTGTGCCTCCCTGTCATTTTACTGGTGGTCATGGGAACGATTGAATCGGCCAACATGCTTTTTATGCGGCAAGCGCTGGTTCAATCTTCCTACGAAGCAGCAAAGGTCGCGATCCACCGAAGAGGAACGAACGCGACCGCCATCAACGCGGCCAACAATGTGGCTGACGGTCGGCGCATTTCCAACATTCAAATTGAATTCGAACCGGCAAATGTCGCGAGCGTTGCCCGAGGCGAATTGATTCGTGTCACCGTCTCGGCTCCTGGAAATTCCAATAGTATTTTCAACTTTCCTCCGTTCAATGGCACAACCATCACCGGAACGGCAGCCATGGTCAAGGAATAGAAGAAATCGTCCGTTCAGAAATTAAACAACCAAATCGTCTTTAGCAGGCACCCTATAAGTACCGTCAACCATGAGAAATCAGAAAAAAACTGGTCATCGATCCAATCCAACAAGCCAGCATCGAAGGGGTGCCATGTTGGTTTTGATTGCCGTAACGTTGGTGATTTTGCTGGTGGCCGCTACGTTCGCAATTGACTTTGCCCATATCCATGTCACTCGAGCAGAACTGAGAACCGCAACCGACGCAGCGTCTCGCGCTGCCTCGGAAGTCTTGGGACGGACCGGTGACGAAAGCCTGGCCCGTCAAGTCGCAATTGATATCGCGCAGCAAAACAACGTTGCTGGACAACCGTTGCAGCTCCGTCCTTCTGAGATTGAGTTTGGTGCCAATCAACGAACTGGAACAGGCCGCTTTCAATTTCTGCCCGGTAAAACGCCCATTAATACGGTACGAGTTTTGGGTGATCGTTCGCAGGGATCTTTGAGCGGGTCTGTCCCGATGTTGTTTGGTCAGATCTTCGGAGTCACCGAGTTTAATCCCCGAATGGTGGCGACTTCCACGCAACAACTTCGCGATATTGCGTTGGTGCTTGACGTTTCCGGCTCGATGCAGTTATTCGGACGATTTGACGCCTTGCGAAATGCCTTGACCGTTTTTTTGCAGGAATTGGAGGATTTGCCTCAACTGGAAATGGTCTCGCTCACGGTCTATAGCACGAACGCACGTAAATTACAGGATATGACCAGCGATTTGAATGCCATACAACGCGCGTTCGCAAACGAGAGTCCTGCCGGGTGGACCGCAATCGGCGAAGGAATCGAGTTGGGATTACGTTCATTTCAAGATCCTCGGGCGCGCTCGGGTGCCCTGAAACAAATCATCGTTATGACCGACGGGAATCACAATCGGGGGGTAAGTCCGCTGATAAAAGCAGACGAAGCCGCTCAGCAAGGGATTACGATTCACACGATTACATTTAGCAGAGACGCTAATGTATCGCTCATGCGACAAGTCGCGGATCGAACCGGAGGCATTCATTTGCATGCCGATACGAACGAACTACTGATCGAGGCCTTTCGCGATGTAGCTCGCGAATTGCCAGTGCTGTTAATTGAATAACCCAATTGCCATGATAGTAGGCAACAACGGATTCTCAATAAATGATCGAAAATTACCACTGAGTTCTTGCTTGATTCCCAGAATGATTTGCCCTGCCAACAATCAATTCCTTGCCTGGACCTTTCTATGATAACTCTTACCCGACCGAGACGACGCAAACATCGACAGGGCGCGTTAGCGGTGGAAATGGCCCTAACCATCCCAGTGTACCTGTTGTTTTTATTCGGCTGTTATGAAATGGCCCGTGCTACATTTCTTCGCCACGCCGCGGAAGCCGCCGCTTACGAAGGCGCACGTGAAGGGATTGTACCTGGTGCCACCGCGAATGATGTTCGGCGCCAAGTCGCATCGATGTTGAATCGAGTTGGCGCACGCAATTCTCGCATCACAATCACGCCCGCAGTGATCACTCCGACGACCCGCAAAGTCAAGGTGAACGTTCGAGTCGGAATGGCCGACAACACGGTAATCGGCAAGATCTTTACCAGACAAATGGTGCTAGTTGGCGAGTGCGAATTATTCCGCGAAGGCGCGCTCGAAACCGATCTGTAGTGCACCGAAAAACGCTGGCAGCACCAACGCGGTCAGAAAGGCTCGAAGGAATACCGGGGAAAAGCCTCGTAAATCATCAGGAGGTTTCGTCCCTTGGTCGTAAATTTGACCAATGATCGCCACACGACGTCGACATCATTGTGAAAGCTAGCCGTCATTCAATTGCAGCGAAGGTTATTCCCCCGGTTTTCTGTAACTAACATGTTCGCGGGAATGAGATTCGATGTCCGAAAACAACGGATACCAACGGTGGAAAAAGTACGAATGTCCACCGAGGCATTCTTACGTTATTCCCATTCGACCCAATGTTCGTAGGGTGCTTCAAAGTTGTCGATCGCGGCGACGAATTTTTCGTTGAACGGTCCCGTCTGAAGCTGGACTTGACTGATCAAGTCTTGGAGTTCCTCGGCCATCCAAAAACTGAAGTCAAAAAATGCCTCCATATTGACAAGCATTTCTGGATCGTTGGACTTGCGGGCAAGGTTCATGGGTGGAGTCGAATCTATACGGTTGATCATATAAAGGAAGCCTTTCGATTACGATTAATCGGCGGTCCCTGCCAACGATCGAGATAGTTCCAAGCATCTTGCCGGTCATGAGGATTAAGTAAATTAGTGAAAGAGGATTGCGGCAAGTCTATTAGTTTCCAACCGCATTCCTCAACTTGTTTGAACTTGAGCATTAGACGAATTTCTAACGACATTTGTTCAGAAAAAGTCGAACCGATTTTCAGTGCGCGCAAGCTAGCGGTAGCATTTTGTAATACGCCAGTTTTTTAACAGCTCGCGCAGAACTTTGTTTGGATGCAGCACGTACTGCTGGTGCGTCAAGTTAATCGACGAGAAAATTTGACAATCGTAGCGGAGTGGACGCCAATTGCATGGCTTAGTTAATCACGAGGGTTCAAGCCTAGACCTGTCCGATTTTTTTCGCGCAGCTATAATGGCGAACATGAACGTCACAACAAGACAACAGGAATTCAAACTAATAAATGCTAGCGTTACTTTCCGATGAAATGGTTGCTCCACAGCAGCGTCTGCAAGAGTCAGTCCCCCCGTTATGGAAGGCACTTCAGACAAGGAAAGCCCGACGCAGGCTTGGATCGTGGCCGACAATTGAAGATTTCAATGGGAAGTCGTAGACCGGATATTTTGGATCAGCCTTCGGTTGAACTTGAAAATTGGCTACACTTTCTGAACGGATCGAACAATTCCAGGTCACAATTGGATGATGTGCCTTTTTGCAGAATACTCGCATGCCAGGATAACTGGTGCCATAACGGAGATTGAAAGATGGAGATACGTGGAACAAGTTCAGTTCATGCTGCACAAACCGTTCGTATGAACGGCGGAGTGACCTCGACCGACAAAACCCCAGAAGTTGCAACCCTAAATGTTGTCGATCGATTGGACATTTCCGCCGAAGCCCATGCCGCAAATCAACTCGGAGATACGGCAGATGTTCGCAGTTCGAGAATTGCCGAGATCAAATCTCAAATTGCCAACGGGACTTACGACACCGACCAGAAGTTGAATACTGCGGTCGAACGAATGTTGGATCAATTAGTTTGAATCCAGGCCAAATCAATCGACGTTGAGTCAGACCCGACTCGGCGCTGGTTGCCCCAGCATTCATTGATGGTCGACTCATCGCCGCAATGAGTTTTTGATTTTTGTTAACGGCTCGTCACAGACCGGCTGGTCTTTGGGTTGCACCCAGGGCACCAGCCTTTTTTTGTAAGTGCGTCGTACTCGCCTCGATTCCGGTTTGATTTACTTGCGATCCTGGTTTCGTAACTCATTCGCCGTTTTACGAATGGCGATCAGTGGCGCAGCGTTGACTCGCCAAGCCTCCTCATTGAGAACCAACTCGAATGGAATAGGATTGCCGGGAAAGTTGAATAGCTGCTTCGTTTCATTCGACATCGACTCGTCGACGACGTACTCGTCTCCATTTGGCATCTCAAAACTGTCACCGACTTCTAGTCTTACAATCGGAACGATGTTCAATTGCTTGGCGGCGGCCGTTCGTTGAGCCGGAGACAGAAAGTTATCAGCCAGTAGAGCGAGTTGCTCATTTGACAACGCAGTTTGCTCCAGCATTTCGATGTCGCCAAAAATCGTGGCGATCATAAATCGCCGCAAGACATTTTCGGGATCGGCGTCGTCAATCAAATTACCAAAGGCCTCGCTCCGATCATAAGTCCCCCTCAACGAAACACGGTCGCTGACATTCAGTTCCTCAGAGTCGGGTTCACCAACCGAGGTACCAGGCTGGCAACCACTGAATAGTAAAATCGACGAAAAAAAAACAACGAAACAAGAACTAGAAAGCTGACGCATCAAAGGCTCCTCGATTGTCCACGATTTCCTGACCCGAGCTGGGAAGCTTAGCCTGTACCGGTCGCGACGCCAATAGGCAACGACAAAATCCAAGGTCGAAGGCTCTCGCTGGACTTGAATTGTTTCCATCTTCGGCATTCGGACAAGAGTTGTACAATGCGCAGTGGAAGATGACTCGGACGAACGCTGGTCTGAGACGCAAGAAACCGATGGGCACGGTGTATTTGAGGTCGTGGTATTTGAGGTCGTGACGGATTGAAACGATGGTGCTTGCGCTTGGAACAGGTGAATGTTTCGCCCGAAATTTCGATAGGGTTGGACCGAGTTGCAATTTGTTCGCTCCAGCCGTATAATTTTGTTGAGACTGAAAAATAGACATTGCTACAACAAATGGGCTGATTTGTTAGTTCGGTCTCAATAAGCGATGAGTTCCCCCAAGGGACGAGTTGCCGAAAATTCTTTAACGGAATCGTGTTGTGACTATTGGCATGTGCGACCTGAGGGTTGAGGGTTCAAAACAAACGGTGATTGATATTTCTGAAAGCTCAGAGCTCCCCGGATCGAGCACGAGCAACTCGACCAACAGAAACTTGTTACTGGCGAAATTGTAGCTGGAGAAACGGAGCAGGTATGTCGAATAGCAAGCATGGCCAAATGATCGGAACTGCGACTCCATTGGGGAAGGTAAAGACCGCTTCTTCCCCCCGGGAACGGTTCGAGGAATTTTTGCAAATGCGAGGGATGCGGAATACCGAGCAGCGGCGAGTTTTACTCGATCATGTCTTCAAGAAACACCAGCATTTTGACGTCGATCAATTGATTGACCAACTCCCCCGAAAAGGTCGCGACGGTTACGTCAGTCGGCCGACCGTCTATCGGACGCTTTCCGAGTTCGTCGATGCCGGGCTGCTAAGAAAGATCGAGTTGGACGGCCGAAGCGTGTACGAACACGATTATGGCTATCCGCAACATGACCATCTGTACTGTACAGAGTGCCATCGTCTGATCGAGTTTCAAAACGAAAAGTTGGAAGAAATTCGCCAAGGCGTGGCTGAAGTCCACGGATTTCAAGTGACCAGCCATCGCCTAATCATTTCTGGAATCTGTCGGGGATGTCGAGAAAAACGGAAACGAAAACGCCGCCGCGTCGATATGGTTTGAATTTCAGCACAGGTTTGCAGTTATTTCGTCCTAGACGAATTCCGTTTCGACAACACTTGCGCGTACAACGGTTCTTCGTCGTTTGACGGCTTGTATGGTACATACACCATTTTATAATGGACGGCGTATCTTTGTTCCGTAGCGTCCGCCCTCGGGGAGGTCGGCGCCAGTGTCGCGGA
>JBGTDM010000361.1:0-1740 GCA_041748315.1 Pirellulaceae bacterium
AGTAGGTCGGCCTGTCCTCAGGCCGACACATCCTCAGGCCGACACTTTGACCTGAACGCACCGTTGCCCACAACACTGACATTTGCCCAACAATCGAGCGATCGCCAACGCAAAAGTCATCGTTGTGAGAAATGCGGGCTAACCCCTGGAGACCATCACAGCGCAATGAGATGGATCTTTTGAATCGTTGATCATGCGTCACAGAATGCGTACGACGCAAATTGGATCGAGCGAAGAAAACGGGTCGATGGGGGGACGGATCGACCCATTGCTTCGAATTCAATTCAGTGAGGAAATAACGCAATTCCGCCGGACTTGAGTCACCCCCTGTGAAACTTCACAGTGTCCTTGAAGGCAGGACCGTCTCCAAATAGATCGCCACGGATATCAAGTTGCCACATCGATTTGAAACTTTGCGATTTACGATGTAGCAACTTGACTCGAATGCTGGCTTAAAAGCGTTTACAATCGTTTAGGCGCTCTTGGAATCGGGGACGTCGTACATGTTCCGCTTGCCGGTCACAAGATCTTCGGTGATGACAATCTTGGAGCCCTTGGGTTGTTCCGGCAAGTCATACATGATGTCCAACATGACTTGTTCGATGATGCTGCGCAGGCCACGAGCACCGGTCCCTTTTTGCAATGCTTTTTTCGCAACAGATGTCAAAGCATCGTCGGTGAATTTGAGTTCGCAACTTTCCATTTCGAACAAGCTCTGATACTGGCGAATCAACGCGTTTTTCGGTTCAGTGAGGACTTGCTTCAACCCAGCTTCGTTCAGTGGCGTCAATGCAGTCACCACCGGGAGTCGACCGACGAGTTCGGGGATCAAACCAAATTCGTGGATATCCTCTGAACAAACCTCGGGCAACAATTCGCTGAGGTCTCGGTCTTCGCGGCGGCCTTGATCCTGTCCAAAACCCATCGTCCGACGTCCCAATCGTTTCCGGATAATATCATCCACACCGACGAAGGTACCACCACAAATGAACAGGATGTTCGAGGTGTCGAGTTGGATGTATTGTTGTTCTGGATGCTTCCGGCCACCTTGTGGGGGGACGTTGGCAATCGTTCCTTCGAGCATTTTCAGCAATGCCTGTTGAACACCCTCGCCAGACACATCGCGAGTAATCGAGACGTTGTTGCTGGTCTTTCCGATTTTATCGATCTCGTCGATATAGATGATACCTCGCTGCGCGGCTTCGATATCAAAATCGGCGGCGTGCAACAGTTTGAGCAACAGGTTTTCGACATCCTCTCCGACATAACCAGCCTCAGTCAAGGTTGTGGCATCGCCGATGGCAAAGGGGACATTCAGCACGCGAGCCAGCGTGCGTGCGAGCAACGTCTTGCCACACCCGGTGGGACCAACCAGCAGGATGTTGGACTTGTCGATTTCGACTTCAGAGCCTTCCCAACCGAGCGTCAGCCGTTTGTAGTGATTATGCACGGCAACGGCCAAGACCTTTTTCGCATCGGTCTGGGCGATGACATATTCGTCCATCCGCGCGACGATTTCGCGCGGCGTCGGAATTTTAGTAAACAGTTGCTTTGTCGGTCCGCGCCGACGCTGTTCCTGCTCCAAAATCGATTGGCAAAGTTCTATGCATTCGCCGCAGATATAGACATCGCCGGGCCCTTCAACCAGGGGTCCGACATCTCGATAGCTTTTACGACAGAAAGAACAGAACGCATTTTTTTTGTTTGTGCCGCCGCGGCGACTGGGGGTATCGTTGCCCA
>JBGTDM010000362.1:0-4693 GCA_041748315.1 Pirellulaceae bacterium
AGCGTGTTTTTCGTAACTCAGTTATCAACCATTGTGCGAAGAAGGTAGCGCACGGACAGCCTAAAGGCTGAACTCCAACGAGCGATCATCCGTCAAGATTTCTACGCGATCGGCAACCGCTCACTCCAGCGAGGCGACTTCGCCACCGTTGCGGGTGGCGAGCGCGGGGATGATCGCGGCGTCGATGTGGTAGCTCACGAACTTCACCGAGCCATCACACATCGCGAAATGGCTGCCGCCAGGATGCAGACTCCAGAAATGAAATAGGCTGCACTGCTCCTCGAAATCGCCAGCGCCATAACTGTAGGGACCGGCAGGACAACTCGACGCATCGTAGCTGGTCGAATCATTCCGTTCCACCGCGTCCAGCAACATATCGGGCGAACCCGAGGGCAACCCATCGTGCATCTGCCCCGTCTCGAACTTTCAACCGATTTACGCGTCTATTTCACGTACGCGATTGGAGTCCCTTAAGACTCACTCAATTCTTCCTCCACCATCTTGCATGCCACAAAGTTGATAGAACGTGAACCAATCAATTCGACGATCCATAGAGTGTACGGAGCCGTCGCCAAAGGCAAAGTTCGCGTGCGTAGGGTGTTTTGAGCCAAAACTATTGAAAGCAGCATACCAACTGTCGCCAAAGAGCAAATGGTGAGGCAAGTTTTCGGATGGGCCTTCCCCACGCCAGTTCCAAGTTCCTCGGCCCCGGGCCAGTCCGCCGAAACACCAGACCACGCTGCTCGTTCGTTCTTGGTTGTCAATCATGCCCAACGTTTCTCCAAAAAAAATAGTGTGGGAACTCCCGTCGACTAAGTCTTTGTGACGGTATTGGATTCGAGACGTGAAGGGTCCGGTGAATGGACGGCGATCCGCATCACTCAGCGGTCCCCCTGAGTGGGCTCCTGAATTCGCTACAAAGTTCGTCGAATGAAATGTTTCTCCTTGGGGGTGAACCGCCATGTGCAGCAGTGCGTCCTCGCCTTCGTCCACAATCCAAACCGGTTGCATGGCCACAGTCATGCCACCAACAAAACCCTCTCCTGTTGGCGGGAAGACTCCTTGATCGAGGTCGTCACTTGGACAAAACAGATGGGGAATGGCTTGAGTCATCGCTTGAGAAATGCTCGGTTCGTCGCCAATAAACCGGGTGGGTGGAATTCCCGAATAGAAGTCCCAATACCCGTTCCGATCGTTTCGCATCACTGGAAGGCACGAATCAGATAAAACCGATTGCTCCATGTACGGAAGTAACAAGAAAAAAACGGACGTGTTCTGCATGCGCTGCCAATAAATGGAACTCCCCGGATTCAGATAATCAAACAAATCTGCTCGGGTTCTCTCAAGGGCTCCTGAAAACCCCAATGTCCCAGGAGGGAACTTTCGAAAAGCAGATTCGTACGAATGTGTAGCCAAGGCGAGGTCTCTGAGGCGGCTCTTGCAAAGGGTCGCTCGAGCCGCTTCTCGAGTCGTTTGGACCGCCGGCATTAGCAGAGCCACAAGAATCGAGAGGATTGCAATGACCGCCAACAGTTCGATCAGAGTAAACCCAAAGCGGTCTCTGCCTCTCCCACTAATTTCCGGACCCGAGATTTTCAACATTTCTAAATTCATGACTCTTTACCTATTTGGAAGCGTTCATAGTCTTAGTAACTACTTTTCCTTGGTTGTCGAACGCGAAAGCGCCTACATAGAGCTGCCATTTTCATGGCTGATGAACTCAATTCGCAGCAACAACCCGAGCGGTACATCAACTTGCAAGGCCCGGCAAACCGCATATGCCGAATAGAGACCACAAACGGTTGCATCCGGAACGTCCTCAGATGATCGAACGACAACACCAGCAACTGATTCGTCGCGCGTCAGTTTGCGATTGTCCGATTCAAATCCCCAACCCATTTCCATGCGAAATGGTCCGGAGAGCCACAAGACAAGTCCTGCTAAAAATGCTTTGCTTGGTCGCACAAGACACATGATGATGTAAAATAAATTCCCCATGAGTGATTCCCTGTCCGTGTCATTTCGCGTGGACACGGCGCCAAACGAGCAGTATTACAATCGCCAAACCGACTATGACCAAACCCACCGTCCAGAGTCGTGCGGAATAGCGTTGACCGGTGAGTCGCTCCTCAATTGTGATATTGGGCGTCGTGTGTCGATCTCCGATCCTATTCGCGCGCTCCACCAGATCCCTGTCTACAACTTTCACGGGAAGGCCATTTTCGATCCTATAGGGAACTTTTGGGTCCCAATGGACCGTAATCCGGTCGTATTGCGAATCGTCAAACATCTCAAAATCAATTCGGTCTGGAAATTCACCATCGAGCGACGTTTGACTGACAAATTTGACTTCCCAACTTTGGGAGTAATCGAGTTCGTTCGGCCCATCAGCATCAATCGTGCCCAACCTCTCACGCCAATGGCTTACGATTCCATCGTCCGAATATCCAATGGCTTCAAACTCCCAAGAAATCTGACGGCGGTTCGCCAAACTTTCGTCATCACTATTTGGATCGCCAATTACAACCGTGGCTAAACGTCTTTCAGCGTCTAATATACCTTGCTTGTGTCCAGGCAACTTCGTTATCGAAATCCGTTTGAGCCGCCAAGATTCGCCAGAACGCGCCAAGTCAACCTGAACATTTCCCCATTCACGCGAGTTAGCGGTAAGAACTTTTACCGTGTCACTGGACTGAGAAAGAATGGTCCGCTCATCTGCTTTTTCAATAATCTGGTCGATGGGAACGGGATCCCCGAAAACGTAGAAACTGCTACCAAACAATGTATTCCAACTGAATTGTTGGTGCGAACTACTTCGACGGTAAATGCGCAGCGAGGTATTGCCATGTTGGGCCAACGCCCTCGGATCAGTCTGAACCGAAAGTACGTTGGCTACGAATGATCGGCTCTGCAATCGACCGTCCCAGATGGCTGCACTCGTACGCACCCCGCCCATTTCTCCCAAAAAAACCCTGTGTTTTTCGAGGACAAATTGCTCACCGTTCGAGGATACCCTCGAAACCAAGGTCGCCTGTTGCACGCTGGCTGGATCGGTTGTATTTTCCGCTTCCCATTCAGTGCGATTTCCAAACAACGCTTCGCGCTGCTTACGCAAAAGCCGAACGACACGATCGCTTAATTCTTGCACTGCTTGCCCATCTTGGCATGGAATCGCCGAAATACTTCCGTAACTGGTATGCGCACTTCCAAATACAATTTCAAATGCTACGATCAAAATAAGCGCAAGCGGGAATCCTCCAAATAGAATCACTGAGTGCCCTTCCCACACAAATCGTTTCATCGCGTCACTCCAATAATGACAATAGCGGATGTTACTTACCAAGTTTGCCCTCTCAAAAGGTTCGGGCCAAAACTGCCTACACCTTGCAAACCTTCCGTAACATCACCAAACCGGTACGCATAGAGTATTCTGAACACCGGATTCCGTCGCCGTTGTCCAATATACATTATACATTGTCACAATTGGGACCGCCCAAAAATCGACAAGTCAAATTACTCGTTTCGACGTAAGTGTCGCCGGTATAAAAACACCAATACTGCTTCACAAACGTCGTATAATCACAACCGCTGCCGGGGCACATTTCCTCGCCCGCTCCATGTGAATTGCAGGTGTATGTTGCGCCGGCAACGCGGCCCATTTCCGGAGGCGCCAACGCACGAGGAGCGACATTCCAAAACGCAACCACAAACCCAATAAAAAGACACAAACTCTTTAATCAAAAAGCAACCCACGAATACAATGAGATCATTTTTTTCTCTCTTAACATCCAAAATCCAATTTGCGATACAAGTACTCTAGAAAACGAGTTCACTACACAACGGGTTTTTCGCTTAGCCCTTTTCCCCTTCTCCACAATCTTAAATGTTGAACTGTGTCATCCTAATCGATCCTGAAGGGCCGAGTCGATTCCCAACCTTCCAAGCGAGGTGGACCTCCCAAATCCCGCAGGGCGATGTTTAAAAGCACTTGGATCTGATTGAACAGATGCCAGACGCCTCTAGTTATATCGAGTCGATCCAACTTGTCAAACAAATTCTTGACAATTTATCAAATTATTTTCCTGTATGGCGATGATGGTAGCACACTCGCTCGTTTGACGAATATAACTTGGCAACATTTTGCAATAATGCACAAGAAAACGCGAGGATTAGCGAGCAAAGTGCCTATTTTGACAATTATTGGAATTTGGGCCAGAATTATGCCGAATTTAGCCTGGCTATTTCGACGCTCAATCGTTGATCGTTGATCGTTGTTTTCTGTCTTAATATACGAGCAGATCTAACATTAATTGTAGTATTAGCATGTTTGTTGGAGTTCACGCTTTAGCGTGTTTTTCGTAACTCAATCACCAAGCGTTGCGCAAAGAAGGTAGCGCGCGGACAGCCTAAAGGCTGAACTCCAACGTTGGAGTTCACGCTTCAGCGTGTTTTTCGGGTACGATTGTTGGAGTTCACGCTTTAGCGTGTTTTCGTCACGCCATTACCAACCATTGCGTGAAGAAGGTAGCGCGCGGACAGCCTGAAGGCTGAACTCCAACGAAGAGCGATCGTCCGTCAAGATTTCTACGCGATCCGCGATCGCTCATTCCAGCGAGGCGACTTCACCACCGTCGCGGGTGGCAAGTGCCGGTATGATTGCGGCGTCGATGTGGTAGCTCACGAACTTCACCGA
>JBGTDM010000363.1:0-6706 GCA_041748315.1 Pirellulaceae bacterium
GGAACAAGACGCAAAGCCTGTTAAGGGTCGAAGGGGCGGCCGAGTTCAATTCGCAAATCAAGTTGCTAAGCCAATCCATCGTCAATTTTTTGGATCACTGTGACACGCCCCAACGTTGTGACGAATACCTCACCAAAATGATGGTGCAGATCGAGGATCTCGAAGGGCGTTTTGTCGAGTTCGATGAGTTTCTGCTACAACTCGCCGAGAAACGTGAAGAAGTCTATTCAGCATTCGACACGCGTAAGCTGCAATTAATTGAGGCTCGCAATCGTCGGGCAACCGCACTCGTCGAGTCCGCTGAGCGTATCCTCAAGGGCGTTGCCTCCCGGATCGCGGGATTTCCAACCGTCGACGAGATCAACAGTTATTTTGCATCGGACTTGATGATCGACAAAGTGCGCGACATCGTCCAGCAGTTGATCGACTTGGAAGAGACCGTTAAAGCGGATGAATTGCAAGGCCGCCAAAAGACGATCCGTGAAGACGCTGTGCGGCAATTGCGAGATCGCAATGAACTCTTTATCGGCGGTCAGAATATTATCCAGTTGGGTGAACATCAATTCACCGTCAATACCCAACCGCTGGACTTAACTCTGGTGCTGAAAGAACGGGTGCCGTTTTTTCATCTGAGTGGCACAAACTACTTCGAACAAATTCGCGATGAAGAATTCATGGCGACCCAATCTGTATGGGATCAAACGATCGTTTCCGAGAATCGGCAAGTCTATCGAAGCGAGTACCTCGCTTACCAAATGCTGCTAGCCGCTCGCGAGGGAAACAGCGGACTGACCGTTCATCAATTGCAATCACTGGAAGACGGCGAATTGCTAAATGCAGTCCAGACGTTCATGGCAACTCGCTATACCGAAGGCTACGTCAAAGGTGTTCACGATCACGATGCGGCCTTGATTTTGCGGGCTCTCATCCAATTTGAAAACGAACTTGGTTTGCTAAAGTATTCTCCCTCGGCGCGTGTCCTGGCGATCCTGTTCTGGAACAACCTGGAAACTTCAATCAAGAAGAATCTAGAGTTGAAATTCCGCAGCATCGGGCGGGCTCGACAACTCTTTGGCAAGGGGACCGGCTATGGGAAACACACTGAGGAAGTCCGCGAATTGATGCGGCAGTTCGTGGACGAGACCGCCCGATTCGATCAACACCTTTGCAATGAGGCAGCCGAAGCATTGGTCGATCAGCTTGCCGGGGCAGGCAAGTTTGTGATAAGCGGACAGGCGAATCAACTGAGCCAACGGTTCGAGAAATACCTGCACCAACAGGATGCCAAAACCCCTTTTGCAGCCGACCTCAAATCCAGGACGATATCCCAACTCGATCGGTTCGATATTGCCATCAATTGGTTGAACGGCTTTGTCAGGCAGGAGCAGCAGGTCGAGCCCGAATGGGTCGATGAAGTTGCTGCAATCTTGACCGATCAATCACGAGCTGCGCCTGTCGTCCTTGATGCGACTGTTGAAACCACGATCGACGGACTGCTCGGCGATCACCCGCTGTTGACACAAGCAGGTTACGAGCTGAATTTCAACCGTTTTGTCGAACGACTCAGCCGCTTCGAAGCGGTCACTGTTCCTGCTTACCATCGGTATCTGGATGCCAAACATCGGTTGATCGCTGAGCGACGCGAGTCGTTGCGGCTGGATGAGTTTAAACCGAAGGTGCTGACTTCGTTCGTCAGAAATCAGTTAATCAATCATGTCTACTTGCCACTCATCGGTGCCAATCTTGCCAAGCAGATCGGCGTTGCTGGCGAGGAGAAACGGACCGATTTGATGGGCTTGCTACTGCTGGTTTCGCCGCCGGGCTATGGCAAAACAACTCTTATGGAATATATCGCCAACCGACTGGGGATCACTTTTGTCAAAATCAATGGGCCTTCCGTCGGGCATCATGTGACATCACTCGATCCGGCAGAGGCACCTCATGCGAGTGCTCGTGAAGAAATTGAAAAGCTGAATCTCGCGCTCGAAATGGGCGACAACGCGATGATCTACCTCGACGATATTCAGCATTGCAATCCGGAATTGCTGCAAAAGTTCATTTCGTTATGCGATGCAACTCGGCGCATCGAGGGTGTCTTCCAAGGTCGTAGCAAAACCTACGATCTGCGCGGTCGTAAAATTTGTGTCGTGATGGCCGGAAATCCATACACCGAAAGTGGCGAAAAGTTCCAAATACCCGATATGCTCGCCAACCGTGCCGATACCTACAATCTGGGTGATGTGATAGGAAACAATCAACACTGGTTCGAACTGAGTTACCTCGAAAACTGTTTAACCAGTAACCCTGCATTAGGCGTGTTGCAGTCGCGCAGCAGCAAGGACGTTTACACGTTCATTGAAATGGCCGCCAATAAGACAACACAGGGTGGCTCGCTCGAAGGCGATTACACCATCGAAGAAATCAATGAGATCGTCAGTGTGCTGGGCAAACTCCTGCATGTACGTAATGTCATCCTGAGGGTCAATCGCGAATACATTGATTCCGCCGCACAGGCCGATGCCTACCGCATAGAACCGGCGTTTCGGTTACAGGGTTCCTACCGCGATATGAACAAAATTGCCGAACGAACCGTCTCCATCATGAACGATGAGGAGTTGCGGACCCTGATCATCTCGCATTATGAAAATCAGGCGCAAACGCTTACGAGTAGTGCTGAGTCCAACCTGTTGAAATTTCGCGAAATGATCGGATACATTTCACCTGAGCAACAAGCTCGCCTGGACGAGATTCGTCGCAGATTCCAACGCAATTTGGTGTTGGGAACCGTTGGTGGCGATGACCGAATGAACCAGATCATCGCGCAAATGACTCTGTTTTCAGATGGCCTGCATGAAATCAGTCGAGCGGTGCAACGCGGCACTCAGGACTTGTTGAAACCGGTCGAGGCAGAACCGGGCCTGATGGAGACTGCAGTCCTTCGCGAAATTTCTCATGGCGTCGCTGAATTGGCTCGGTTTAACGAAAGTCTGAACGCCATTCGCGAAACATTGGTCGAGAGTTCACAGACGATTGCAGGTCTTCCCTCGCAAGTTGCTCAACAGAAAATCGAAATCACGAACAAAATTCCCAATGCCATCCTCAACGTGTTGCGTAATCAATTTCGAGTTCTGCAAACATGGATGGACCCGATTCTGAAGTTGGCTGAGAGAATGCCCGAAGGTGCTGCACTTGCTCAGGCTGCCCAGTTAACTAAAAAAAATTACAAACGCCTGATCGAAAGCGTAGAATCCGGTGAGTCTGAAACCGATTTGGAATCCGAGGCCGAGTGACTGTACGACCAAGGGCACTTGGTGTTGCACAAATCCTCCTATTGTGTTCTAAGCTATAGGAGGCTCACTGCGGAAAACGGGGTCAGGTCCATTAATCCGGTATGGAACTTCGAGTGTTTCGCACTCTGGGTACCTGACCTTGTTTTCAGGCCTACATAAAAACCTGACAATGACAAAGCACTTGAGGATATGAACAAACAACCGACTCCAGAAGTAATCACACAGGCCATGAACCAATCCTCCGCGCAACGTGCATTGGAAGAAGAACGACTATTTCTGGATGGTCCGCAGTCACGATCTGCTGAATTGAAACGGGCGTTTCGAATTTTCGGCGAAGTCATTAAGGGGTTTCGAAAACTCCACTTCGTCGGTCCTTGTGTCACAGTTTTCGGCTCCGCGCGATTCTCAGAGGATCATCCATACTATCAGTTAGCACAACAGGTCGGCGCCGAATTAGCGCGTGCCGGATTTACCGTGATGACTGGGGGTGGACCCGGTGTCATGGAAGGGGCGAATCGCGGAGCTCAGCAAGTTGGAGGACGAAGCGTCGGTTGCAATATTGTATTGCCCCGTGAACAAGAACCAAATCCGTATCTCGATACGTTTATCGAATTCAGGTACTTCTTTGTGCGCAAGCTGATGTTGGCCAAATACTCCTATGCATTCATCGCGTTGCCCGGCGGGTTTGGGACGATGGATGAAC
Source organism: Pirellulaceae bacterium (assembly GCA_041748315.1). Taxonomy (GTDB): domain Bacteria; phylum Planctomycetota; class Planctomycetia; order Pirellulales; family Pirellulaceae; genus CALMEE01. The sequence continues at coordinate 3,994 of JBGTDM010000363.1, forward strand.
TCTTTGAAATCGCTACGTTGGTGCAGACTGGAAAAATGCAGGAATTCCCGATCGTGTTGGCCGGCGTAGAGTATTGGAAACCGCTGCTCGACTTCCTCAATCAGAGGATGGTCGCCGAAAAGACAATCGACCAAGCTGATGTTGATCGATTTATTTTATCGGATTCGCCTCAAGAAATCGCAGCGCAAATCCGGGAAGTTGCAATGCAACACTTTGGCCTGCGCCAACAGGGCACTAAACCCCACTGGTGGTTGGGGGAACGCAAGTCAAACGCAAAGCGCAAATCGTAAATGTGTAAAATAATCCATGTTGACATGTCGATATCTCACACCAACCCCCATTCCCAAAGCTCCGTTGATGCTGAGGCCGTTCGTCGCTGAAGTCGAGCCGATCGAGTTGTCATCGGGGGGTTTCGAAAATGGAGAGGCTAAGACGTCTCCCGCTGCGTGTATTCAGAGCAGGAGCTTTGGCTTGCCATTCCTCGGGTTGCTATCGGTTCGTCGAAGCAACGCACGATCGACGAAGCCAACTCCCTGGTTCGGGTTTCCCCCCAACCTTTAAGCGCGGCAGCCTTTTAGATTTGCGACGTGTTGGCGCCCACGATACTCGGCCGCCTTTTTGAGCTTTTCTCGGTGAAAGGAGTAGGTGACGCCGGTCATCTTGCCACCTGAAAACATTCGTTGGATGTGGTGCTCCCACAATTCCGCCGTGGTCCCCAGTCGATCAAACAATTCAATCACCGGTTTAGCGACACGCGCTTTGCCAGTGCGAACCAAGCGACTGGTATAATCCACAACTTGTAGATAGGTCCCCAATGACAGGTGCTCTAACATCCCGTCACGTCCACCGAGCGGATTGGGCCGGTGTTCGATTGGACAAAGCCACAGATCTTTCTCGAGTTCCCGAATCGATTTTAACGCCGCCGAGTTCCCCGGCGTCGCTGCCTGTACATCCTTTAACCGACCGCACTGACGACAATGTTCGATTCGTGCTCTCACCGAAGTATACTCGGACTCCTCGGGTAACTTCGCCATCCCGGACGCAACGGAACTCAAATCAATATACACACAGGTTGCCAACAACGCTTCGTCATCCAGAATGGCGATTGACTTGAACCGTGATTGCCAGAAAGCACCAGTCTGTTCATCGGCCTGATTGGCCATACGTGCCAACGGTTCCTTGAGATTCTTCATGAACCAACCGGCATTCGTCAATCGTTGGCGAGACTCCGAGATGAACTTCGAATCGGCAATCATCTCTGTGATCCACTCGTTGTTGACAGGGAGCGTCTTTCGGTCTTTCCCGCGAGGTGGAACCACTTTTGCCCACTTCTGCGCGATCTTCTCGTCAGACCATGTTTCGGCTTTACTGGGATTCAACCTTACCAAACATTGAAAGTGATCGTTGAGAACCGCATAGCTTGCAACATCAATGGCGAAAATCTCACTGAGGAATTTTAACCGGTCTTCGATCCATCGTTTGCGATCAAGTTCCCCTTGGCCAAGCAGGTCCGCACCCCGAACGGTTCGACAAATCATGTGATACCAAGGTGTTAGGCTCACGTCGACAATTTGCGATCGCGGGACCGTCATGAATAATCCTCCAACTCGGCAAGTGGACAATGGCTCAATTTCTCGACAATTCTAACGAGAAATCAGCGGCATGTCAACGTACATTGCATGTCCTTTAAAGGACCTATCAAGTTTCAACGCGCCCATCAACGAACCATTTCTAGCACCGAATACAGTCAAACAGTCGGGTTGGATGACTCGATTTTCGGCAATCTCAACCGATTGGAATCGACGGCACCGGTGGTCCAACATTCGAACGAAAGAGGAGTTACAACGAAACGGTCGCTGCAACCTTACAACCCTCGTGACCGACGACGAACTCCCCCAATCAATCGCCGTCGATCGTGAAGTGCGGGCAGAGCGCGTGAAAACTGTCGCGATGGCGCGCGTTTGGGTCGCTATACAAATTGGCCTTGAACGGCCGTTAGTCAGTCGAACCAACGCCATCCCAAGGGGACAATTTTCCGTTACCTGTCCCATACGTTGGAATCATCTGCCAAAACTCCATCAAGTAAATGGCAATTCAATTCAAGGTGTCACTCATCAGTGAGTTCCATTGACCTTTGATCCGTACCAGCTTTGACGCAATCCGATTTGATCAACACGGTCCCATCCCCTTGCACGATCCAACGAACATAGACAATTGAATTTCCGCCAATCGGCGCAATTCTAACGGTGTCGGGGTTGTTTTCTTGAATCGTTGCATTGCGAAACAATAGATCGCCAGCGTGCTTTCCAAGGACGACCTTAATCCCTTCCCCCTCGATCGAAACGTGATTCGGTCGAGTAATTTTTCGCTGCAGGTCGACGGCAGAATGCGTTGGAATAATTCGCGAATTCTCTAAAATTGCTGTCACCTCGTACAAGCTTTCCCCAATCGCGTTAACCTGGACATCCTTGATCAAGACGTGTGGCATCTGGTTCGCATGATAGAGCGTAAACGCCATATTGCGATGGCATTCTTCCTGCAACATGAATCCGGGAGGCTGCCGTCCCCAGTTCTTTTTCATTCCGCCGACTTCAATTCGTCCGTACACGGGATGATCGACTTCCTCCCAGGGGACCAGTCCATCGCCAAACAGCAACAATTGGTCAAATTCGCAACTTGTTTCACCGCGCCGTCGACCTTGCTGCGGTTCTCG
>JBGTDM010000364.1:0-13482 GCA_041748315.1 Pirellulaceae bacterium
TTTTTTGAATTCATCGGCGACAAAATGGATCAAGACTTCATCAAAGTCATCACCCCCCAGGTGCGTATCACCGTTGGTACTGATCACTTCGAAAACCTTCATGCCGTCATCTTCGTTAAGTTGCAGCACCGAGACGTCAAACGTACCCCCCCCCAAGTCGAACACTACGATTTTTTGGTCCTGGGAACTCTTATCCAAACCATAAGCCATTGCGGCCGCGGTCGGTTCATTAATGATTCGCGCGACTTCCAAACCGGCGATTTGACCGGCGTCTTTGGTTGCCTGACGCTGTGAATCGTTGAAGTAGGCTGGAACTGTGATCACCGCTTTGTTCACTTTATGCCCCAGATACGATTCCGCGGCTTCTTTCAATTTGCGCAGTGTCTTTGCAGAAATTTCCTGCGGCGTATACTCCTTATCGCCAATTCCAATTTTGACATAGTCATTGGGGCCACCAATGACCTTGTAAGGAACCATTTTCTCTTCAGCCTCAACCTCATTATGGCGTCGACCCATAAAACGTTTCACCGAGTAAACGGTTTTTTCAGGGTTGGTTACGCGTTGATTACGCGCAGGCGCTCCAACCAACGTCTCTCCCTTGTCGGTAAAAGCGATAACGCTGGGAGTCGTCCGATCACCTTCCTGGTTAGGAATCACGATCGGTTCGTTACCTTCGACGATAGCGACTACGGAGTTGGTCGTTCCCAAGTCAATGCCGATGATTTTTTCGCCTTGAGCCATTTCTTTTGTCCAATATGAATAGTTTGAATCGCGAGCTTGTTGTATTCGATTAACCGCTTGTTCGATCCCCTCGACCCAGCGACGTCAGAGTTGTTACAGCGGTGAGGAATCCAGTTTAAGGAGATGGCGGTTTAAACCGGAACGGACTGACTTCTATGCAGTCCGGACCGACGAAATGAAATGAACGCAAAGTACGTGCCAAAATCAGATTCGACGACAAATACGATAATTAAATCGATAAATCACGGTCAATCGTGGCGCACGACGATATGCGGAGCCAACCGGCAAACCGACCGGCGTGCAAGATGTCAAATTGTCAGTGTCGATGTCCAAACGACAATAGGCCGAATTGTTGCAATCGAATCCGAACTTTGGATTCGAGATCACAACGCACTTAGACTGACGTAAACCGTACCCAGTGAAGGCTGAATGCTGGCTAAGTCGGGCTCTGGGAATTAGACGATCAGGTTGGCAACACCCTGTTCTGATGTCGATTTCGCCTCCGGCGTCTGGCGGATAAACTCCCGGAGCGAATTCGAGAGTTCGGAGGATTTTCTGCGCACGAACAGTTCACAGAAATGAGAGAGAAAAAGGCGAGTTTGTTGTTCGGAAAAGAATCTTCGGTCACTTCGAATACAGATTCGGAGTTTTCGCTGATACGTCAAAACGCCAATTGAGACCCGTGTGTTTTTCCGAAGTGGGGGAGAACCCGAGACATCGGTCAGGACCAGGTTTCCACATTGCAAGCCGTTCTCCGCACGCGGTAGCTTGACCCAAAAGCGGCGCGTCGGATCGCCAGTGTTCGAGAAGACCAGAGTCGCCAGGCAATCGCCTTTAACTAACAGTCTCGTTTCAAGGTCGTGTTCCATCGCGGTTTCGAGCAAAAATCTCATGAATGGCGAATTGAAGCGAGTATGCTTCAGTTGCACCAATTCGTTACGCAATTTATCCGAGAACCACGGATCATTCAGGATTTGCGATGGCTCTCTGCGGACCAAGGCATAGCTCACAAAATTTGCAGCCAGGTATTGTGGTTCGTCATCTTTGCGCAAATCAATTGGCATGTTGATACAGATACTCCCCTTTGCGGAAGGGTCTGCAAAGACTTGATTCCATTGGGCTAACGCGACAAACAGGCTTTCCAACAATGCGTCATTGATGTTTTGGCCTCGGTTTTGTGCATCCAGCCGCATGACTCGAAATTGTTCCTTGTCGAAATCAAACAGGTGAATTCCGGGAAAGGCATACGAGGAGTCCACGTCATTTGCAGCCTGATAGCTCAACAGAGGCTGGACGGGCTGATTGAATTTTTCCAACGCCAGTTTACGTTCAGCCTTACTGCTTGGTATGAGCAGTTCATCACTCAAATTAGCTCGTAGACGTTTTTTCAAGTCGTTGGGGTCAAAATTCGGCAGAGGTTCAAGATGTTCCCCCTTTAACGAGGCATAAAACCAAAGCACGTCTCCGATAAACTGATAGGCGGCGATACCATCAACGGCCGCGTGATGAAAAAGCGTCAAACACCGCGCTCGCTCCTCATTGTGCCGCACCCAGCAGCGGAATCCGATTTCTTCTCGCAGGTTGATATAATCGATATGCTCTGGTGTATCGATCGGATCGTCCCAGTCTCCCCAACGGACTTGGCTGTCGTACGTGGCGGGCAGGGTCCAGCATTCCCGGTTCGATTTTGCCCGTCCGATCATGGCCCGCATCATTGGGTGGCGAATCAATGCCTGATCAATGGCCGTCTGAAACGTTGTGCGATCCAAGTTTCCTTCGAACTCGAATTGCAAAATGAACGTCATGGGGTATTCCGCGAAATCGTCAAACAGCATGTACGATTCAAACGGAGTCAAATGCAGCGGAAACAATCGGCGGTGCGCTCGGTCAGCAGGCGACTCAGCATGTGGTGATCGGTTAGAATTCATGGGCGAGTGACGTGTAACCCAGAAAGTACAAGAAAAACAGACGTAAAGGATTGGCAATTAGCCTCTCATCATAATTGAAAACGCTCGATAAATGTAGCTGTTCTGAGCCCCCAAGCCTATCGCAATATCCGTAATTGGCAAAAAATACGACACTTCTGGATCACCACCACAGGCCGACCTTTTGAAATTGACACGGAGCTAACGTATCCGTTCCGCAACATTATAAATGCAATTCATCAATGCACTGAGGACCGGGTTAGCTGGGAGTCTTAAATATTTTACGACCCATGGCCGGATTGAAAACCGTCCAGTTACTATCGCTGTTCATATCCTCGGCAATCAACTGGCTGACCGCCTGAACCTTGGCATCCAGATTATCCAACAGGTGAAACGCAATTGCATCGAGTGTCATCGGGACAACAGGGCTTCCCATTGTTGGTTCGCCGTGATGTGACATGATAAGATGCTTCAGCTTCGTGACCAGTTGATTGGGAAGCGGTTCGCCACCAAGTTTCTCGGCTTCGACAATCTTCTGGTTTAAAATCTCGATGCCGATCACCATGTGACCCAGCAACTGCCCTTCATCACTGTAGCCAAAATCAGGGGAGTACGTCAGTTCGTCGACTTTGCCCGAATCATGGAGGAACGCAGCCATTACCAGCAGATCGCTATCCAGGTTTTCGTATTTGTCACCGACAAATCGCGCCAGATCCATCAAGTCAACGACATGCTGCAAAAGTCCCCCGACAAAGGCATGGTGATTTTTGATGCCGGCTGGAGCAGCTCGCAGTTTGGCCATGAATTGTTCGTCGATCAGGTAAGCCTCGGCCAAGTTGACCAGATGCGAATTCTGCATCAGCCGTAAATGTGCTGCGAGTCGATCGACAAGCAGATTAATCTGTTGCATGTTCATCGCAACAAAATCGGCTTCGTTAACCTCGGCTGAGTCAACGGGCGCAATCGACTTGACGATGACCTGCACCGCTCCATTAAAAATTTGAGAATTCCCTTGAATTCTCACAAAGTCACCATTTGAAATATGGTCGTAATCGCCCTGTGATGCATTCCACATCATCGCATTCACCGAACCTGTTTTGTCGGCAAGTCGCAATTGCAAATACAGATTCCCTTGCCGATTGGGTCGCAACTGCTTTTGTGACGCGACGAAAACTTCGTCGATTTTGGACCCCTCGTTTAATTGGTTGATAAAAGTGCGAGCCATTTTTCTGTTTCAATCGGTTCGAATGTCTACTACCCATAAGCGCTCACCGATTGTAAAGGCGGGGGGGACTTCTTACAACGAGTCTCACCGGCTGGCTTCCAGTCCAATGGCTGACGGTGCTTTACCAATTTGGATTGAACCCATTTTGGCAGTGACCTTGGCTCGGTACGCTGCACTGGCAGTTTGCACTTTTTTTTGCACTGGAGATGGCATTATAATCCCAGCTCAAGGTGTCGAACAATTGCCTGTTTGCTTCCAAAAACCAACGACCCATGACAAATACGTCGATTCACCTGGATCAATTTTTGAAAACTTGTGGCGTTGCAACCGGCGGACAAGCGAAGCTTTTGATCCAAACGGGACAGATTCTGGTCAATGATCAGGTTGAGACGCGTCGTCGCCGCCAACTGAAACCAGGCGACCACGTCAAATTGGACGAGAAGACTTTTGTGGTTAACGATTTGAAAAAGATGCCCGAACCCACCCCACCTCTCCAAATACCGCATCCTGCAAACCAACTTTCGTGTATCGATATTGGTGCCAACCTGACGCATAAATCCTTTCGACATGATTTTCACCAAGTCGTGAACGCCGCAATCGCAGCTGGCGTTTCCAAGATGATTATGACCGGCTCCTGTATTGACTCCAGCCAGCAAGCCAAAGTTGCCTGCAATAAGTTCCCTCAAGTGTTATTTTCGACGGCCGGTATTCATCCGCATGAAGCCAAATCGTTTGACGAAAACACGATCAGCCAACTGGCACAGATTTTGGCTGAGCCAGTGGTCGTTGCTGTTGGAGAGTGTGGCTTGGACTTCAATCGCGATTTTTCACCACGTAACGAGCAACAGGACTGCTTTCAGGAACAATTGGCGCTCTCATCTCAGATGCAGTTGCCACTTTTTCTTCATGAGCGAGATGCCTTTGACGTGTTCTACTCCATGGTCAAAGAGAGTCGGGATCGGATCAGTAAAGGAGTGGTTCACTGTTTTACTGGAACCGGGCAGGAGCTCAGGGCGTATCTTGACCTGGATTTACACATTGGGATCACCGGTTGGATCTGTGACGAGCGGCGAGGCGTACATTTACGAGAGCTGGTCAAAATAATCCCCGCCGATCGATTGATGATCGAAACGGACGCACCCTATTTGGCTCCGCGCGATTTGCGACCGCGCGTGCACCGCAATGAACCTAAAAACCTGCCCCACATCCTGAGGAATGTGGCAACTTGCCGAGGCGATGCGGTTGAAGCCCTGAGCGAACAAATCTACCGGACGACATGTGAGTTTTTTTCACTGAATTTCTGACGAGAAAACATTGCGTTCACGGACCAATCACGTTGCAACCCAGCGGGGCAAGCGCGTCATCGATTTCGTAATATCCATCCTCGCTGATTTTCGTCAATGACAGATTAAGATATTTCAAACCGGCCAACTTGATGAACGAACTGACCGAATCATCCGTAAGTTCGTTTGAGCCAACATGCAAATACTCAAGCTGCTGCATCGACTCGATGGATTTCATTGCAACATCGGTGATCGCTGTTTTGTCCAGATTCAACCATGTGATCGAATTGATTTTGGAGATCATGGCGGCACTCGCATCCGTGACTTTGGTCGTCCACAAATTCAATTCACGCAATCGCGGAAGTTCTAACAGGTGCTGGATCCCATCATCGGTCACACCCGGTGAGTTGGTTTCACTGAGATCCAGAATCTCCAGGTTTTTAAGTTCTGCCAAGTATTCGAGACTTCGGTCGGATATCTGCGTATCACGCAAACGCATTGAACGCATCTCCGGCAATTGGGACAGAACTTTGATGCCATCATCTCCCACCCCCGTTCGTACCAAATGAATTTCTTTGAGTTTCTTCAATTCACCGAGCTCAGCGATTCCCGCATCAGTCACTTGCGTATCGTTCAGGCCAAGAACTTCCAGATTCGTTAATCGGGCGACACTTTTCATCCCTTCATCATCGATACGACGTCCCCAAACTTTTAGGAATTTTAAATTCGGAATGGTCGATAACGATTTCAATCCGATTTCCGTGACCCCCGTACAATCGGTCAAGTCGATTGCGACGAGCGTCGCATGGTTCTCCAGATGTTTCAGTCCCGCATCGCCAATTCTGGTCTGTGCCAACCGCAACTGTTGAAGCAATGGATACTTGGCGATGGTCTGCAGCGCGTCGTCATTTACATCGCTGCGAAAGAGTTGCAAAAATGTCAATTGTGGGAGGTCAGCCATCTGCTGAAACGCTTCATGATTCGCGGCCGTCATTTCCAGTGACAGATGTTGAAGCTGTTTCAGCTTGCCGACATGGGGAAACATTTCAGCGGTAACGTTGGGGCCGCTCAAGATCAATTGGGTTAACTGGCTCAATTCCGACAGCTGCTCGATTAATTTCAGGTCAAATACCCCCTCGCTTAGATCGACTTCCTTGACGGATCCGTGATCGTCCTGCTTGATTCTGGCTCCGGCCTGTACAAGTGCGTTTCCAATTTGTTGTTCAAGTTCCAGCTGAGCCCGCATTTCCCTGGCATGAAACAAGGCAACCTGGTCTTCGAGTCGTTTTACTTGTGACTGAAGTTCGATGAACTGCCGCGCCATGTCCGGCGGGACTTCAACAGGCGTGGGGTTGCGCGATTGGAAACGCCCCTCGCTCTGCAGCTGCAAATGACGAACTTGCTCCTCCAAATCATGGACCCGAGATTTTAGTATCAGTTCGTTATAGTTGGGTCGGTTACAACCTGTGCTCGAAAACGCAACGGCAAGCAGCGACAAAAAAAACAAGAAGCAGCGATCAGCCATCCGCAATATCCAACTCTTAAAACTACTTTTACCAATCATTAGACTTCGCCGAACTCCTTCAGTCTTTAATTGTGTCACAAATCCGCTGCTCGATCTTGCAATGGGGCGACTCACAGCTCAATCGGCATCGCCGTCTCAACTAGCATCGCCGTCTCAATCCACAAATCCAAAGCGTCACTTCAATCTCCAAAGCCAAGACGGAATCAAAGACGAAATTGCAAGTACACAGTGTCATTCAACCGCCTGAATCTCCCCTCAAAATCCGTAAACGATGGCCACCGCAAGTTTCCCGCTATGATAACCTACAAAACCGGTGACGTGGTGTCTACTTGCCGATATTTTGTAATCGCGGTCGCTTTGGTAACGATGAATGTGACGATGATCAATTCAAGTGTTGGCCAAGTCGCTGTCCATTATCCCCGGCATTTGTCACCGTATTCCAATCCTGCTTCGGGCTGTGACGGACCGGCGACTTGTGTGGGGTCAAAACTCTGGCAACTTCCGGCGTATGGTGGTCAACCAACTCGAAATTTATCCAAGACTCAACGTCTCATCGAATCGAATCAGCGAAATTCAATCGTTAACTTCAGTTCGCATTGGCAAGCTCCATTCAGTGTGCTACATGATCGTGGAGGATGTTTGCCTCAACACGTACACTCGACATTGAGACCACGACCGCGCGATTTGTTGAACGAATTGGCCTACTTCAAACTGTTGCCTGACGTTCGCAATGATCGCGGATCGTATGGACCAAACTGCGACGGCTATGGCTATTTGGGGAGCAGTCGATCGTACGAAAATTTTACTGAAACAGCGCAGCACTATTTAAACTTGTACCGAACGGGCGGTCACTAAAACAAACCATGAAACCATGCTGATTCGATATTCGGAATACAACGCAAAGAATTGCGGGGCTGTGCAACGATTTGCACTGGCACGCCGAGGTTAAAAAGGTCGCAAATCTCCAATCATGACAGACTCGAACGCAAGTTTACCAGAATTGCCTGATCGCGACATAGGTTAAACTTGGTGGTTGGTGAACCCCTCGCACTGACGTCGCTTTGAATGGCTCCATGCTATCATCGAAAAAAATTGCCGAGATTAATGTAGTGACTTGAGGCGTTCGACCGATATCGATTGTACCGAAAGGTCAGGACAGGATGTCCTGGATCAGGATGAAGGTCATCGCACAGCAATGGATTGCAGGTGTGATGACCTTTTTTTTTGTTCAAAGCGTTGCAACGAAAGTTGCGACGATCCGAGTTGTACGATGCGTCAAAGGTTGTCTTACCTGCGGGGTTTCGATATGCCGATCTCGAATCCACGGGATTCTTTCCTCCTGTTCACCTCAATCCCCCTTGAGATGTCATTTCGATGAAGCGCACGATATGGATCAGTTCGCTGGTCGCAGCGGCGATTAGCGCGCCTGTTTTTTTCGGAAACCAAGCTGGTTTCCTGAGTGACCCCGGTGACGACGTCAATCATTTGTTAGCTGCGGGTAACGACCCATCCACTGGGACGTTTGCGTCCAATTTATGGACAAGTCCCGCGGCCCCCTATCCGTTGATGCCCAATCAACTCAATCCCTCAAATGGGGATTTTACAAATGGTATGGGGTTTAGTGGAATCCAGTTTCAACAACCAATAATTTGGAATGGACCCACAGACCCACCTCCTCGGATCTATCCGCCGACAACGGATCTGAGCGAAACAATAAGATTTGACGTTTATCCAAACTGGGTAAGGTCACGTTGGCCGCGAGTCGCGAATACGCCGGGTGAATTGAACCTCGATGGTTTACGTGTCCCTTGGGTCACCGGTAACTCGGCACATGATTTAGTTGGAGCGTTGACGTACTACTTTGACCAACATCAGCAGGTTCAACGGATTTCATTTCAAGGTTGGACGGGGGACCCCGGGAGATTGATCAATTTCTTGCACCAGGAATATGGTTTTCGGCACAAGGACTCGCAATCTGCCGGTTTGTATTTAAAACAGAGTTTTGGTCAAATTCGCAGTCTATTAAGGGTCGACTACGCCCCGTTAATGGACCAGAAGAATTCCCAGAGACACTTTTTTGTTTTTCTGGAATTGAATCATCCCCGGACAAGTTTGCCGTTATCGACAACTGCCAATAACGCAATTTCCAATGCCCATTGAGAGCACGGAAGGCGATTCAAGCGGCGTATGACGCTCACCCGTTCAGATTCGCGATGTTCTAGAATATTCGCATTTGGCGAAATTTCGACATTTGAGATTCGTTGTTGATGCGCTTCCGTAAACGCCAATTTTATTCGAGGAATTTGGCTAATTCATAACGACCCAAGTTGACTCGAGCATCGCGTTCCAGAGTCCAAACAAGTTTTCCACGTAGTCAATTCGAGAATTAAATTGACCGTATCGGAAAAACTTTTTAGCTGAACCGAGCGGTCAAATCGCGAAAAAAACCGGCTTGGCGCGAGGCCATTTCCTGTCAAAAAAATTAGTTGCCAAAAATTCTCGTTTCATGGTTTGACAGACGTGCTAGCAATCGTAGAATCGCGTTTCTTAACTTTAACTTCACGAACAATGCGTACGAGATTTCGGACGCGAATATAGCGATCAATGGCCTCAGGTTCGAACCGCCAAGTCCGAAAGTGACTTCGCAGACGTCCAAGAATGTGCGCCTTTGATTCGTGCATAGAGAGCGGACAGGACGTGAACGCTGCGTATAAGGAAATCGAATCTGAGATCGTCGCTCGAATATCTGAGCGAATTGGCGATGATCGCTTTGATCTCTGGTTTGAAGGAGACAAATCATTCTTTTTCGACGGTCAGACGCTGACTGTTCGGTCGATCGACCTGTTTTCTCAGGATCGGATTAAGCAGTCGTATGTCAGCGATGTACGCATCGCAGCCGAGCAAGCGATCGGTCATATGATAGAGATTCAGTTTCAATTGACCGCACCCGAAGTGCTGGTCGGGGCTGAGAAGCATGGTCAGTCAGAGGGAATATTACCAGCTCGCAAACTCGAACTCATTGGTGTTGGCGCCGAATGTGGATTGCCTAGCCGAATGAATCAGGATGATGGTCATGTATCACACGAAGATTCCGATAAGGATTGTTGGCCTCGATCGATGGCCATCGTTCCTGAATCCCCTGGAATTGTCAAATTCCGATACGACAAAGGCGAGGCGCAACCAGTTTCAGAAATCGCCAAAGAGCCGTGGGCGCTGGAGAACTTCTGTTTTGGAAACAATAACTTGCTGTTGCAATCTGCTGTCAATGAATCGGTTCATGGAGTCGCTTGTCAGTTTTCTCCACTCTACGTGTACGGTCCGGTCGGCTGTGGCAAGACGCATTTGCTCCGTGGCATGGTTTCAGCGTTTCGCCAGCAGCGGAAAATGTCACGTTGCATTTATTTGACGTCCGAGCAATTCACATCGAATTTTATCCAGGCGATTGATGGACGAGGAGTCTCGGATTTTCGTCGTAAATGCCGCGGCCTGGATGTGATGGCCATCGACGATATCCAGTTTTTTGGCGGTAAAAAGGCGACGTTGATCGAGTTTCAAAGTACGATCGAGGCATTGATCCGCAATGGCAAAACGATCATTTTAGCTGGCGATTGTTCCTTGGCTGAATTGCGATGTTTCGAGCCGGAATTAGTCAACCGAATCGCCGGAGGGTTGCCTTGCCCAATCAATTACGTGGACTCGCACGGTCGCAAAATGATCTTGCAACATTTGGCCAAAATCCGTGGCGTAAATCTGTCACCTGAGGTGATCGACCATTTTGCGGAAAATCTATCGAAGGATGTGCGCCATCTTTCCGGGGCGCTCAATCGAATCCAGGCTGCTCAAATGGCCGGCTTGCAAATTGCCACGATTGACCAGGTCCACCCACTCATCCTCGATTTGATTCAGGCGTCAAGTGGTACCATCACGATTCGAGAAATCGAAGCGGCGGTCGAGGAGTATAGCGGTATTCCAGCCCGTGAGTTGCGATCGGATTCCCGTTGCAAAAGCACCAGTACGGCCCGGGCATTAGCGATGTTTCTCTCCAGACAAATGACCGGTTCTGCGTTCTCTGAGATTGGAAATCATTTTGGCGGGCGAAGTCATAGCACCGTCATCTCCGCAAACAACAAAATCCAGAATTGGATGGAGCGAAATCATTTCGTGTCGTTTAATCAAATTCGATGCAATATCAACGATGTCGTTCATCGAATTGAGTCCAAATTGCGTACCGGTTAAAGACTCCCACTCTGCATTTCGCCAACCATCGATCCGAGTTTGAACCATGCAAAGAATGCAGGATCGACGTACGAGCGACGACTCGTTGATGCAGACAGTAACTTGCTGACGATATTTGCATGACGCGCGTGTACTCGTTTTATATGAGGCGCAGCGTTCGTGACGCTTGGCGCATCAAACCCGCAGTTTGTTTGCCAAGTGATGCAAATGTTGGGGATCGTCAGAGATAACGATTGATCAAATTCTCTAACATTTCCTGACGACCACTGAAGTAACCACTGACTTCGCCACGCTCCAGCATCAACGTTTCCAGCGATGCCAATTGGTGCCCTCCGCTTTCGATGGCCGCGCCGAACTCGTCCGACCACGAGCTGTACCGTTGTTCGACAAACCGTTGGAGTTCTCCGTCAGCTCGAATGTCGGCTGCAATTTTCAAACCTCGAGCGAAACTGTCGATGGCGCCAATGTGCGCATGAAACAAATCGATAGGATCGATGCTTTCACGACGAACCTTAGCGTCAAAATTGACACCCCCAGGTGCCAAGCCGCCATGCTTCAGGAGTGTCAGCATTATTTCTGTCGTCAAATAGATATCGGTTGGGAATTGATCTGTGTCCCATCCCAACAACAAATCACCTCGGTTTGCGTCGATCGAGCCGAGCATCCCTTGAATCGCCGCATATTCCAGTTCATGCATCATCGTGTGTCCAGCCAACGTGGCATGATTCGTTTCGATATTGAGCTTAAAATGATCTGTTAATCCGTAACAACGCAAAAAGTTAATACATGCCGCCGCATCACTGTCGTATTGATGCTTGGTCGGTTCGTGTGGCTTTGGTTCAAGCAGAAATGTCCCCTGAAAACCAATCTCTCGGGCGTAGTCGACTGCCAAGTGAAAAAATTTCGCTAAATGGTCGAGTTCTCGCTTCAAATCTGTGTTCCACAGATTCTGATAACCTTCTCGTCCACCCCAAAATACATAATTCTCTCCTCCCAGTCGCAGCGTCACCTCCAAGCATTTCTTGACTTGCGCCGCAGCGTAAGCAAAGACCTCAGCGTCTGGACTCGTCGCGGCGCCATGCATGTACCGTGGATGGCTGAACAAGTTGGCGGTTCCCCACAGCAACTTGATCCCCGTTCTCTGCATCTCTTGTTCGACGACATCCACGATCCGGTCGAGATTGTGATTGGTTTCGGACAAGGAAGAACCTTCCGGTGCGATGTCTCGATCATGAAACGCAAAATACGGACATCCCAACTTCTCCATGAATTCGAACGCCACATGAACGCGATTGATGGCATTCTCGACAGAATTGCTTCCGTCATCCCAGGGCCGCTTCATCGTCGGCGCACCAAACGGATCAACGCCGTTGCCGCGGAACGTATGCCAGTAAACGACACTGAATCGAAAGTGATCTCGCATTGTCTTACCCTCAACGATTTCGTCAGCGTCGTACCAACGATATGCCAAAGGGTTTTTTGAAACCGCACCCTCGTAAGGAATCGATTCAACGTCAGAGAAGTAGTTCATAGTTTTTCACTTTCTCGTTTCGCTGGGAAAAAGTGCCAGTGATCATGCACTAAATATTATTGGGTCAGGTCCAGGTATCGTTGTCGTTCCGTAACAACCGCTTCCGTCGCGGTGTTCGCAATTGTTTCACAAGGATGTTCGTCGTTAAGTGAATTCCAAGAAATCGTCCCGACAACTTGTGTGGCTTTCGTCGACATCTCCCAAAACTTCAGTTCGCGACCGTACGAATGGCGCTTGGTCCGCGTTTGAGATCTCGCATCAATGTCGCATGATACGGCGTAGCAGCCAATCTCCAACAGGGGGTGAATAAGCAAGCAACATAAACAAAAACCTGGCGCGGAATGGGAAGATAACCTCACGCAACCTGCGGTCGCACCCGCGCACGATCCGTTTTGCCAAGTGCTCTGGGCTAATCCCTTCAACTTTAGCACCCGCGCCCGGAAGCTTCGCTGGTTCAGGGAGTCCCTTGGCGGAATCGTGATAGCGGTATTCAGAGTCTTCTCGTCGAACCGGACCGGGACACACCAACATGAAGTGCACGTTGGCCGGTCCCTCGAGGCGCAATTGATGCGTATACGATGCCAAGGCAAACTTGCTCGCCGAATAGGGGGCTAGAAAGGGCCAGGCCGTCTTTGATGCCAAAGAACCAATGTTGACGACATGTCCATCCGTAGGTTTCAAGTGAGGCAATGCTGCTCGTGTACAAGCAACCGCCGAAAAGAAATTGGTTTCCATCAAATCCCGAAACGCATCGACCGTTGCCGACTCCAACGAAACCCGAACCGAGCGACCGACGTTATTCACCAGTACATCCAACCGCGAAAACCGGTCTACGACATCTTGGACGGCAAGATTAACCTGGGCTTCATCCGTAACGTCCGCAATAACATAATCGCACCGAATGGACTCCCGTTGCATATTTTCGACGGCTTGCTCCAAGCCAGCTTGATTCCGTCCCAGAATTACAGCCATCGCGCCTCGTAACCCAAACTGGCGCGCGATTTCAAATCCTAAAC
>JBGTDM010000365.1:0-5911 GCA_041748315.1 Pirellulaceae bacterium
GGTAGGTCCAGCAAACATGAAGCAACCGATCGGTCGTTTGGGATCTTTGAGACCACTACGGCTGCGGCGCACGGATTTGGAGATCGATTTGATCGCCGCATCCTGGCTGATCACTCGACTATGCAACTCCTGCTCCATACGGATCAGGCGCATGCTGTCTTCGGTTGACATTCGAGTCAGCGGAATGCCCGTCATTTTAGAGACAACCTCGGCGATGACTTCTTCGTCGACTTGACCTTCGTTAAGTTCGGACTTCTCGCGCCATTCACGCTTGATCTGTTCTTTCTTCTTGCGAAGCTTGTCCGCTTGATCGCGCAGTGAAGCGGCTTTTTCAAAGTCCTGATTCGCGACGGCATCTTCCTTGTCTTTGTTGAGCTGTTCGATTTCCTCATCGATTTCCTGCAGATCGGGTGGCCGAGTCATCGAACGCAGACGCACCCGAGCGCCCGCTTCATCGATGACGTCAATTGCTTTATCAGGCAAACACCGGCCGGTGATATAGCGACTGGATAAATCCACCGCTGCCTCGACAGCATCATCGGTAATCTGCACGCGATGATGTTTTTCATAGCGACCGCGCAACCCTTTGAGAATCTGGATCGTCTGTTCGTTATTGGTCGGTTCGACCAGGATCTCCTGAAAGCGTCGAGCAAGCGCACTATCCTTTTCAATGTACTTGCGATACTCATCGAGCGTCGTCGCACCGATGCATTGAATCTCGCCTCGTGCTAAAGCCGGTTTGAGTACGTTGGCAGCATCGATGGCGCCTTCAGCTCCACCAGCGCCGACCAGGGTGTGCAATTCGTCAATAAACAAAATGGTGTTCTTCGCGCGGCGCACTTCATTCATGACTGCCTTGATGCGCTCTTCGAACTGCCCGCGATATTTCGTACCCGCGACCATCATAGCCAAGTCGAGCACGACGATGCGTTTGTCCATCAGTATTTCAGGAACCTCACCTTTGATGACGCGCTGCGCAAAACCCTCGACGATTGCGGTTTTGCCAACCCCCGCTTCACCCAGCAATACCGGATTGTTCTTGGTGCGGCGGCAAAGAACCTGAATGGCACGCTCAATTTCGTTTTCCCGACCGATGACCGGGTCAAGCTTATTCTGTTTTGCCAGTTCGGTCAGGTCGCGACCAAAGGAATCGAGAGCCGGAGTCTTTGATTTGCTTCCCTTCGCGGCACCAGTGCCTTCCTGGCCTCCGGGAAGATCGCGACCGCGCTCTGAATCGCCACCTTCCATGCCCGCGCTCAGCAGGTTCAAGACTTCTTCCCGAACTTCTTCCAGCTTGAGTCCCAAGTTCATCAACACCTGCGCGGCGACACCTTCCTGTTCGCGGAGTAATCCCAACAGGATATGTTCGGTTCCTACGAAGTTATGGTTGAGATTGCGCGCCTCCTCCATCGAGTATTCAATCACCTTTTTCGCACGCGGCGTTTGCGGAAGTTTGCCCATCGTGATCATCTCAGGACCACTTTGCACGAGTTTTTCGACTTCCAGCCGTATCTTGCGCAAATCGATATCCAAGTTCTTCATCACGTTTGCCGCGACCCCCGTACCCTCCTTAACGAGTCCCAGCAGAATGTGTTCCGTTCCAATGTATTCGTGGTTAAAGCGTTGCGCCTCCTGGTTGGCCAACTGCATTGTTTTTCTGGCTCGCTCGGTAAAGCGTTCGTACATGTTTATCTCCCCTATGATCTCCGCTACGGCGACACGATCTTACGACCCATGACAACCGTCGCAACGGATAAAGTATGACTCAACCCAAGGTAAATTCTTATCAAGCTGATCCGACTCAGGCTGCCTTGCGATTCGCCCGCTCTTGTAGATCGCCGTCGATCAAGTCGACAGTCGCCTGGACAAGGTTCTGTTCTAAATTGTTCGCATGCTGATCTTCTAGGTCACTAGTGAGGATCGGCGATTCCGTCGGGTCGACATCCACAGCCATCTGACGTGTAAGTTCTCGCTCGCGTTCAATTTCAAACCGCCAAGCTGCACTTTCATCAAACCGCTCCAGGATCTCCAGTTGTTGTTCCGCCTTTTCCCGGCTCCCAGTATGACGGAAAAGCGTTGCCAACAGCAGTCGAGCTGGAATATCTCGAGGTTGCTGTTTCAACCGACGCAAAACCACAGCCTGAACCTCACTCCAGTTACCCTTCAAGTATTCCGTTTGGGCCTGAATTAACAAGGTGTCGTCCCGATTTAATGCGTCAGATTTTAACTGGACAATTCGTTCGAACTGCAAATAAGTCACAATTGCCGAGCCAATCCAAACAACGCCCACGATTGGCCAAATAATCCACGGAAATCCCTCTCCGGGCCAACGGGTCCACAAAAACGTGGAGAGCAAAGCCTGATTCAAAAGCAATGTAAATCCCGCCGCAGTCACCCAGCCTGAAAAATCGCCGCGATACCATAATTTTGCCAGACCGGGCCAAAGGCATACCCACCAGACATTCGAAAACCGTTCAATATTGATTTTGTTGGACACTTAACTCGTCACCTCAAGAATACCACACAACAAGCCGTGAGCGGCGATTTTAGTCCCCTTCAGAAATGACGGCAAGGCAAATCGCCCGAATATCAGGCGCCCCCCGCATGCATGACATATCACGTGCCGTGCGACATTTCACTATAGCTTACCGAAGCAATAAACACCCAACCTGTGATCCAAACAGCACGATCGGGCGACAACGCCGGATTTGTGCCAGTTCGAGTCCGACTTCTCGTGGACTCTTAACTCTCAAAACCATGCTGAACGAAGATGCGTTTCCCCGTACAATGAATCTTGAACTGATTAAGCAGCGATCATCTACGGTTCGGCAACAGGATGTCCATTTCAACCAGACGCAAGTCAACCGGCTAACAACCCTTATGTCGAACCAGAATCCTCTTCACCGATACATTCGTTGGCCTGATTCGTCCAATTACCATTTATGACGCGGCAGCTAGCACCATTGATCTGGCATCGATCTGGACTGCGACCGCCGACGAGTTTTACCGTTCCCGTTCTGAAACAGGACGTAGAAATCGGCACTCGGAAGCACAACCACTACATCTTTTGAGCCTAATGAGCATTTATGAAAACCCAAGAAATCGACCCGTCCGTCTGGCGATTGTTGGATTCGAGCTTCAATCGAGCAAGTGAGGCAATTCGCGTCGTTGAAGACTGCTTGCGATTTACGTTCAACGATACTCGATTGACCGAGCTAGCCAAACGGTTTCGCCATCAACTCCATGAGCACCTTCAAAACGCACTGAGCGGAAACGTCGACTTGCAACAACGATTACTGCACATGCGAGATTCCAGCCGCGACGTAGGGCGGACGATCTCGATTCCCCAGGCACGTGGACGCGACAACATCGTTGACATGCTGTCCGCCAACAATAAACGATTTCAGCAGGCGCTACGAACTCTGGAAGAGACTGCCAAACTATTCGATGAGATGTTGGCATCTGCATTCGAACACCTTCGATATGAAGCGTATGCATTGGAGAAACAGATTTCCTCGTTGATTTATAGTCAGAACTCTTTAAGCACCGCTTGGTTGTGCGTGCTGGTGGACGGCGGGGAATCGGCTGAACTCTTCGAGCGACGGATGCGAAAATTGATCGGCGCAGGAATTCCGTTAATTCAGTTGCGTGAAAAACACCTGTCGTGTCGCGACTTAGTCGATCGTGGGTTGATCCTCCGTCGTCTGACGGCCGATACCGGAACGCGGTGGATCCTCAATGATCGAGTCGATTTGGCGGTCGTTACGAACGCGGACGGTGTCCATTTAGGGCAAGACGATTTGCCTGCCCACCTGGCGCGCAAAATCCTGGGGCCAAACCGTTGGATCGGCGTCAGCACTCACTCCATTGATCAAGTCAATCAAGCAATCGAATCTGGCGCCGACTATCTTGGAGTTGGGCCCGTATTTCCATCGACAACAAAATCGTTTGAATCCTGCGCGGGACTTGACCTGTTGAAAGCGGTCATCAAGCATACGGCCCTCCCGGCGTTTGCAATCGGTGGCATCGACGCAGCAAATGCCTTGGAAGTCTTCGCAACGGGCATCAAACGAATCGCTGTCTCCGCAGCGTTTTCACCCGATCGCGACCCGGTCGTGGTCGCTGGGCGGTTGCTAGAAGCGAAACAACGCGCCGAGCAGAATTCAGAAGCAAGCATGACTGACCAAACCGTCAACGTATCGCCATCCGATTCGTCGCCTTGAACTTCGTTTGCAATCCAGTCTAATGGTCTCATGAGCACACTTCACGCATTCGATTTTCTGGATTTTAAAAAGCCGACAACCGCACACTTCGTTGTGACGTTTGGCGACTCAACTTTCCTGCAATCGCAAGTTTGTAAAATGCTGGTGAAACAGTGGGTAGGCAATGACGAATTCACGGCAGTCTACCTGGACAGCGATTCAGCTGAGTGGTGCGATGTGATTGACCCGTTGAATACAGCGAGTCTGTTTGGCAGCGGATTGCAGGTCGTGGTTCTTCAACAAGCCGACGACTTCGTGACCAAACATCGTGGGCAATTGGAAAAATTTGCATCAAAACCAACTCGGTCGGGAAGGCTGGTGTTGCAGGTGAGCAAATGGGCGGCAAACACCAAACTCTACAAGACGGTCGATGCGTCAGGTTTGCAAATTGAATGTGGCGTTCCACAGATCAAATCAGGCAAGGGAAGACGAGAGGACACGGCGCGATTGAATCGCTGGATATGTAGCTGGGCAAAACAACAACACGAACTCAATATCGACCCGGCGATTGCCTCGCTCATTATGGAATTAGCCGAAAAGGATTTTGGACGGCTCGACCAGGAGTTGGCCAAACTTTCGTTGTTCCTCGAGCCAAACGAATCCCCCTCGCCCAAATTGGTTGAAAACGTCGTAGGTGGTTGGCGAGCAAAAACGATTTGGCAAGCCGTTGATGCTGCGGTTGGGGGTGATACCGGACAAGCATTGTCCCTGCTCAACCGATTACTTCAATCGGGCGAACACCCGCTGGCCTTGTTTGGTCAGATGTCCTGGGCATTGCGTCGATACGGTAGAGCACTCGAGCTTGTCAACCGGCAACAACGCGAAGGACACAAGCCGAATTGGGATCAGTGCCTGTTGGAGGCTGGATTCCAAAACTGGGATTTAACCAAGGCCAAACAACAACTCAAACAATTGGGTCGACAACGAACCGGTAGCTTGTATCGCTGGTTGGCCGAGGTCGATTTAGCTTTAAAAGGGAGCCATTCTGATTCAAGCCGTTCTGCATTGGTTCTGGAAAAGCTATTTGCCAAAATGTCATGCGAACTCGCACCTCGCTGAACTCGGTTTAATCCAGCCACTTGTAGTGAACACAAGTCGCGATCAGCAGCGAAGCCAACATTGCCCCCAAGGCAAAGAACTCATCCGATGTCGGCGCGACAGATCGATTGGGAATCAGCCTAATCATGGCTGTCAGGAAGCAGGATACCGCCATCACTAAAACGCCGCATGATCATCAAGTCAGAACGTTTGTTGGAAGGGCTCAACACGCGTTTCGTCGTAACGAATCTCGATCACGCGGCGCAAGAAGTCTACGACGAGATCTACGCCATGCGAGGCGACATGGAAAATCGAATCAAGGAACAGCAGTTAATGCTGTATGCGGATCGAACCAGTTGCCATGACTTTCGGGCCAATTAGTTTCGGTTGCTGCTTTCGACATTCGCTTACGTGTTGATGGACAGACTGCGTCGCGACTATCTTCAGGGAACAGAGTTCGGTCGCCCCGAAGGGCAACGCCGTAGCGTAATTTGGGTGGGGAAAAAGCGGGGTTTTCAAGAAGGAGTAAAGTTGGGAAAAGCCGGATTCCCCGGTACAACAATCTGAAACCTATCAGCTTGAAAGGAATCCGGCTGATGTCTAACTCGACA
>JBGTDM010000366.1:0-25564 GCA_041748315.1 Pirellulaceae bacterium
TTGGTTACGTTCCTGGCAGTGAACTTGATGGGAGTTGGAAATTTGATTCAGGCCCAAGAGGACGAGACTGTATGGGTCAACTACATTCCCTCTCCGTCGAATGCAAACGGTAAACACGTGGTTTTGATTTCTGGGGACGAGGAATACAGGAGCGAAGAAGCATTGCCGTTGCTGGGACAAATCCTATGCCAACATCACGGCTTCAGATGTACGGTATTGTTTCCAATTAATCCACAAACCGGCGAAATCGATCCGAACAACCAGCGAAATATTCCGGGAATTGGATTCGTCGCAGGGGCAGACCTTGTCATTATGGCGTTACGGTTTCGAAACCTACCTGACGATGACATGACCGTGATCGATGCCCACTTGAAACAAGGGAAACCGATTATCGGCCTTCGCACGTCCACACATGCATTTCGATTGCCCGCGTCGAGCGAGTTTCATCACTATTCGTTTGACAGTCGACTCTGGCCTGGCGGATTTGGACAGCAGGTATTGGGCGATACCTGGATTAGCCATCATGGTCAGCACATGGTGCAAAGCACTCGGGGGGTGATCAACGAAGCTCATACAGACCACGCGGTGCTAAGGCATGTTGAAGACGTTTGGGGGAACACCGACGTCTATGGAATAAAGAATCTCTCCGATGACGCCACGATCCTACTGTTTGGTCAAGTCTTGGAAGGGATGAATCCAGATGACGAACCTGTCGATGGTCCGCAAAATGAACCCATGATGCCGCTCGCGTGGTTTAAGCCCTATCAGCTTACAGGGGGGCAACCTGGTACGGCCTTTTGTACGACGATGGGTAGCTCGACAGATCTGGAAAACACAGGGTTGCGAACGCTGCTGGTGAATGCGACTCACTATTTGTTGGGAATGGATGAGCAACTCAGTGCTCCCCCCGAAGTTACAAACGTTTCAGAATTCCAACCGACGATGTACGGCTTTAATACTTTCCGAACTGGAATGAAGCCCGTAGATTTTGCGCTGCCGCGAGATCCATCAGACGAATAACAGGCCGCGGCGACTAACATTGGACTCACAATCCAAGAAACGGAGCCAACCTGGAAGATTCGATAAAACTCCGGTAAGATCCCTTCAAGTCGCCCTGCAAGCTGAATGACGATTTCTGTTTTTACCGTCGTTCAATGCAGAAATGGAACTGCTTGCAGTGCAACTTTCGGGAGTTGCAGTTAAACAATTGTTAGAATTCCACTTGACCCGTTGTTCCCAGCGCGATAACTAACCGGAAGATTTGCGTAACTTAGTTCTTTCGGCAGTTATATCCGGTGAACTTTAAACTATTTTGCCGTCAATTCGTCGCGGGAAGCCTGTGGTTGCTACTGCTGTTGCTCGACAACAGTTTGTCGGCTCAGCGTCCGCGTTTCAACGATCCATCCGTCTTGCCCGCTGGAGTCCCGATTCAGACGGTCCAGTATCAGCAACCAGGTGGCTATGCTCCAAATGTGGTCCAGCCCATGCCGGGACAACCTTTTGTGGGGCAGCCCATGATCGGTCAACCGATCGTCATTCCGGGCCCCGTGTATGATCCATTTGCGCTTCAAGTGAATCCAGGATTCGCCCAATCTGTCCAAAGTCCTGGTGGATTCGTTCAGTCGGGTCAAGCTCCCGGCGGATTCAATCAACCACCGCCAATGATCCTCGATCCCAATCAGCAAATGCTTTACAACAACAATCCTTATATTCCCATCGCGCCGCAAGGTGCAACGATCGATCCCTATACCCACGGTGGTCAGTGGCAAGCGCCTGGTGCCTATTTTCCTGGGGTGTATGGAGCCCAAATGAACAGCCCCAGCGGCGCTTGGCCGAACTCGTCTGAGCATTGGCCGAGTCAAGCTTGGGCACGATTACGTTCGACCGGGATTACTCGGTTATTTGAACGCCCGAGATTTCGATATACGTTTATTGGTCCAGGGGATGAGGCTTCTGACATGGGGATCCATGATGTAGAGTTAGCAACGACGGTATCGATTCCCAACTTTTTGTGGGGTGATCAGCCATTGCGTGTCTCCCCAGGATTCGTCTTCCATTTTTGGGATGGCCCGTCATTTCCTGGTCCGTTTTTTGACATGCCACCACGCGCTTACTCGACCTATATCGCATTCGACTATTCGACATCATGGCAACGACAAGTTGGCGCTGAGGCCAATTTGACCGTAGGTCTGTACACTGATTTCAAAGAGGTGACATCGGATAGCGTTCGCCTGACGGGGGTCGGATTGGGCTGGGTTCGCTTGACTCCAAATACGACGCTGAAGTTTGGCATTGAATATCTGGATCGTCTCGACATCAAACTCCTTCCGGCAGGCGGACTGTTTATTCAGCCGACTCCAGACATCAAATTGAACTTGTATTTTCCTCGACCTAAAATCGCAATGCGGTTACCCAACTTCAGTAACTTTGAAGTTTGGGGTTACGCCGGAGGCGAATACGGCGGTGGGTCATGGACCGTTGAACGAGCCGGCGGATTTGGCGATCAAGTCGACATCAACGACAAGCGAGTCTTTTTGGGCGTGGAATGGCTCGGGCCGCGAGGTGTCACTGGATTTTTCGAAGGGGGATATGTCTTTGAACGCGAGTTGGTGTTTCGAGTATTTCCTGGCTTTGCACTGGATCTAAGCGATTCCTACATGCTTCGCGCAGGCATTGCATTTTGAACTCAGTAAATCGAAATCAACGACCTTACCGCGGGGCCCCTCAGCGGTTCGTTTAGAAATTGATTGTCGGCAGGTTTAGACGGATCAAAACAAATGGCTTTCCATCATTTAAAGAAAAAGGACTTCAAATGAATCGATCTTGGATAACGTCGCTGGCGGCAGTCGGAATGTGTTTCGCAGCTGGTTGTGCGGTGCTTGGGCTAACCGGTTGTCAAAGTTGGCACCAACCATGGTCAAGTCCGTGTGTCAATGGGAATTGTCAGATTCCTATCGGAACATCGGCAATGCCGGTTCAGCAGTCGCCAACTTACTCTCAACCGATTTATTCCGGACAGCCAACTGGCACGGAACACTCGAATCCCAATACTCAGCTGTATCCCCCCGTAAACCAACCTCAATTCTCCAATGAGTATCAGGAGCAATCGATGAATCACAACGGATATTAATCAAGCGAATCAGGACTGCGTTAGTCGTAAGATCGAATGCACTCTGCAGCGTTTGGTTATCGAGCCGGTGGTGCCAAGGTTGGCATCGCACTGTTATTTGATGTACGACTATTGGGAGCCTGATTTTGGAGTTGCTCGATCGTCCGTTGCTGCTGGTCGATGATTCGCCTCATTTCGCGTATCTGTTCTTCGAGCTGTTGTTGATTACTATTTCGTGGTTGGATAGTTGGGGTCGATGAGTCGTGAAGATTGCTCAACACGGAAATCGGTGATTGCGACCCAGGATTGCTGCCGTAGGGCGATCGGCTATTAGTGGAAACCGGTGGAACGATCGGATCATAATCACGAGAACTGCTTCCGGTCGAGCGACCTGCCTTAGGTGAACCGTGAATTAATCCAGCATCATCACCTAATTGCGGCTCACCGAATTGAACAAAGGCTTTATCTGACTTGCCTCGTCGAACGTACTCAATTTCGATTTGGTCCCCCAGGCCGAGCACGCTCAGAATATCATCAAACTCTTCTTGACTGGTTATTTCCAATCCGCCAAACGCCGTGATGATATCTCCCGCAACAATTCCGGCTGCGGCGAAGGGTCCTCCCTTGGCAACCTGATCGACCAGTAAACCATTGCCACTTCTTGCCGGTGACAACTTGACACCCAAAGCGACGGTTCCGCGTACATCGCGTTGTCCAGTTGACGTGTTATTTGTCCCTGGGGATTGAGGGCGCCGCTGGCTTTGAGTTTGACCTTGATTTAACGATTGATTCTGCAAGCCGTCATTGCTTCGAGCATTGGTGGCTTGGAAAGGCTGATAATAATTATTTGATGAATTCGGATTCGGGCCCTCCGGTTGACGAACGTGTTGTGGAATGTTGTTTGGATTTGGTCGAGAGTTTGGTTGCGCCAACGTCGGTTGTGGAGAGTTGGGTTGTCGCTGACCATAGGGTTGCCCCAGGTTGGATCGTTGCGAAGATTGTTGCCGCTGTGGATTATTTGCCTCGGAGCCGCTGTTTCCGCTCCCGCCGAAGAGTTGTTTGAGCAATTTTCCTTTCGGGCGGTTCTTATCAATCTCCTCAAACAAGTCCCGTAGTGGTTGTTGTGCAACGAGATGTTGGGCAGAAAATGAAATTGAAAAAACACAAACTACTAAAAGTAACAATCGCATCGTTAACCTTCCCCATGGAAATATCTATCGCGCGTGTAAATCCCTCGGCGATTCCAGCAATTTAGGAATCGGTATTGTAAGTGCCAGCAGTTGAGTGTTCGGAGTTAGACCGCCGCAACACACTCAAGCATCGTGGTTTACCACAAGATACGAGTTGACCCAAAAGTCATTACCCGATTTGGAAGTCGAATCGGGGTTTCTGGCATTGGCTATCTGACCGGAATGGTTTATCAGATCGTCAAGGTGAGAATCGTAACCCATAGGGGACCTACGCCCTACTGATCGACCGTTTCACCAGAATTTTGCGGAGTTGACTCTTCCGATTGTGGCGGATCGGGTGTGGAATCGTCTGTGGCTGGGTCAGAGAAACCTCGATCGATCTGCGTAGATCGTCCGTCGGTTGAGAGGATATCTGTGACGGGTTCCACATCTGGCGAGCTAAGCGAAAACAATAATGCGCTAACCGCAACTAAAACGCCAAATCCAATTACCAACATTAGAATGAAAGAGCGAATCAGCCCGCCAAATGCCTGAGTTGGATCGGCGGCGTTTTTTCTTGTCGAGTTGTGGACGGCGCTGGTCCTCATGAACTCATCCTTAACGAGCGGATCCATCAAGACAACAAAGCCCCAGACCGCAAAAATCAGCCCTAAAAAGTAAAGGTTGTAAAAGGGGAACATGGCTAACACCATGATCGCTACGCAAACCTTATAGTTCCGGAAGGCTTTCATGTTCACCGCAGCCAACAGCATTAGGATGGCCATGCCCAGGGCAAAGATTCCCTCCCGTTCACCGAACGGAATAAATGCGGTTGAAGCAAAGTACTTGAACACTCCAACCAGATTGTCCGTCAAATCAGCTTGCGAATTCCAGTCGGCAATCGGTTTCATTTCGCGAATGGCATCCAGGGGATACCGAAAGGTTTTGCTAACAAACTTGACGATGTGCGAGGCATTGAACACGATATTAAGGATCGCCAACACGCTAAGCGCCCCGGCCGGACCCGAAACCTTCTCTAACGGACTTTTTTCAAACGAATCCGAGTTAGCTTGGTGTGCTAAAGGAGGCGCAATAGGCGATTGAGCTTTGCCTGCCGTGCCAAAATTCGCCTCCGCAGACGGTTTGTGATGTCGTGGGGTCTGGATCGGTTTTTGTTTTGGTGACGCAATGTCATTCGACAAAGATGTGTCGATTGCTTGAGTCAGATCACGAGCCAGTTCGTAATCCGCTTTGGCAATCTTTAGCGTAAACACCCCTTGTTTGCTATTTGGGATGGGGCTCGCGATCGAGACGCCTGACGTGCAAACACGAAGAGATCCCGAAAACATCCCCTGACTGAACCGAACCGACATGATGTCTGCAGCATCGATATTAACTTTGGTTGGCCCGGATTTGATCGCTCCGAAAACTTCATCGCGAATTTCAAATTCCAACATTAAAGCGTCCCCGTCAAATTTTGCGATGCCGTAAGCTGCCGAGAACCCGCCATGCACATCACCAATATAAAACGGACAATGGTTACGTGACTTAGGAATTGGGGAGTGCATCGCCATGCCGGCTGCCGCCATCTTGGTTTCGAGCGGTTGTTGGTGATGGACCGGTGGTTTTCCAGAGATCTGTGGACGGTTTCCGTCGGAATAGGTTCGTGGCGGGTCGACCGATTGGACGGCCGTCTTGATTTCACTGGCGTTTTGGAACCGCCGACTCGGTTCCTTTTCGAGGGTTTTTAACACGACGTCGTCCAACTGCGCAGAGATTGGTGCCTTTTCACTCGGGTTAGCAAAACGACCAATTGGTAACTCGCCGGTCAACAGCTCATAGAACACCACACCTAGCGAATAGATATCCGCGCGGTGATCAACCGATTCAGGTTTCTCGATCTGTTCAGGGGCCATATAGTTTCGAGTTCCCAAAACTTGATGGGTGCCGGTCAAGGAATATTCCACCGGATCCCGATCGAGTAATTTTGCCAAACCGAAATCGGCAATCTTCACTTGCCCTCGTTGATTGATCAAGATATTTTCCGGCTTGATGTCGCGATGAACGACCCCTTCATCGTGGGCATATTGCAAGGCTTCGCAGATTTGCGGAACGATCTCCAACGCTTGTTCAGCAGTGATCGTCTTGCCGCGAATCGCATCCCGCAAATTGATACCATCGACGTATTCCATCACCAGGTAGCACATGTCGTTGACATTACCAAACTCGAAAACCATCACAATGTTGGCGTGAGAGAGTTTGGCCAACGTGCGGGCCTCTCGAGCAAAACGTTCGGCAAACGTCGGATCGCCACCCAAACCAGGCGAAAGGATTTTCAACGCGACCACTCGATCTAATCGTTTCTGCCGCGCCCGATACACGGCTCCCATGCCGCCATGGCCAATCAATGATTCAACTTCCAAATCCACAAAATGCGTAGAGATCGCTTCCGGTGAGGGTGCACTAAAGGACTGAGGACGGCTGGAATGGACGTGCGCCGTTGTATTGAAAGGGGTTGCCCTCGGTTGCTCGACGGCTGCCGCCAACACGCATTTTGGGCAAACCCCGCCTGGTGCGTCGGCGGGAATGCGTGAATGGCAATTTGGGCATTGCGAATAATTCATGAATCACGTTTAACTCGGAAAACGGCTGTTCAACAGTTAATTCTATTGAGGTTTAAACGATTTTTGCAAAAAGGTTACGGGAAAAAAATTCAATTCGCAAAAATCGCGAACAAATCGTTAATTTCGTCGTCAATTTGCTCGCTCGTTTCGACGGTTTCGCTGATTCTTTCGCGTAGAAGATCTTTGCATCGAGTCCGCATGCGGTGCACGGCAACTTTGAGTGAACCTTCAGAGATTTTCAGCTCCTGCGCCAATTCCCGGTATGCGATTGATCCTTGACCAGCGAGATAGGGTTTCAGTCGTTGAAATAAATCGCCTTTCCCTGCAACGACGTATTGTTGCTGCAATGTTTCAATGGCCGATCCAAGTAAGGTCATGGCCCAACTTCGATCGAAAATGTGTTCGGGAGTCAATTCATGAGACGGCTCCTGCTGGTACCTCGCTTCGCCTTTGCCAAAGTCGATCGCAACCGGCTTAAATTTACCTCCTCGCTTTTGCGCAAGCTCGGCTCGCCAATGGTTTTTCAAATAGTTACCCAGGGAGCATAATAAAAACGTGCGAAATCGGCCTCGCTCCCGCTCGGCGCTTACCAGGCTGTTGTTCTCCAGTAGGTAAGCGAAAAACGCCTGTGTCAAGTCCTCGGCGGTTTCAGCGGAAAACCCTTTACGCCGTACAAAGGCGTACAACGGATACCAATAGCCTTCACAAAGCGTTTCGAGAGCTCTCCTTGCATCCATCGAATTTGCATCAGCGGCCCGTACAACCATGCTCCACGACGTCGTCGCAAATCGACCTCGCTTAAAACCAGATGAGGATGGGTTACTGCCAGATGAATTCATGGATTGTCACTTACCTTTACCCACACGACGGATTCGTTCCGTGCCACGATCCCTCATTTTCAGATACCGGTCTTCAATTCGTTGACACCGCTAAAAAATCGCTTTAAAATCCTTGGGTTGGAACCCATTGGCATTCTATCACAAACCAGCGTCGCGATTTACCTTGAAACGGACAAGTCCTCATGTCACAAACCGCCAGCTCTCAAATCGATAACGTGATGCATGAAGTGCGCCGATTCGCACCGTCCAAATTCTTTGTCGAAAATGCATTGATTGCCGGCGAATCAGCTTACCACCAACTCTACGCGCAGTCCAAGGCCGATCCAGACGCCTTTTGGGCAACCTTGGCGCGGCAGGAACTGTTCTGGTTCAACGAGTTTCACACAACTCTGGAATGGAATGAGCCGTTTGCAAAGTGGTTTGTGGGAGGCAAGACCAACGTCAGCTACAATTGTCTGGATGTTCACCTGGAATCCGAGATTGCTGATCGAACCGCGATCCTGTTCGAAGGGGAACCAGGCGACCAGCGGACACTCACCTATCGCGAGTTGCATGCTGAAGTCTGCAAGTTCGCCAACGTGCTGAAAACTCTGGGGGCTAAGCCGGGCGACGTCGTCTCGATCTACATGCCAATGGTTCCGGAAATCGCAATTGCCATGTTGGCATGTGCGCGAATCGGAGCGGTGCATTCGGTGATTTTTGCTGGTTTTTCCGCAGAATCGGTCGCCGACCGTAACAACGATGCCGGTGCCCTAATCCAAATTACAGCCGATAGTGGTTGGCGTCGTGGGAAACTGCTACCGCTCAAACAAACGGTTGATGAGGCGTTACAAAAATCTCCGACGGTAAAACATTGTATCGTGCTCAATCGATGCGATCAGCCGGTCACGATGCAAGCTGGACGTGACCATTGGTGGCACGAATTGGTGGAGCAGGCTGACGACGATTGTCCTGCGGAGCAGCTTGATAGCGAACATCCACTTTTTATCCTTTATACAAGTGGTTCAACCGGCAAGCCAAAAGGAATCAAGCACACTTCGGCTGGCTACAATTTATTTACCAAGATGACGTTTCGATGGGTCTTCGATTGGAAACCCCAAGATATTTATTGGTGTACCGCCGATTGCGGTTGGGTGACTGGGCACAGCTACATTGTGTACGGTCCGTTTTCTAACGGTGCAACGGTGTTGATGTATGAAGGTGCTCCCAATCATCCGCACGAAGATCGATTTTGGGATATCATCGAGAGGCACCGAGTCACGATTCTTTACACCGCGCCAACGGCCATTCGAGCGTTTATCAAATGGGGTGACGAACATGTCGAGAAACACGACTTATCCAGCTTGCGATTGCTTGGTACCGTAGGTGAAGGGATCAACCCGGAAGCCTGGATGTGGTATCACGAAAAAATTGGGGGGGAGCGTTGTCCAATCGTCGATACCTGGTGGCAAACTGAAACGGGGGGGATCATGATGTCCCCCCTCCCAGGTGCAATTTCGACCAAACCGGGAAGTTGCACCCATCCGATCCCAGGTATCTTTCCAAAAATCGTCGACGAAACTGGAGAACCGGTACCGACCAATTCCGGAGGCTGGCTGGTGATCACGTATCCTTGGCCAGGTATGCTCCGAGGGATCTGGCGGGACGACGATCGGTTTAAGGAAGTCTATTGGAGTAAGGTGCCAGGATACTATCTGGCAGGCGACAATGCTCGCATCGACGAGGATGGTTACTATTGGATCATGGGCCGCATCGATGATGTGATCAATGTTTCCGGGCATCGCTTGAGTACCATCGAAGTCGAAAGCGCGCTGGTTAGCCACCCAGCGGTTTCTGAAGCGGCTGCCATCGGTCGGACTCACGAATTAAAGGGTCAAGCGATTGCTGCTTTTGTCACGATCAAAAGTGGCGAACCCGACGAAGCTTTACGCAATGAATTAAAGGCTCACGTTCGCAAAGAAATCGGGGCGCTCGCTGTCCCAGATGACATTCGATTTACGGCCGCCCTTCCGAAAACACGCAGTGGGAAAATCATGCGACGACTGCTACGAGATATCGCCGAAGGGAGAGAGCAGGTTGGCGATACTTCCACACTCGAAGATTACACAGTGCTGGCCCGATTGCGCGAAGAGGACGCCTAAGCGTTTCATAGTATTCCAACCAGTTGACGCTCGTTATCGTTGCTGGTTGCCATCGATCTCGCCGTCATCATCGTCGGCTTCTGGCGGATTGTTCATGCGGTGAATGATTTCGTCCAGATTCGGGCGTTGCCGGTGGCCATCGCACTCACCTTGATAGGCCATGGCTAACGTCAAAAGATAGGACTCGCCAAACAGTTGCCCCGTGAAGATATCCGAGACCGGAACCTGCCAACCGCTTTGTTCGCGAAACTCACGTGGCAGCACGATTGATGGATGACCAGTCAAGTTTGTGATAAACAAATCATTGGCATTGATCAACACATCAATCGTGCGCATCAACTCTTCCATCTGAAACATCAATTGCCGCCGCAACCGCATGAACCGCAAGTAATCCAAAGCTGAGACAAATTGCGCGCTACGAAACGTACCGGGCCAGCTATTCCAACCCTCGGTCTCGTCACGATTGAGCATCGCTTCGAAAACGGACGCACCCTCAATTCCAATGACGTCGGCCAGCGAACGAATCGAGGGGAAGGTTGGCAACTCGACCTCGACGAGTTCAACATTGAGTTTTCGCAGCTTTTCAAGGTCGGGTCGATCGGAAGTTTCGGTACGGCGGGATGCTACATAGCCAACTCGCAATTGGCGAATGTCGACCCTGGAGGGCCAGTCGAAGGGCTTGTCAATGACCGTCGGGTCGACACCATCGGATCCATAAATCGCGTTCAGTACGAGCGCCGCATCTTCGACTGAGCGGACGATGGGACCCACTTTATCCATCGACCAGGAAAGTGGCATGCATCCGGCTCGGGAAACGCGACCGAAGGTCGGACGTAATCCAGTCGTGCCGCACCGACGACAGGGAGTAATGATACTCCCCAGTGTTTCTGTACCGATTGCAAATCCGACGAGACCCGCGGCGGTGGCGGCCACACTGCCTGCCGAAGAACCGCTTGAGCCAATGTTTGGATTCCAGGGGTTTCGAGTCATTCCGTTAAACCATTGGTCGCCCATTGCAATTGCACCCAGCGATAGCTTTGCAATGAGCACGGCACCTGCTTCTTCCAGTCGTTGGGCAACCGTCGCCGTATCGTCGATGATACGATCTTTGAATTGCGGAATCCCCCACGTAGTCGGATAACCTTTAACGGCCATCAAGTCCTTGGCTCCCCAGGGAATTCCATGTAGTGGGCCGCGATAGTGACCAGAGGATATTTCCGCATCAGCTCGCTTCGCCTGTTGGATTGCCAAATCTTCTGTCAGGTTGACGACGCAATTGATTGTGGAGTTATAGTTGCGAAGCCGTGAAAGATAGAGTTCTGTAAGCCGCATCGAGGTGACTTGCTGTGATCGAACGAGTGGTGCCAACATTGTCACCGGCAAGAATGCTAATTCCTCGTCGGACTTGGGCAGTTGAGGCGAGGGCGACTTGGTCAATTGAATGGTACGATCGGGTCTCGACTGACTATGAAGATCAGTCAAGGGCGAAAAGTGGACTGCGGGCAAGTCCGCAAAATCAATCGGCATGGCTCGCGTCTCTGCCAGCGATTGTGCCGATCGATTCGCCGCCGCAGCCAATTCGGTTCGCTGTTGTTCCGTGAGTTTGGTTCCGGAAATCCACTCGGCATCCTTAACCATTTGCTCGGTAATTTGTTGCCGTTCATCATCCTGCACCTTAGCAGCGATCGCTCGATGAAGTGTCGCTGTACCGATTCCGGTTGCCGCTAGACATTTTACAAAGTTGCGTCGATTGATCATCAATATTTTACCAGGGTGAGGAATGAGGAAAACACAAGCCATGTTGAGAACGCTACTTGACCGATCTAGGATCCAGCCAACATGGACTGTCCCCAGCAGTCGTTCAAGCTGTTCACACGCCTGCCACGCTCCAAGCAGCGGCCTACGCGATCGACCGCACCAGGTATGCGCCAACTCCCAACAGGATACAACGAAAGAAGCTGAATTCAAACTGGTTCCGTCTCGGATTTAGTTATTGGATGGTGTGTTTTTACCCTTTCGTGCTGACGGGAAATCTCGTGGGTAGGCGGAAGGCTCATTTGAGCAAGTGTAAACGCCATCGCTTGTCATTCGCCGGTCGCCAACCGACCACCACGTATCGATACAAACCATGAAAGCCGTCTCCATTTTGAGACAAACACCGGCTAAATCCCAGTCGGAAAAGATTGGTTTTCAAATTTCGACTTCCATGCTAGAATCTGCACCTCGTATGACCGACTAACTAAAAGTGAGGCTCCAAGTTGCACCTTTCGAAAGATCCGATCGTCGAATTCGATCAGTTTGACGTCAATCGACTGATTGCCGACAAAAACATGATTGAGACCCACATTCCACATCGCGGCCAAATGTCATTTCTTGATGGAATCGTGTATGAATGCGGGACATCAAATCGCATGGTAGGAATCAAAAATGTCCGAGATGACGAGTTCTGGGTGCATGGCCATTTCCCACAAATGCCACTGATGCCAGGCGTCGTCGCGTGTGAATGCGCGGCACAGCTCTCCGCATACTTCGCCTCGCGATTCAAAATGGTGGAAGGAATTCTTGGGTTAGGTTCCCTGGATCAAGTCAAGTTTCGAGGACGAATTGTTCCTGGCGACCAACTCGTGCTCATGATTGTACGCAAACGATACCGACCAGGTCAGCTGTTCGTGAGTCACTTTCAAATCTTTGTCCAACAGGACTTAGTTGTTGAAGGCCTGATCAAGGGGATTTTGCTTCCCGCGATTGAATAGGTTTTTCCCAATCAACGGTTCGGTCCGCGGACTCCGTTGATTACGGCCACACCGAGGCGCAACCCAGACCCTTGGGAACGGTAGTTGAGGTCTATCGAAAACCGGATTGGACGTGGCAATTGCACCTAGACAGGCCATCCACCATAAACGCAAGTCAGAAACGATCTAACCTAAACTTAGAGAAATTCGCGAACGCCGTATGTCAAAGCTGTTGTATCGAATGCTGTTCCGTTTAGTTGGAGTTGAACGCCTCTATCAATCTGTGGTCGTCGAAGATCGCTTGCATGACATCAAGCCGAAAATTCGGCGCGACCTGCAAGCGTTGTTGACAGAGGTCAACGAAAACAACCCCTATTTTCGCGGTAAGTTCGCGGAATTCCTGCAGCAGCACGCTCAGGCGAACGACCAGGAGTTTCTTGATGGGTACGCGCGACTCCCCTCGTTCTCAAAGACCGACTACGCCAACGCCAAGCAAGACGTGATGCCGGAAAAATTTGCAGATGTCGACGTCAAACAACTTGAACTAAAGTTTCGTGGTAAGCCGATTGACGCATTACGCCGATTGAGACGTGGCGATTATTTGATGCCCATGGCGACCGGTGGGTCAAGTTCCCTGCCACTGGTGGTTTACATGACGAAACGATACATGTTTTCCATGTTGTTCACGTTTTTCAAATGTTGGTTTCGAATGGGCTGGCGACCAGGCGAAAAGATGATGATCTTCTACCCGAAAAACACCTACAACATCGACGATATGGTCAAATTCAATCCCTTGAGTCGAATTTCCGGCTTCCGGTACCACCTATTTGATCATATCGACGAAGCAACCGTGCGCCACCTTATCGAAGACATCAATCGGTACAAACCGAAACTGTTGTTAATTTTCCCATCTCCGATGAACATGGTCGCGCATGCCGTTCGCAAATTGGGCCTGGAGTTGAAACATCATCCTCCGCTGATCAATGTGAGCGGTGAAACGTTTTTTGATTGCCAGCGCAAAAATATCGAGTCTGTTTTTACGGGGAGCAAGGTCGAAGATTCCTATGGTTCAGTTGAGCTTGGTGAGATCGCCCATGAAACGGAAGGGGGGCTGGAAATTTTCGCCAACGCCGCCTATGTGGAGACCGAGTCCAACGAGTCGGGGCAACCGGAAATGGTCGTGACGAGATTGGGCCTCACCGATTTTCCATTTATTCGCTATCGCATGAAGGATATTGCCGTTGTGGAATTCCAACAAAATCAACAGGGTGAACAACGCTTTGTCATTACGAAAATCGAAGGGAAGGACTCGAACTTCATTCGATCGGATCAGGGTGAGCGGTTCTATCCATCGTTCTTCAACCAACTTGTGAATGAGATTAATGCCGATGTGGATGACTCGATTATCGAGATCAAAGTCTTCGAACGCGATCAACGGAGTCTAGAAATTCAATTAATCGTTCGCGATGACCGGTTTTATCGAGAGATCACCGAGCGAGCGTGCGATTTGTTGAGGCAACGAATGAGCCCAACGATGGAGATTGAGGTTCAATTCGTCGATTTCATCAATCATGATTATCGTCGCAAGTATCGGGTGATTGAACGAATTGGCGATGTTGAATTTGCTGGCGGAATCGTAGGAGACGATGAAAAAGCCGCGACGGTTCAGGAGATTGAAGCCATCGCGGCCAAGGCATAGGACGCGCCTTTAAAGTTGATTCTATATCGATCAATCGAGCAGCTCGGGTTGGACTTCGGGAAGGGGCAACACGACCATGGCATTTCGGAACTGAATGGTAACATTACCTGACATTCCTGCCGTCGGCTCAGGCTCCTGAGTCGTAGAATACCTCAAAGTCGCTTGACCGATTAGAAACGGGACGTTCTTTTCGACGATCGTAACTGTCAAGGGTTGATCATCATCGGTATTGATGGTTTTCACGATCCCATTGCGTTGGCCATGGGGAAAATACGCGAGCTGGAATGAGTTCGTTCTAAATTGTGGGTCGTAAATGAAATCGGATCCTTCAATTCCCTGTCGCTTGAGCCAATTCACTAACTCGTCCAACGTTTCGGGATAGTGTCCGACCTCGAATCGGTGACGAACAAGGTACAAAGAACACCACGTTGCACGAATTGCTCGATGGCTTTCAATCTGAAATTCACGTTCTACGTTGAACGATGATTGATAGAATGGCGTTGAGAAGGCCCATTCATCCAACTTCTGTTTCGTTAAACGTGAGGAAGGCATCGTCGGATGCCGAGAGAATTTAATCGTCGGCTCGGACTTCACATCTTTCCAGTACCGTTCGTGAGCGAGTAAGGTTTCAGTCTGCGCGTCGATGAGTCGCCGATATCTTGCCTTCTCCCACGGAAGGTAATTTATTGCAAACGTCGTTAGATGGTCATAAACAGAAAAAACAGAAAACGACCGTGCGTGGGAAATCCGAGTTGATTCGATGGCTTTTAATGCCTGGTATCGGTCTTCGATAATCAAAGGAATCGCATCAAGGCAACGGTCAAAAATGGGACGAAGCCGCTGTTCAGCTCGTTGGAGGGAACCGGCCGACTGCTCGGGTAGGTGCAGCCAGTGATTGAGCTTTATACCGTGCATATCGTGAAAGGAATAGAGCCAACCACGACTGAAACAATGTAACGCAAATTCAATTTCCACAAGAATTGCATCGAACGCTTCGTCAACATCTTGTTTCACGAACAGTTTGTGCAATGAATTGACATGAAGTGCAAGTTTAACTCGATGTGAATCTGTAAGAAGCGTTCGGTCGCCTCGTGTGCCCAGGGGGATCGCCATCGTCGACTCGCCAGGTTGCCGGTAGTTGTCCACGATGGCATTGACCTGATCGAATAGCTCCGCATTCGCGTCGACAAACATGGTCAATTGACGAGCGATCTCCTCCCTTGTGTCTGGATCATCTTGCTTCAAGGGGAAGCGACTCATGTCGCGAGTGAACCTCAAAATGCTGTGGTCCATCTCATCAAAGTGTTCAAATGATCGGGCAACCCGCGATACGTCGTCGGCGAATGACTGTAACGCCTTTACGTCCGCGTTGGTCTCCTGGTCCAGATCGAATTCAACTAATGGTATTTCCGTGACGCGATATCGAGTCATGCCAAAAAAGAGTGCTGCTAAGGGAACGACAATCACGACAACCGGTACGATCAAAGACCGCCAATCGTCTCGATCGACGATCCAATGCCTGATACGAGTCAACAACGATACGACGAAGACGAGTGGAATGGGGAGAATGAAACACCACATCGGCAGAAGCATAACCGCAGCAAGCAATATCCATGCGGTGTAAATCGCGATCAGAATCAGGCTCACGACGCCAG
Source organism: Pirellulaceae bacterium (assembly GCA_041748315.1). Lineage (GTDB taxonomy): Bacteria > Planctomycetota > Planctomycetia > Pirellulales > Pirellulaceae > CALMEE01. Next base: position 15,969 of record JBGTDM010000366.1, read on the forward strand.
CGACAATGCTGCTGCGAATTAACAATGAGCACCATAATCCAATCGCACATGCCCCGATAGAATACAAAACATAAAGCCAACCCACGGATTGATGAATGTACATTTCAACGCCAGAGATATTCAGTCGAGTCTCAAAGACCTGAGAGACCGAGTACTGCGCGATTGACATCTCCACAAACGTGACTGCGATAGCGCTCATCGCTAGAACCGTACCCAGACAGACCACGATACGACTTAATCCAATCGATAATGGATATTCTCCTTGGACCGCGAAGTATCGGTAACGCCGACCGATCTGGTCCTGGTTGAAACCAAGAACCCCGCAAAACCAGGGTGCAATCAAAATCAGAACCAATATTAATCCTCGTAGCATTGGATTCCCATAAAGAGCCATCCATGAAAAACTTGACGCAGCGAATAGCATCGTTGCGACATAAACGGTTAACCCCAATCGATTCTGATGCGCTGCCTGCCAACAAAGGTTCAAAAACCTGCGTTGTCTTTGTTTCGCAGTTTGGATTCGCGCCGATGAAACCAATCGATCTACGGCCGATAATGTTCCCGAGCCACGCCGGCCAAGCCAACCCTGAGAGTACCGAATGTTCACACCAACGAGCAGCGTTAGCAGGACCAAACGATAAGGAACAACGTCGTTATAGGCGTTTAGATCCAATGCATCGAATACACCACCGCCGGTATAAAAGGACCAGGCCAGCAAGTTCACCGAGAAAGAAGCCAGAATGATAGATGCCGTGATTGCCGGCAGTACGCGCTGAGTAAACAGAGAACAAAACCACCCCCAACAAAAAAATTCCGCTGACGCTAAGGCAACGGAAAAAATGACATTCAGGAAATGGTAAGTTTGACTTTGTTGCTGGTTTGAAAGCAAAAAACCGGCGGCAATCACCAACACGGTCACGAACCAAAACGCGGTGATCAACACGAACGCGCCCAGGACTTTGCCCAGCATCACACTTATAGGTGTCACCGGCAGTAATTCCAGGAACTTGACCGTCTTTTGTTCCCGTTCTGCCGAAAACATCAATGCGCCGCAGGCTGCGGCAAACACTGCTGAGAACAGGCCAACTAAGCCAAACATTGAAATAAGATTCATCTGATCCGATTGGATCACATTTGGGCGGACCGCCGCAATCTGTCCAATCACTTGGACCGCAGCCGCGAGAATGGCTAAACCAATCAACAGCGTCATCATCTGACGCACTTCCTTCCAAGCGATGTTTCGAATCGCGATGGCATTCATGATCTTGGCTCCCAAGCAGATTCTTGCATACGGTCTTCGCTGGCTCGGTGCGGTGCAACCTGGCCTTCGCTTTGCTTCAAGTACATTACGAATATCTCCTCCAGGGAGGGGACATGGACATCGACTTCAGCAACGGACACGTGTTCACGAGTCTGCCATAAGGCATCCGGGCTGGGATTCGATAACGTTAATTTATGCTGGTGCGAGTGGGACTCCGAAAACACAACTTCTGCATTGATCGGAGGTAGACATGAAGCTCCGTCCGCAAGGGTAATGACCCATTGCTCCAATCGAGCCTTCAACGATTCCAACGATTCGCAGACCAGGATCTTTCCGCGATTCATGATCACAACCATATCCGCGATCCGCTCGACTTCGTGGATATGGTGGCTGGAAAGAAACACCGTTCTGCCAGCACCAGCAACGTCAACCATACTCTCCAGAAAACTTCGTCGAACGAGCGTGTCTAAACCCGATGTCGGCTCGTCAAGTATCAATAGTTGGGGTTCATGTGCGAGAGCTAAGCTCAATGAGACTTGAGCCTTCATCCCTTTCGAAAGCTGAGAAAGTTTTCGCTGAAGCGGCAAATCGAAATCGCGACAGAGCCGATGATACTCGCCAAGAAAGTTTCCTGAGTAAAAGCCAGCAGTAAACCAACCGATCTCGCCGACCGTCATCCATTCGTAGATTGTCGGCTGTTCTGGGACATAGCCGATTTGCCGCCGAATCTCGATGCCCTGATAGAGGCTGGACATTCCCAATACCTCGGCGGTTCCTCGATCTGGTCTTTCCAGTCCGAGCAAGGTTCGAATCGTAGTCGTCTTGCCGGCGCCATTCTCCCCCAGCAGTGCGAAAACAACTCCGCAGGGTACGTCGTAATGAACGTCGTCCATCACGAGATGTTTGCCAAAACTTTTGGTCACGTGATCCAGCTTGATGACACTCGGCATTTCACTTCCCCTTGCGCGTGTTTAATATTTCATCTTCCAGAATTTCTTTAATCTCTCGATCAGTGAGCCGACTTTGACGTGCGGCAACAATCACCTCTGAAAATGCTTGCCGTACGATCTTGATTCGCTCGGCCCGACAGAGCCCCACGGCCTTTTCCGAAATTTCCAATCCGGTTCCACGCACGGCCTCGACAATCGAATCATCCTGAAGCTGTCGGTAAGCCCGCGCCACCGTGTTTGGGTTGATGGCAAGTGTTTTTGCCAGACTGCGTACGGATGGGATCATTTCGCCCGGGCGCAACCCCCCGTCGGCAATGGCAAACGCGATTTGCCGATAGACCTGTTCGTAAACGGGAACGCCGTTGTGCGGATTGATTTTAAAGAACATCGAAAATCCCCAAGTGTGCTATCGTTACAGTACGGTATTCAATGGGGGTTCGCTTGTCAAGTGCGTCGGACAAAGAAAGTCGAAAATTGTGTGAATACCTATGATCAATTAAATTTCAAACCGGAGTTTAATCCTACGGTGCAAGGTATGTACGTCAGCCCTTCCAAGCTGACCCCATCCTGCCGGTTATGTACGTCAGCCTTTCCAGGCTGACTCCATCCTGCCGGTTTGGCACCAGGTCACCGGTGTCAGCCTGGAAAGGCTGACGTACAGCTTTGCATCCAAACGTGCAACAGACTCGCGCTGTCCCGAACCTAATTGGGATTGGACGGATCGGCGGGTGATTTCTCTAGTTGATTTTCCGAGCTCTCGATAACGGGGGCTTGCGGGTCGAGTTGAATCGACATTCCGACCGTCTCGATAAGTCCGTAGGGATCGATACTCAGGATCCGAAGCACCAACGGTCCGAACTGGACTGAGTTTCCTGGAACAGCGCGATCCGGTTCGAGTTCACGTTTGATTGCCTGATCGATCGTGACATCCAAGTTGCCTTCGGCTTCGATTCCATAGATCTTGTAGAGGTCACCCAGTGTTGTCGAAGCTCGCAATGGAAATTCGAATGGCGGGAAAACTGTCTGAGGGTTGATCGATGGGCTAAAGATGTGATTGGTCAGCCGACGTGTTCCTGGGCGAAGGACGAGAATCGCATGATCGCCCGCCAAGAGTTGTGTTCTTCCTTGTGGTGGAATCAATTGCTCGCCGCGCACGAGTAGCGCGATAACAACTCCTTCCGGAAGGGCCAGGTCTTTGACCATTTGTCCGGCTGCCCGCGATTTTTCGTTTACCAGGTAGTCGACAATATCGCCATCGACATGACGCAGCGAGCTAATTTCCAATGTAACCGGGGGCGACGGTTCAGGAGTCGTCGTGAGTCGGAGCCAAGTTGCCGCGAGTCGCAACGTGCTACCCTGAAGGGTTGCCGACAAAACGACGATGAAGACCACGACATCGAATAACAAAGATGCTTTCGGCGTCCCCATCATCAGCGGGAACATTGCAAGTGTGATTGGAACCGCCCCTTTTAATCCCACCCAGGAGAGAAACACCTTTTCCTTCCAGGAAAATCTGAACGGGAACAGGGACACGACAACGGCCAATGGTCTTGCCACAAAAATTAACGCCGCCCCAATCAACAACCCCATCCAGGCCACCTCGAGCAACCGGCTCGGAAAGCTCAGCAATCCAAGCATCACAAACATTACGATTTGGCAGAGTCGTGCAATGGCGTCATGTGAAAGCATGATTCCTCGTTGAAAAACGAGTCGCCGGTTTCCAAGAACCAGCCCAGCCAAGTAAACCGCAAGGAAACCGCTCCCGCCACAAGTCGTTGAGAGCCCGAACGTCAGTAAGCAAAACGTCCCAACCAGGATCGGATAGAGCCCTGCCGCTTGAAGTTCAATTCGGTTCACCACCCATACCGCGAGGTGCCCCAACCCAATCCCAAAAATACCGCCAATTACCATTTGAAAGGAAAACAGTTCGAGCAGTTCCAAGCCAATTTCCATCCGTTGCGACAGGACTTCAATGCAGCCAATCGTCAAGAAAATCGCCATCGGATCATTCGAACCACTTTCAACTTCCAGAATTGAGGTCGTTCGTTTTTGCAAACTGACGCCCCCGGAACGGAGAATTGAAAAGACCGCAGCCGCATCGGTCGAACCGACGATGCTCCCCAGCAGCATCCCCTCGAGAAATGAGATTTCGAGGATCCATGACGCGGCCAAACCGGTAACAACCGCGGTGATGACGACGCCCATCGTTGCGAGCAAAAGTGATGGCTTCCAGACCGCGCGAACGTTCGACATGGGTGTACTCAAACCGCCGTCGAACAGGATGAGCGCGAGGGCGATCGTACCAATTGCATGCGCTAACACGTAGTCTTCGAACTCGATTCCACCCAAACCTTCGGAACCGGCTAACATGCCAAGCAATAGAAAGAATACCAGACCGGGAATTCCCATGCGCACGGAAAGTTTGCTCGATGCAATCCCAAGGAGCAGCAGCACTCCGGCAACCAGAATCAGACGGTCAACCAAAAACATGCATTTCCTTTTTCTCGTATGTGGTTTGTCAACTCGTTAGCCTTGGATTTTTAAAATATTGGGACGTCATCTGAGTTAGATTATGATCATGTCGTCGTTGATTCGGTGTCGACGAAGAACTTGGTACAAACAGTTGAAACAAACATAGTGTACCCAATCGCGAATTTCGCGTCCCCGTCCACCGAAGGATTGCTGGTTTCAATGGTTTTCCTGAGCTAATGAACGACATGCTTCCAACCTCGGCAACGCGACGTTCACTCAAGTCGCGCATCTCGTATTCAATGAAACGCTGCTCGCATTCGTAATCGAGAAACACAACCCCATCGATTACGAGTATTGTCCGACTGTCTGAGAACGAGCACGAAAAACCCATGGTAGTTGCGTATCCGTTTTCAATTCCATGGACTGCCTGCCTTGCCCCTAATTCGACATTTTCGTCGGGTCAAACAGGACGCGTGTCGTTAACGAACGTCCAACTTGGTCGTTTGATGGGCATGCGGCGGGCAGGGTGTTAAGGTACCGGGCCTATCCGAGGGACCCGAGATCAATCGCCAACTCCGATGGATTGGTTGTTTTCGACGTTCTATCCTGAGTTTTCAGTTGAGCGATCGCCGGGGTTGGGTAGGAGGGTGAACTGCCATACGACTCTGACATTCAACCGAGACGAGGCGATCGTTTCGGAAACTCATAGTTTAAGTTCAATTGAAAAGCGTCTTGTTGATCGCGGCGAGTTGGGTATGATATTGGGTCAGCGGCTGGACTCCCAGCAAAAAAACGGCCAGAACTTAACGAAAAATTTTTTGAAATAGCCTGTGAAAAATTTCACAAGGATTGTAAACTGAGGTTTAGCTTACGCGTCCGATCTGATGAAATCATTCGATGGGGCGGAATTTGGTTGCTTTTCCATCGGTGTGCGGTTTGTCGAAATCGTTAGAATTGTGACCTGATTTGCCTGTTTTGGTTGAATTCAACGCGGCTCAGGAACGAGCGGACGACGATATCTCACGTCCTTTTCATCGATGTGGGTTCAAAGTGCGGACCGGACTTGGTTCCATGTTTTTAGCGATTGTTGTTAAGTTCGGTATGGCGAAGACCTCGCAGGTAAATTTGCTGTGATTCCTCCGGCTGGGAATCGTTGCCAAATTCGTTTTTGAATCAAGTTGATTTAACCCCACCACAGTTGTTTATGGCAATTTCAATTAAACGTGGATTGAATGTTCCCATTTCTGGTGAACCCGTTCAGGAGATTCTGGCCGGTCCGACGATTTCTCGAGCTGCGTTGATTGGTGATGACTATATCGGCATGCGCCCAACGATGCTTGTTCAGGAGGGGGATCAAGTTCGTTTAGGGGACCCGGTCTTTGAAGACAAGAAGACTCCTGGTGTGATTTTTACAGCTCCCGGAACAGGGCGAGTCCACTCGATTAATCGTGGGGCTAAACGCAAATTTGAATCTTTGGTAATCGATCTCGACGGGGAAGGGGAGGTCGAGTTTGAATCGTTCAATGATCTTGGCTCGTTAAAACAAGACGTAGCCCGCGAAGTGTTGGTGCGCTCGGGGTTGTGGACATCGCTGCGGACGCGTCCTTATAGTAAAACTCCCGCACCCGGCAGCCATGCCAATTCCATTTTTGTAACGGCGATGGATACTCAGCCGTTGTCGGCGGAGCCAGAGTTGATCATTGCCAACCATTCTGAGGACTTTGTCAATGGTTTAACCGTGTTGACCAAGATCAATAATGGCACGGTTTTTGTTTGCACGCGTGGGGATTCTCGAGTTCCTGGGCAGAATGTACCTGGGACACGATTTGAGCAGTTTGATGGTCTACATCCAGCCGGCAACGTGGGGACACATATTCATTTCCTCGATCCAGTCTACAACGAAAAAACGGTGTGGCATGTAGGCTATCAGGATGTGATCGCTACGGGGCGACTTTTTACAACGGGCCGATTGATGACGGAGCGGACGGTTGCGATTGGCGGTCCGTTGGTGACTCAGCCACGGCTGTATAAGACTCGTCTTGGCGCTTACATCCCGGAATTAATCGGGGACAAATGCGACGCATCGGGGAACGATTTCCGAGTGATTTCCGGTTCGATCCTGAATGGTCGGAGTTCGACTCCACCGACGGATTACCTGGGTCGTTTTCATCAGCAGGTGACTGCAATTGAAGAAGGAAATAAGCGCGAGTTTGTTGGCTGGCAGAAACCGGGGCTTAATAAATTCTCGGTGACGGGGGTTTATTTGGGCTCTTGGATCAAAGGAAAAAAGTTTGATTTGAACACCAATATCAATGGTGGTCATCGCTCGATGGTTCCGGTAGGGGTCTACGAGAGGATCATGCCGCTCGATTTGATGCCGACTCAATTGCTTCGGTCGATCATTATTGAAGACACCCAGCAGGCTCAGGAATTGGGAGTGTTGGAATTGGATGAGGAAGACTTGGCCTTGTGCACCTATGTGTGCCCGGGAAAATACGAATACGGTTCAATTTTGCGAAAAAATCTGACTCGAATTGAGAAAGAAGGCTAACCAAACATGTTAAGGAAGTTGCTGGATCGCATCGAACCGCTATTTCATAAAGGTGGCAAGCTGGAAAAGCTCTACCCGGTGTACGAGGCGAACGACACGTTCTTGTACAACACGGGGGAAGTGGCGAAGGGGCGTACTCATGTTCGTGACGCGTTAGACACCAAGCGGATGATGATTACTGTGGTCATCGCGTTGTTACCATGTGTGTTCATGGCTTGTTACAACACGGGCTATCAGGCTGGCAAGGTTTTGCAACAGGACGCTAGATATACCATCACTGCGGATCAACCCCCCGAAGGCCTGCCAACTGGGTTGGAGGGTTGGCGCTACGAAGTGATGAACAGGCTTGGCGTCAACTATTGGGATGTGGGAGATTTTTATACGAATATTACCTCGTTTGATTTAATTAAAGTCGTCCATTGTGTGATATTTGGTGCGCTGTTCTTTATTCCCGTATACATCGTAACGGTGGCCGTCGGAGGGGCCTGCGAAGTTCTGTTCTCCGTCGTCCGACGTCACGAAATCAACGAGGGGTTTCTGGTAACCAGTTTGCTTTATCCGCTAACGCTTCCGCCGTTGATTCCCTATTGGCAAGTCGCGCTTGGCATCATCTTTGGCGTGGTTGTTGGCAAAGAGATATTTGGTGGCACAGGTCGAAACTTTTTGAATCCTGCGTTAACTGGCCGAGCCTTTTTGTATTTTGCTTATCCAAAGGATATCAGTGGCGATGGTGTTTGGACTGCAGTCGATGGATATTCGGGTGCAACGGCTTTGGGCAAAATCGCTGAGCCCAGCGCAACCGGGACGGTTGCGGAAGTTGTCTCGACGTTGAATGATCCGGTTGCGGGTGCGAATTGGTATGACTTTTTCTTTGGGAATGTACATGGCTCGATGGGCGAAACCAGTACAATTTGCTGTCTGTTCGGAGCGGTACTGCTGATCATGACCCGCATTGGCTCCTGGCGAATCATGGCCGGCCTGTTGATCGGGATGTCCGCGTTTTCGACCGTGCTCTGGCTCTTACCCAATACCGGAACCGTATGGAATATTTTGCCTCATTGGCATCTGGTGCTCGGAGGCTTTGCGTTTGGTACCGTATTTATGGCGACGGATCCGGTCTCGGCATCGATGACCGATACGGGAAAATGGATTTATGGCGGATTGATCGGTTTTATGACGGTCTTAGTTCGGACGCTTAATCCAGCGTTTCCGGAGGGAATCATGTTGGCGATACTTTTCGGCAACGTGTTTGCTCCATTAATTGATTATTTTGTTGTCCAAGCCAATGTTAAGAGGAGGGCCGCTCGTTATGTTGCGTGACGGAATCCCCAACACCATTGTTGTAGCACTAGGCGTTTGCCTGGTGTGTTCTCTACTTGTTTCGTCCGCCGCGATTGGATTGCGCGGGCTACAAGCAACAAATCGTGCCCTGGACATAAAAGCGAATATCGTCACGGTCGCCGGTTTTGAACGGGAACAGATACGAGAAAGCGGTGGCGTCGAAAATGTTTTTCGAGAACGCTTTACTCAAACGATTATTCGCCTGGAAACCGGTGAAGAGGCTATCGATGAAGTTCGCGAGTTGTTTGGATTTGCAACTCGCGAAGAGGCGCTGCTCAAGTATGATCAGTTTAAAGCGTCGAAAGCGCCACCCAGAGAGGAGAAGTCCACGGTCCTCAATCGCAGGGAAGATCTTGCGGGGTTGTCGAAACTGGAAAAGTACTCGTTCGTTTACATGCTCACCGATGAACAGGGAGAGATTACAAAATACATCCTGCCGATTCGTGGGCGCGGGCTTTGGTCGACGCTTAAGGGATTTATCTCGTTGGAGCCAGATTTGCAGACTGTGGCAGGTATCACTTTCTATGAACATGCCGAAACACCCGGGCTAGGCGGTGAAGTCGATAATCCTGGCTGGAAAAACCAATGGGCGGGCAAAAAAGTTTACGCCGACGGCGGAACGATTACTTCCGAAGGACAAGTTCCAGAGGTCAAACTGAATGTCGTGAAGGGACAGGCAAGTGATGAGTTCGGTGTCGATGGCCTGGCTGGAGCGACGATTACCGCTCGAGGGGTCTCTGACATGATCGAGTTCTGGTTAGGGAACGAAGGATTCGGTCCTTATATCGCCAAGATGAAACAACAACAAGCGCAATCCGAATCCGCCAAAGCGACGGTGACCGAGGAAGGGGCTGCAGATGGCTAAAGCGACCATAAAAGAATTGGTTCTCGATCCAATTTTCAATAACAACCCGATTGCGTTACAGGTTTTGGGAATTTGTTCGGCACTCGCTGTGACGACTCGATTGGACAAGTCGCTGGTCATGTCGGCTGCTGTAATATTCGTGATTGCTTGTTCAAA
>JBGTDM010000367.1:0-5118 GCA_041748315.1 Pirellulaceae bacterium
ATGCGCTGATGAGCTTTACTGAATGCACGACTGGTGGGTTCTGCCCAATCCGATCGGAACTCTGCATCGTCTCGATCAAATTCCAAAATGAGGCAATATTCGATGTCAGGATCGAGCGACGTCGCATACCACGTCAGCGACTCAAGTGATTCGAGTTGGACTAGCAATTGCTGGAGCGACGCGACAACGTCGTGGAACTCACCTTTTGTGAGAAGCGGGAATGGCTCACCGGTCACAATATCCAGCAATTGTTCGTCATTGGCGGCAGCATCGAGGAACCGCCTCGCTTCTGCCACGAGTCGATCGGGCCGTTCAATTCGCACCACCGCCACGCTATCGGCGGGAATGATATCGAACCGATCTTGAGCAATGGCAATTGCCGGTGTCCCGCACCAGACTGAAAGGCAGCACCAATAGACGAGCGCTACGCCGGGGATCCGGTATTTTGCAATGAAACCCATCTTTGTCTCCTCACGTTGGCCAGATCTGTTTACCGCCTGGATAGCGGCCTAATCATCGTCAAGTTGCCACAGGATTTGGAGTGTTTTTTCCCGAATCTGACAATGTCCGTGCGATCAACAATCCAGCCACGGACGACGCGATCAATAACGACAACAACGCTAAACTACTTGCCCCAACCTCCTGACGGATCACTCCACCGAAGCATCCACAGTCGATGGCTAGCCCGCGGACCAGAGCGCTAGATTGCACGAAGAAGTAAATACACAGAAGTCCCGTTGTCAGCAGCAGAGGTACGCGCGGCGACATTCGCGAAAACAACAATACCGCGACGATCAACTCGAAAATGGGCATTGTTACTGCCACGGCTACGGCCAGCCAGCCCGCGACGACTCGATATTGCAACAGGTCGTATAGAAACATGTACGGGTGCTTGAGGTGAGTAAAAGCCGCGAATGCCAGAATTGCACCGAGACCAAAGCGAATTGCCGTAACGAACAATGTAATAAAGGTTGCCCGTTTATTACTCATTGAGATCTCTCCATTCCTTATACCCGCCCGGGTACAGCGAAATATTGTCAACCCCCATCGCGGAAATCTGACGGGCAATCATTCCACCCCAAGGGCAACTTTCACTGTGGCAGAACACAATGACGCGTTGTTTCTGCCGCAATTCGGCGATCAATTCGCTTTCGGTGGAAGGGTGAATATCCAGCGGATAATTCATTGCTCCGGGGATCGTCCCTCTCTGATAAGCGTCACCGTAGCGGGCATCGAGAAGAGCGACATTCGAATCCCGTTCGGCAACAACACGCATCATTTCCGCAAAGTCGACCTCGGGAAAGGTGAGCGAGGACGCAGCCGCTAGCTGCCTGGCAACTTGCATTCGATCATTCAGCAGACCCTCCGGCTGCACCGAATGGTACACAACAGAAGTAACACCAGCTACTAACAGGGCGCCGATCGCAATCACTCCTGACCAATTGCTAAAACGAATCGAGATCACGCTGACGACCAACGTAAGGATCAACAGAAGTCCGGCCCAGATGACGGCCTGCTTCGCCCGATCAAAGAACAAGTCCTGCGACGCGCCGTCGAGCGCTGCTTGGTCAGTTGAAATCAGAATGGCAACGCCATTAAACCGCCCCGCAAGTTCGGACTTGTCCCATTTCTTCATGCCATAGGAAGAATCGAAGATTCTCAAACTGCCTTCGGGATTCACTCCGAGGTATGCGACCCAATGGCTAAACACCTCTTGTTGGCCTCGAGGCCGGACGTGGAGGATCGCTGGGGTGGACAACTTGGCGACTTGGTGGACACTCAATCCTGAAACCGGTCTAGCGTCCAAACCATTTGCCTGAGCAGCCAGAATCAGGTCCGCCATAGTACTCCCCTGTGCGGCTGTTAAATATTGTGGTTCTACAAAATCCACAAGATCAGGCGACGTCCCTAAGGCTTGGGCCGTCGCGAACAACGAGTAAATACCGCATAAGCCCGGCGGGGCCGACAATCGTAATTCATTGGACACATTGGAATGGGTTCTTGCTCGACCGTCGAACTGTTCCGCCCAGCCCATATTACACGAAATGCCAACGATTGCACAACAATGAACAATCAGACATCGAACACTACTGCGGACTGAACCAAACCAGTTCCACCCGTTTCCCTTAAAATCGATCCGCATCGAATTCATGACAGCATCCCTCGACACTTCCCAACATTAGTAAAGCAAAGTTAAACCGGGGAAGGAACGACAATATATGGGCTCCGCATTACATTCGAATAGTTCGATCTGCGAAAAAGGCGATCGCTATCGCCACTTCCGACTCGTACCATCACGAACTTCCACACCGCTTTCTCCAACTACGACCCACGTAAAAACAAGTAACGGCACCGATTGCGATGAATACCAGGATCAAGCCAATACTCGTCGCAACCGAGCCGTCTGTCTCATTAGGCGGGAAAAACGCGATGTCTGCCAGCTTGCTTTCCGTTATCCGTTCAACAACTTTTTCTAAACGACTATCCCTTACGACGTAGTTCAAGTGGACGTTGTTGATGACCCCGACTTCAGTCCCGTCAGCGGGAAGATTCTCGAACCGCACTTTATCGTCTAGTGAAAACGGTTCATCGCTAATTTGTTCAAACCTAACAATTGTCACTTCGCCAACTACTTGTGCGTGTTTACCCGATTTCCAGCTTTGCGTCCGTAAAACTTTGTACCTTCGCAAGCCAGATTGGTTTTCAGCACTCTTATCGGCATATTCAAAGTCGAAAAACTCTTGAGTGACGCTTTCAATTCCAGAATCATGTATGGCAGTCGCATGGTACTGATGAGACGGTTGATTCGCCGTAAGAACGACTCGTTGGAGATGTCCGTTCACCGGATCGGCTTCAATTTGAATCAACCCCGCATTCGTTTTGCACTCAACTGCTATGCTGGAAGGGCTGGATTGGATTTGCGGAATTTCGGCAGTCTGAGCTAACTCGAAAAGATTCGGGTATTCGTCCGTGTAGATCGCAGCACCGCCAGTATGCACAAGTATTCCATCACCACGCATACCAATGGCTTCCGAAATGCTCGGATTTGGGTATAACACCAATTGGAGATCAACCACACCCTGGCTTGCCGCACCTTCTTCGAGCCACAATAGTCGCTTGCCATCGTAGTGAGCTTCGGCAAACGGGTAGTCAGCACGCTTGCCGAGGTCGTCGACAGAATATGAGAGTTCGCGTATCGCTCCGTTGCTGAATCGCTCCATGATAACACGTTTTCGGTGTGCTAGTTCAATCTCCTCGGCGCTGGCGACTTCACCATGATGCACGCCGTACGAGTATTTATATTCGACTCGCATAGCAGCATTGGCCAACCAGCCGTGACTGGCAATAAGTTTGAGAACGTCGCTCGCCTCCCTCGACTGCTCGACATAAGCTGGATTTGTTTTTGGACTCTGTGACTTAACAACCGCCGCCGACCCTAGCTGAAGCCAAGTACAAAGCAATATGATCCGAACGAAATGCGGATGCAAAATCACGCTCACGCCGACACCTCAACAAACAATTACCTTATGGAATTAGAACTCAAGAACCTCAATATCGAATATCGCAAATCGGATCCAACGTACAACTGCTTTGAATTGGCAAACATTTTCAAATAGACAGTTGCGAATTAACGCTAACACGCCAGACAGAGTACTGGCCGACAAACGCGAATCAAATTGAAATTGTCCGCCACAAATGGTGCTCGTCACCGTACACGACGATTAGATGAGCTTTAATCCGACAACCGGGTGACACCAGAATCTCTGAAGTTTCGAAAACTAGTATTGGCTCGGTGTGTTTGCGAAACCAAGCCTATCTGGTCGACATTCTGTCACTTAATCAATGGGCCCCGTGCATATGTCCTGGGAAAATGCGTCTTTATTTTCACCTAAACACTCAGGCCAATTTTGAAAATTATCACATTCGACTATCCCCCCACCCTCGTCACACAGCTTGTGTGGTGAAGTGCCGGTATGACACTTGTAAACCTTTTGGGGACATCCAGGCAAATAGTCATTACACGGCTTCTGTTTCAAACTGGACACATCGCATAACGGATCTCCACCCGCCGCGTATCCAAGATCAACCGGTTGAGCGCCGGAAAACAAATAAGCGGCGAAGCACAAAGCGACAATTACAAATGACCTCAACATAGCGAACCCCTTTCAAAATTTGTCGCGGGTTCCGCTATCCGCAAGGAATAGAATGGCCCGCAAGAAGTAGAATATTAAGTGTATCCTTATATATTTCAAGGCACCAAGGCCGTCAACCCCCCAAGCAAGAAGATGTCCAAAATAAACTGACTTGGCAATTGTTGTATTGCAGCTAACGTGTTGGTCCCAAGGGGTGCAATCCCTTTGTGTGCGTGCAAACCCGAGATTTTTGCGTTGATTTTTTGACTTTTCGTCGAGAGTTAGGTAGCTGATCTTGTAAAAAGAGGGTGTTCTTCGAAAGTTAGTGGTTGTTAATCGATCACGAACGAGCGAAGGAACGCCCCCATGCAAGATTTTACCGGATTGTCGACCCGCCCCGCAAGTCAGACCGAGTGTAAGATTCGTGCTGTCCAACTTGTCGATGAATGCTTGGCCAAAATTCGCCCTAGTTTGGTGACCCTGGTTTACGGTCTTTTGTGGGGTCGAATCACGCCGCTCGGTGTGTTCCGCTTGTTAAACACCGACCAAACCTTAAAATAGCCGCATAATCCCCACACACGCGGGGACTACACCCTCACGTCGCTTAGTTATAATTATCTTCGTTTCATTGATCAGCATGAATATGACATCCGTTCACTCACAGCAATCGCATGACGTTTTTGACTACGAAAAGTGGGTCGCTCGATTCGCTTTAGAAACAAGATTCGTAGCTTCAAATAATGCACATATTAACCCGATTTGTAAACCGTATGATTTGATCAAATTGGAATTATCGCGAATTCTTAAAATCAGAGAATCTGAGCGCGTTGATGAAGTGCCAGTCGATGTTTTCTTATGGAAGTGCGGAGAACCGATGGACTGCCCCCGTTTTATGTACCAAGGGTTATGAGAGTACGGGTTGGTTAAGGCTTACCGCAGGTAGGCGGCAGTTTTCTGCTTCTGGAGCGCACGCGGAAGAAGCAGA
>JBGTDM010000368.1:0-27031 GCA_041748315.1 Pirellulaceae bacterium
TGCCGTGCCTTACGAATTGTATCACTACGAACAAGCAGGTGGAGGGGGAGCTCCCTATGTCTATTTCCACCATACCTCGTATGGGCAAGCTTGTTACGAAGTCGTCGATGATGGCAACTCGAAAGGGTTTATCGCACCGTACCGAGTGCCCATTGATGGTCTACCACCTTCAAATCCGGCTGCCGCCCAATACACTTGGCCATTTTTTAATCCGGATACATTCCAGATTATCTGTGCAGGTGAAGATGAGATTTTTGGGCGAGAAGATGGTTCGGACCCCAACGAAGATAACGTCGATGATTTTTTGGATGACAATCCAACGCCTGCCAATCGCCTATATGGCCGCAATATTCAGTATCGTTCGCAGGCGGATAACATAACCAATTTTAGTCGAGGTCGCATCGAGACAATGGATATTTTTGCTGGGCTCTAACCCCCCCGGAGCCAGCCATTTGACACGCCAACTTCCCCCCCCTCGAATCGAGATTCAGGAGACCAACCATGAACCTGAAACCTGACAAAACAGCGCGATGCTCCCAGTCGCCAGCTACCCGCCTCGGATTTACGCTGATCGAACTTTTGTTGGTGATCAGCATCATTGCGATCCTGTCTGGCTTGAGCCTGTTGGTGCTTCGCGGTGCCGAGAAAGATGCATCGACCTCGCGCACAGCGGCGCAAGTCCAGCGAATCAATCAGGTGCTGGCAAGCAAATGGGAAGAATATCAAACCCGCGTGTTGAGGTTTCGGTTGGATAGCGTCAGTGGTTCGGCCAACATGAACGCAAATGAGATTCAACGGATTCGCAGTCGTGCATTGCTCGACTTGGCACGTGTCGAATTTCCGAATTCGATCGATTCCCTGCGGGAATTCCCCAGCCCAGAGTCACAAGTTGCCAGCGCAAGTACCAGCCCCGCTGAAAAGGACTATTGGCCCAATGCATGGGTAAACAACTATTTGAATTTGACCACCAATCCAGCATTACTCCCATCATTGTTGATCAACTATCGACGCGAGTTCGGTATGACGTGGAGTGGCGTCAAAGCAAATGGAGTTGAGACATATGACAATGTCAGTTGGTCACCTGAGAATCAGGATGCCGAGTGCTTATACGCGATTTTAAAAGCGATTCGCATCGATGGCGTCAGCGGCTTGGATTATGTCAATTTGCGTTCGACCGAGGTTGGCGATACCGACGGGGATGGTTTCCTGGAGGTGTTAGACGCGTTTGGTGACCCCCTTATTTTTGTGTTCCTCGATCCCCTGACAGAACCCAACATCAACCTCGTTGGACCCGATATGCCTGAACAAGTGCCGTTTGTTGTCCTGTCACGAAATATGGCCGGGCTCTGATCGGCCCGAGCAATCCCCCCACTTGAGCATTTAACAACCTTTGGTAGTTCCATGAAACTTGGCATGATGAATAGACAATCTCGAATTGGCGGGTTCACGCTGGTGGAACTGCTGATCACAATTTCTTTGTTGGCCGTGTTGGCGATGCTGGTGATTCCCGCCGTCCGCTTAGTCTCTAAGGGTCGGCAAACTCGCGAGTCCTCGAACTTTGTCGGTTCAGCCTTGGCGTCCGCTCAATCGCGAGCGATTGCTGATGGCTTGGCCGGAGTCCTGATCCAACGCAATCCTAATTTGAAAAATGGCAATGGCGCGACACGAATTTTTCAGGTGCGAGCTCCCCGTCCATTTTCGGGGTATGGTTCGAACGCTCGTGCGATCGTTTATGTTAATCCTGACATTACTCAGCCGAATCAGCCGATGAACCCGAACAATCGGACAGCATCGATACCGGCGATTCCGGATTCGACATTGTTTAACATCGGTGATTATGTTCAGTTCAATCACCGAGGCGCAATCTATCGCGTCGTCCGTGTGGCAGTCGACGATATTGATTCGACGCGAACGGTCATCGAATTTGAAATCAAGTCAATCGATCCTCCATTGCCGGAACCGCCGGAACCATCTGTTCCCGGCGAGCCAGTTGAGATGTTGTTCACTATATTTCGGCGACCCGTCATCGTTCCGTCGACGTTAACGGATCTGCCGAGGGGCTTCATGATCGACCTGGAGTTTTCAGGGCATGGGTCTAGAGGCTTCCAGTTCTTTATCGATCCTCCTCCGACGCTCGCCGATTTGTTAGATCCGAACCAAGATTTTAACGTGATCATCCTGTTTAACGATCGAGGTGGCGTTGAACTCGTCTACCGCGACGGTTGGGACAGCAATCCCGAGATCCCGGTGGGGCCGGTCAGCCTGCTGGTTGCAGAATACGACGTGAAACTGGGGAATAACGCTTTGGCAAATGCACAGCAAACGTTGCTCAACAAGCGAAATAATTGGGTGACCGTTAACCGCACCAACGGAATCGTCTCGATCGGCAATATGGCGGATATGGCGGTTGATCCATTGGTCGATAAGGGACAGGCATTAAGTAATTCTCGCAGCCTTTCTCGTTCCGGAATATCAGCGAACCAGTAGACCTGCAACCCAAATTAATTATTCAACCGAGTCAACTGAAATGATCCCTCCCGAATTTTCAATGCCCAACGAACTTGGCCCAACCCCGTTCCTCAAGGCCCCGTTCCTCAAGGCCCCGTTCCTCAAAAATGCGCAGGACCATCGTTCTTCGCGCCTGCGGAGCTATCGATATGGTGCGATCCCGCAGACGGGTTGTGCATCAGGATTGAATTTGAAATCAACATTGACGAATCCCAAATCCAGGCGTCGATCCGGCATCTCCCTGTTTGAAGTCTTGATCTCAATGTTGGTGGCATCGATTGGCGTACTCGGGGTCCTGGTATTGATCCCTTTCGCGGTCAAGGTCGCTGAACGAGGGCTCGATCAAGAGGCTGCGCACAACCATGCTCAAAACCTGTATGCAGACTTTGAGGCATATGGTTATCGCAATACTGAGCGGTGGGTCGATGCGGATGAGTTGACCCCGCCAAACAGCGTCGCTGACCCAGGAAACGTCGCACTTGTTCCGGGAAATGTTTACCTGATCGATCCCCTGCGGATTGCGCGAGCTCAGGATATCAGTTTGGCCACGACGGGGTTTCCAGCATTTACGAACTTTCCATATTCCAACGACCTTTCAAACCTGTTTCCCAATGAATTGGAAATTCGCCGGATTTCGGTCCGCGATCAGACACGCGATCGGCTAGATCCAGCGGACGCAAATTATCAAGATGCCAATAATCTCCCACTCTCGATGGCGCGGCGGATTTTCACGGCGCCCGACGATCTGAATTTGGATGACACTCCGGCCAGTGATCTCCTGGGTCCCACCCAGTTGTACTTCGAGGATGGATCAGGAAACTACGTCAAACGTCAGTATCGTGGCAGTATCTCGTCAATGATGTTTACCATCCCAGACCGAAGTAATCCGGGGCAATGGATTATGTATACTCTGGTGTTCAAGGATCGGAATTATGATCCCAATGATTTTCTGGTTTCCCCACCCTTGGGGCCAATCTATGACCCCAATCCGCTGCTGGGGATGCCCGCACCGGTCGGACAACCGCGAGTCTTTGAAGTCGTTTACCCGCCCCCCGTCCCGCCGCCCCCCTTCCCATATGTGGGTTACGGCGGTGGAGATTTAGCACTTGATGAACTCAATCTACCTCCAGTCCAGGACGCAGATATTCGATCTGGCGACTGGATGATGCTTATCAACGGTCATTTCGATCCTTTGTTTCCCCCAGGAACGGGACCCCAGAACATTCAGAATCTGAATTTCTACCGGGTGATCGAGTGGGTACCACCGACACCCTCTGAACCGCAGCGAGTGACACTCGTCGGCCCAGATTTTATTTTTACGAATACAACACCTACAACGCCTGAAGATACGGCGACCTACGCTATTTTGATTCCCAATGTCATCGCCGTTTTCGAACGAACGATCAGGCCCGAGTCGCGATCGAACTATAACTAAACTAATTAACGAGTTAACCCATGGTCGTTTCGATTTTGCCGGATTGGCAAATTCACGATCGAGGTTATGCAATGTGAGCTCGAATGGCAACGGTGATCGTGCCGTAGCGGGTTTTAGAGTTTCGCGTTGCTTTGACGTTCCATCCATTTCGTAACGACCAAGGATTGGGTCGTTATCCTGTTTATTTCCCGGAAAATTATCCCCTTTAAAGTGATCAACCACAGGTTTGAAAGCCATGGCTATTCAACAAAAACTCCCACCCAACCGGTTTCAATCTCGAAACCAATGTCAGCTCCACGCAGGTTTGCGTCGACGTGGTCGCCGCAATCGCCAAGGAATCACGCTCATTTTAGTGATCAGTATCATTGTGTTGTTTCTATTATTGGGGACATCGTTCGTCGTGATGTCGCAGAATTACCTCAGTTCCTCAAAGGCTCGGATCGCCAAGTTGAAGGTCCGCGGGGACAGCGGTAAGGTGTTGATTCAGCGCGCGTTGTACGACGTGTTGCGTGGGCCTGGAATACTGAATCTGGTTTCTCCATTGCGAGGTCATTCGCTGTTGGAAGACCAATATGGTTATGGGATTACCAGCAGGGTTGCGGGAGCCATCGATGTTGGATACTCGGATCCATCCGAGCTTGTCGGAAATAGCGCTGGACTTGGATTATTCGAAATCGAGCTCTTCGACCCCGCCACATTCACGATGATCAATTCAAGCGGCATGCCGGACCCGCTCAGTCCTGCGACAGGTGCCTACAACGGCCTGGTGTTCACGTTTGTCACAGGGCCGGCCAAAGGGATGTCGTGTCGAATCGTCAGCTATTATGTTTTTACCAATCCAGGTCCACCGGAACAGACCGTAAAGCGATTCATCATTGCGCCGGAATGGACGGAGAGGAGTAATGCCTTTGCACTTGTTGATTTGATCGGCAGTGAAGTCGTGATCAATGGACGACCTTTCGCTGGCAAAGGGGCCGGCGGCCTCCTCAATCCGATGCCAGTTGCAAACATCAATCAGCCGGCTCTACAAGCCAACGCTTTGCTCCCCAATCGAATGGGCGAGTCACCCAGCGATTTTATCCTAAACTATGCATCGTCGGGTGCCAACGAACCGTGGGACGCGATCGATTATCAGAACATGTTCCTGGCGGGTGACGGAAACGTCCATGCCAGTTTTGATCGGCCGAGTTTGTATCAATACGGAGCTGATCCGCGCCGTAGTTTCCGTGCCTTTGGTGTTCCGACGGATCCACTTCCACTTCAAGTCGACAATGATGGTGATGGGATCCCGGACAGTATTTGGATGGACATCGGGTTGCCGATTCAAACGGATGTTTCGGGACGCTTGTATCGGCCGCTGGTCGCCTACCGAATCGTCGACATGGATGGTCGCTTCAATTTGAATGCGCATGGCAATGGCTTCGATTCTGATCGAGCCAATGGTGTCGCCTATGATACGGCACGTGTGACCACACCTGGAGAGCCGATCATGGGCGGAGTCACCAATGATCAGCTTTCGACTGGGATGGGTGTCGGTCCGGCCGAGATATCCTTGGCACCACTCTTTGATCCATTTTTCTTGGAGTACCAGAATGTTTTGTTTGGCGAGTTAACGTCGCAGTACCCTGGGCGATATACGTCGACGTATGATGCGATACCTGGCGGAAGCCCGGGCATCGCGGGGATTCCCGACAACAGCAGCGAACGCTTGATGTACAACAAGTATGTTGGCTATCCACGATTGGCATTCGACAACGTCCGCGAGGGGATTGTCGATTTAAGCGGCCGATTCGCCCACGCTTATTGGTTTGAACCACCGGGCAGTTTGCCGATTGGGCTTCCGGCCATTGATGCGGTTTCAAATTTGACCAATGAGTTGATTGACTCGCCATATGACATTGAGTTCGGGCGGACCAAATCGGGGATGGTTGGCATGGGCGTTGCGCAACAACACGACCAGCTATTCAGCCCGAGGGAACTAGAACGCCTGTTGCGAGCCTTTGACATCGACGCCAAATTTTTGCCAAGCCGACTGGCGATTCTTGCGCCAGAAACGTTTATTAGTGATCTCGATAATCGCCGCAAGGTGACGACCGAGAGTTGGGAGATTCCGACGCCTCCATCACATTTGGTCGAACGACTGTTCCCGTTAGTTGCACGACCCGTCATGGCGGCGAACGGCGTATTGAATTTTGATGACTTGCCACCACTGGTACAGGACGATGTTCGACGACAAGTCAATTTCCTGCTATCGCCAGATTTGATGCGTGGTCAGAAGTTTGACGTGAATCGACCGTTTGGAAATGGCATTGATGATAGTGGCAACTTTGTCATCGATGAATACTTTCATCCTGGCACCGGATCCGATGAGGCGTCATCCAGTGAATTTTTGGAGACGGTTAACGCCGATTTGAGTGGCGCGCTGGTTAACACCTCAGTGGAACTGGATCTAAACAATAACAATTTGACGAATGAACCTAACGAAGCTTATTTTGCGAGACAGAATTACATGCGGCATTTGTACGTGATGATCCTATTGATCACACAACCGGATCTCAATGGAGATGGCGTCATCAATGAAATGGACTGGTTTGATTACAACCAGAGTGGTGCTTTGGATGTGGATATGGACGACGTGTACGATTATCGTATCGATGTCGCCCAATGGGTGGCGAACATCGTTGATTTTCGAGATTTCGATATCATCAACACGCCCTTCGAGTTTGATTTGAACCCGTTTGATGGGTGGGATGTCGATGGCGACCTTTTGACAGATTTGGATGGAGGGGCAATGCGTCGCGTTGTGTGGGGGATGGAACGCCCCGACCTGTTGCTGACCGAAGCGAAAGCCATTCATGATCGTCGCACGGAAGATTTAGCCAGTGATAGTGGCGACAATGATGATGTCGCGAGCGGTAATGATGATGACTTTGATAGCCGTCTCATCCCGGTCCCGGCTGCGTTTATCGAGCTGTACAATCCCCAAGTTCGACAGCACCAGCCGGTAGAACTTTACGGCTACCCGCCGACAGGGGGTGTGATCCTCGATCGACGGACACCAAGCGGGAATCCGGTATGGCGACTCGCCGTTGTCAAGGGCTCTGAACCCTATGATCCAAACAATACCGATGATGATCGAAACCGAATTCCTAATTCTTACGATCCGGCGACTGAATTGCCAGATTCGGATTTCGAACGGTTCATTTATTTCTTTGATCCAGGTGCAAGTTTGCCAGCTCTTGTCGCCGACCAGTTGGCCTTTTTTCCGAACTTCAATCCCGGTGTCATTGATCCGGGCCAATACGCAGTGCTCGGCTCAACGGGCAATGCGTCGACCAACGCCGGCGAGTTCACAACGACACTCGGACGATTGACAACAGCGTTCGAACCGGTGGATGCCGCAACGATTGACACGACGCAAAGTATCACATTGATGCCTGGAAGCAATCAGATTCGCATCCGCAAATTGGCCGATGACGGCACGCTGGAAGAAGTTGTACGAGACGGTGTTAATGCGATCCCCATCGGAAATGCTGTCGACAGTTTGGGTACAGCCATGACTCGCCCATTGGCAATCAGTGATCCGATTGCAGGTTATCCGGCAATTGGACCCGACGGTCTGGCGCCAACCGATGTGGGTGATGGGCTTGCATACATGCTGGCCTATGACACGCCGGTGGATGTCCCGCAGCCCGCTCCCCCACCAGTGTCTAAGGAACGGTACCAATTTGATGCCGTTCGAGGCACCGAAGCAACGACCGCAACGTTCGCGGTGATTCATTTGCAACGACTTGCGAACCCTCTGGCTGATTTTGATCCGGTGCGCAATCCCTACCTGACCTACGATCGCATTGGGACCGATCTAACGGCCTTCAATGGCGTTACGAATGCAATCGACCCATCGGATGATGGTGACGATACCGATGTCGTGATCCCTGGCAGCGCTGTCGCCCTCCAAACTCTGGAACGAGGAAACAGCGAAACGACGGGACTCCCGGCAATTCAACGTCGGCTGCTTTGGCCGCTGGCTCGAAATAACGAACAAACGGATATCGTCGATGTTGGTGCGGTTGTATCCAATCATTATTTCAATCGGCAATTTATGGCCGAATCGATTGGCGAACTCAATACCTTCTTCAATGATCCCGCGTTTGCCACCGTACCCTATCCTTGGATGATGTTCCATAATCGGCCCTACGTTTCACAGCTCGAATTAGCCAGTGTCCCTTGGGCAAACAATTTCAATGTATTTGAACGATTCTCAATCACGACAAGTGCGGAAGACCCCTTCACCAATGTCGATGATGGGTTTGGGCACTTGCCCAACACGTTCCACGCGACTCAGGGACCGAGGGATGGCAGCATTAATTTGTATCGACTATTCGATTACCTGGAAGTTCCCTCTCGATTCCTGGGAACAGAGACGTATATGAATCCCGCTCAAACCCAGGGAGCACCTTTATCAGTCGATTACCAGGCCCACGGTCCGTTTGGATTCAATCCCCCTTTCAACACGCTCTCCCGTTTCCGAACCCCGGGCAAGCCCAATATCAATACCATTTTCAGCGAGGATGTCTGGAATGCGACGATTGGACGTGGCTATTTCTCGATATTCCCCTATGCTCAAATGGACCTTTCCCGTCGAAACGCCGCAACGACGCCGGCGCCCGGATCGCTACCGACCGATTTTGCAAATCCGTTCCGGCCAGGGGAGGCAGCGAATTATATGCCGCTCAATGATTTGGTCCCCGATTTGCCGGTCGATTGCACGCTGTTTCGCCGCAACACCGCACTTTCAGATGCGTTCCTCGATGTGAACGTCGCCGTAACAGGTGCGCATAATAATTCGGATCGAAGTGCCTTTTTCCGGAACGACGCACGGCAACGCTTGGGCAATCTGGTGACCACACGATCAAGTGTGTTTGCGGTATGGATTACCATCGGATTATTTGAGGTCGATCCAAATAGTGGGGATTTGCTCCTGCTGTCGCCGACGACGGGGATCGAACTTGGTTCGGACAGTGGCGAGATTCGTCGCTATCGAGGCTTTTATTTAATTGACCGCAGTATTCCGGTCGCCTTCCAACCAGGTCGTAATCACAACGTTGATCGAACGATCTTAATCGAAAGCATTATCGAATAATCGGATTGAGACGCGATCTTAATAGTATCAGATCGGGACGGCGCACCAGGCGACGTCCCGATTTTTTTGATCGAGAGACGATTGTGAAGGCTCTACGAAGCCGCTGGTGGCTTGCGATCGCATGTCAACGCCTGTTCCATCAGCCAGGCTTGCTGCATCGCTCTTACATCATGGACTCGCACCAGTTGAACTTGACTTCGAATCAAGTGCAGTGTCGCAGCAATCGTTCCGGGTGTTCGTTCTTTTGAATCATCGTTGGTGATTTTACCAATGAAGCCTTTGCGGGAATGCCCGACCAGAATGGGTACTCCAAGATCGTGAAATCGCTCAATGCGCTGTATTAAACAGAGATTATGTTCGTGAGTTTTACCAAAACCGATCCCGGGATCGAGGCAAATTCGAGCTGGCGAAATGCCGTGTTCGATCATCCAGTCCTTGCGGCGCTGCAAATAGTCATAGATCTCTTCCACAACATCCGCATATTGGGGATTGTCCTGCATGTTTTGCGGTGTACCACGCATATGCATGGCACAGATCGCCGCTTGCGAAGTCAGCGTGACGTCAAGCATTTTGGGGTCCGCCTCCAAACCGCTAACGTCGTTGATGATTTCAGCTCCGGCTGCGACAGCCTCTTTCGCAACTTCAGCCTTTGACGTATCAATCGAGATAGGCACATCGGTCTGGCGGGCGAGTGATTCAATGACTGGAATAACGCGCCGGAGTTCTTCGCGAGTATCGACCGGTTCAGCATACGGACGCGTGCTCTCGCCCCCAATGTCGATGATCGACGCACCATCTTCGATCAATTGCAGTGCATGATTGACCGCAGCCACCACCGATGTGAGTCGCCCGCCATCGGAAAAACTGTCTGGGGTCACATTCACGATCCCCATCATTCGCGTCTCCCCGCCGAAATTCATGATGCGAGTTTTAAGTTGCCAAATTGTGGCAATGGATCGGCGAGCGGCTGAACGATTGACATTGTCGATACTCATGATGGAACCGTTGCCGCCATGAAAGGCGGAATGGAGATTGAAGCGAGGAATGTAAATGGTCGGTTGGGAATGCCGCTGAGCAAAGCGGGTGAGGTTGGTCAACGCGAACCGATTGTTGATCGGCTTGCTTACTGATCCCCCTCAAATTTGATTCGATCGAATAGTGGCAAGTGACGATAGTAGACTTCCAGCGAGCAGATCGCAAATGAGGTGGTATAGATCCGCCCTCCGGCTCGTCCCCATTTAAATTTTTTTGAATCCCAGCTTCCGGCATGTTCCCCTTTGGTTTCTTGCAAAACATAGAGTAAATCCCGGGTGCGACGATTCCAAGTCTCCCATTCGTGACCCCCAAAGTGATGAAGGGCTTGGGTTCCATAATACCAGTAATACAGGTCTAACAAGTCGCTGTTTCCGGATTCGATTTCGTTCCCCGGCAGATGTTTCATCAGCCAGCGGACCCCTTGAACGACGCGGGGGTCATCGCGATTCCACCCGAGGTAAAACCGGCATAACAATGCTTCCGCAGTCATCGCGGGTGTTGGCTCATTGAGGTTGGGCGTGTAGCGATACAATGCGCCGTCCAAATATTGCCGATACTTCGCAGATGTGTATTCTCGACCGGCTTGATCGAGGAAATATCCAGCTAGTTTAAGAGTGGAGCGATCCACGTGAATTCCCGCGCCTGAGTTTCGAGCACTCTGCAGGGCCATCACTTGCCACCCAAACACGCTTGTGTCACCCGACTGAAGCGGTTTATAACGCCAGCCGCCATCCTTGTGTTGTGCGTTTTCAATGAATTGGATTGCCCGCTCGCAGGCTTCACGCAGTTTCTCATCGCCCGTCATCGCCAACGCTTCGACGATCACGATGGTTGCCTGACCGTGAATATACATTCCTGACTCACCGGGAAAGTCACAGCGCAAATCGCCGTTGGCCTTTTGTCGTTCGATCAGCCACTTGATTCCGCGCATGACCGTTTCCTTGTACCTTCCCGATTCGTGGGTCTGCCCCGCTCCGAGAAATGGTAAAAGCGCCAATGAAGTTGCGGCTGCATCTCCTTGATTCCTGGGATCTTTATACTTGCGATACTCACTGAGGCTCCAGCTACCATCGGTGTTTTGAACCTTGGCCAACCAGCGTAGCCCTCGAGCCACCGCCGCTTCAGTCAAAGTGGTCCCACCCTGCTGGTGTAAAATCTCATTACGAAGTCGAGGGTCTCGCAACAGGAACTGGGTTTCCGGACCTTCGCGTTGAGTCAAATTCTTTTTAAGGGTATCGATATCAACGTCCGCAGTCACTTCGTAGAGTTCTGCGGCGTCCACTTCAGCTTGCCGAACCTCTTCTCGCCATTCTGCTTCGCCAATTTCCATCATGCTGGGCAACATTGAATCAAATTGAAGTGGATCGTCCTCAGTTCTCAATTCAGGTTTCCCCCCCTCGAGATCTTCGCGGCTAAGAAATGTTGAGAGAGTAATCGTTGGTGAAAAATCTTCTGGAGAGATAAAGATCATCGCCAAAATTAGTAAGATGATCAAATTAACCAGGAAACTGATTAACCAGGCTGGCAGCGAATTCATGCTGCGACGCAACAGTCGCACCGCTCGTTCTGGCTGAAACGAGTTGCGAATGGCCGGAAGTTCATCTGGCGTCCGCCGAGCTTCATTGCGTCTAAATAATGGATCTCGTGTCGGTGCCGGAACCGATGCCGCAATTGGGGTCGAGGCATCGCGCATTAGTGCTTCAATCGCTCGACGTTGTAGCTCCGTCATTTCGATCGCAATACTGCAATTCCAACATTCAGCGAGCATCAACAACGTACGAACAGACACCGGTGAGCCACAATCAGGACACGCACACATGACCGCGTGCCTGGTAAGCCAAACGGGGCCGCGATCCGTTTCAATGCGCTGGGAATAGCAATCACCCTCAATCGATTCAGCGTTTGTGTCAGGGGCCAAGCAACGGTCGCTTGCGAACTCGCTGCCTAACTGGACAATCGGCAACGTCGGTTGATTTGCCGTCGGCTGCGAGTCGTTTAAACCCTCCAATCGCGCGAACAGTTTGTCAGCGAACAAGTCAAGCGAGTTATCAGAATGAGAAGTCACAAATCGCGCGGTGTAAGTAAAAGAATTGAATCATGCGGACACACCAGACGCGGACACACCAGACGAAGCGTACCCGTGTTTACCAGTTGTCATCAGCAGGTTACGAGTAACGGTTCAAATCGGCGCGGCAACGGCGGTCGTCATGGCAATCGGAATGGAAACCGGTGGCTGTCCATCCAACACTATCGTTGAGTGTTGCGTGGAAAAAGTCAAATGCCCGTTGAGTCAGGTCGATGGAATGCGGAGAACAGACCGTCAATTATAGTTGCTACACGCAAGAGAAGACTGGTAACAATTGGCACTGACTGGGCAAATTGTTTCGAATTTTTCAATCATTGAACGGAGTGACAGCGATCGCAAACGTAGCGGTTGTAAGTACTTGTTATTTAATGGGTTACGACGAAGGAAAAGTTGTTGTGGCCGTTGTGAAAGGGGCGCAAAAAGGTTAAACTAGAAGACTCATTCGAGGGGTGAGATTTCTCAGTTGTTTTGACGGCAAACCGATCGCGCCGCTGCGATAATTTCGGGCCATTTCACGGCCTTTTATGCCGCAAAATCAAGAGCTTTCGAGACCTGACGTGATGGCCGTTGTGCGATATATTTGGCCAGTTCCGCCGTTCGATTTGTGGATACAATTGTTCGTTCTGAGTAAGGGAAAATAAATTGTCATCAGATTCCAGTCCTCCCAATGATGGAGATGCAGTAGGCGAAAATGAAGGCGAGTTTTTCGAGCAAATACCGATTGAGCAGGAGCTGAAGGAAAGCTACCTGATTTACGCAATGAGCGTGATCGTGAGTCGCGCGCTCCCGGATGTTCGTGACGGACTAAAACCATCGCAACGTCGTATCCTGGTCGCGATGAACGATCTGAATTTGGGGCCAGGCTCGGCGCGTGTCAAATGCGCAAAAATTTCCGGGGACACCAGCGGTAACTATCATCCACACGGCGAGAGTATCGTTTACCCGACCCTGGTTCGCATGGCGCAAGAATGGAACATGCGTCATGTATTGATTGATAAACAGGGGAACTTTGGATCGATTGCGGGTCTACCACCAGCCGCGATGCGGTATACCGAAGCGCGCATGTCGGCAGTCGCGGCGTTAATGCTTGATGACTTGAAGTTTGATACGGTGGACTATGTAGCGACTTACGACGATCGTCGCACGGAACCGACAGTCCTTCCCTGCAAGTTCCCGAATTTGCTAGTTAATGGTTCGAGTGGTATCGCGGTCAGCATGGCAACGTCCATTCCACCTCATAATCTGGGAGAGGTGTGTGATGCGTTGTTGATGTTGCTCGACAATCCAGAGGCTTCGATCGATGAGATTATGGAGGTATTGCCGGGACCCGATTTTCCAACGGGTGGCATTATCTGCGGTCGCTCCGGAATCCATCGAGCCTATCACACTGGCAGAAGCACAATCACACTTCGCTCTCGTTGTGAGATTGAAGAGCACAAGAAGGGTCGCTACCAGATTGTCGTGAGTGAAATTCCCTATACGCAAAATCGCGATAACGTCGTCGAAAAGATAGCAGCATTGGTAAAAGGGGATAGGGTCAAGGGTATTTCGGGGATTCGTGACCTCAGCGATCTCAAGGAGCCGGTCAGGTTATTGATCGAGGTGCGGAGCGATGCCGACCCGGAAGTCGTTTTGAATCAACTTTATCAGTTTTCTCCGCTTCAATCATCGTTCTCGATGATCTTCCTGGCACTGGTTGATGGCAAACCGCGCGAAATGACCATCAAACAGTTATTGAGCGAGTTCATTCGTCACCGCATGACGGTCATTCGCCGCCGTACGCAATTTCTGCTGAGTCGTGCCCGAAGACGCAAACACACGATCGAGGGTTTGCTGTTAGCCCTGGCCAATATTGACGAGATTATCGATACCATTCGAAAATCACAAACGCAACCCGAGGCCAAGACACGATTGATGGGAATCGCATGTCCGGCTGCATTGATGCAGCGAGCTCTTGGCGACGAGGGTTTTAAACTATTCCAGGACGAGCGCGGCGAAGCGGACTCGTACTTCCTCACGGCGGTCCAAGCCGATGCCATTCTAAAAATGACGCTCGGGCAGTTGGTCAATCTGGAGCATGAACGGCTGGGCGACGAACATGGAAAACTCCTTCAGGAAATCACCGAGTATCTGTTAATCCTCGGAGATGAACAGCGGATCCGCGATATTATCAAGGAAGACCTCAGCGAGATCCGCCGCAAATATGCCGACAAACGGCGGACGGAGATCGACGGCGAGGAGATCGGGAATATCGATCTGGAGGATTTGATCGAGGAAGAGAATATGGTCGTTTCGATTAGCCACCGTGGCTATATTAAACGCACCCCGGTGAGTACCTACCGCTCACAGCGGCGAGGAGGCAAGGGAATCAAGGGCGCCAAGTCTGAGGACGAAGATCCAATCGAACACGTGTTTGCCGCCAGTACCCACGACTATTTGTTGTTCTTTTCGAGTAAGGGAAAAGTCTATTGGAGAAAGGTTTACGAACTCCCGGCACTTAAACGTGAGAGCAAAGGGCGTGCAATCATTAACTTGCTGCAGTTAGAGGCGAATGAAACGATCGCCGATTGCCGAGCGGTCAGGGACCTGAAGGCAACGGATCACTTTCTGATGATGGCTACCAAAAATGGCCTCGTTAAGAAAACCCCTTTGGCCGCCTACGGTCGACCAAAGCGGGGAGGCATCATCGCCATCAAGCTCCGGGAAGATGACGAGCTGATTGATGTCGTCGTCACGCAAACCGGTGATGATGTAGTTCTGTCATCCGCCAATGGTATGGCCATACGATTTGGCGAATCGGATATTCGTCCCACCGGACGAAACACCTCCGGGGTACGCGGAATCAGACTGCGAAAAGGGGATCAGTTGGTCGGAATGGTCGTAGTCGATCCGGCCGCGACACTGTTAACTGCCTGTGAACGGGGTTACGGAAAACGAACAGAGTTTGGAGTGGGCGACGGAACGGAAGAAGAATCGGCGACAACTCAACGATATCGCACGCAAAACCGTGGTGGGAAAGGGGTCATCGATATCAAGACAACGGCACGAAACGGTAAAGTCATCGGAATTGTTCCGGTGCTGGATCATGACGAAATCCTGCTGATGACCGCCGGTGGGAAGATCCAACGAATTGCCTGCAGCGATATCAAAACGATCGGTCGTAACACCCAAGGCGTGCGCATCATGTCAATGGATTCCGACGATATCCTGGCTGCCGTCGTAAAGGTCCCACCAGACGAGAACGGTGACACAATAACCGGTGATACAATAACCGGTGACCCAGTAACCGGCGACCCAGTAACCGGTGACCCAGTAACCGGTGATGAATAATCATCGGATCTTAATATTCCAAAACGGCCAGCGGTCCTTTTGTAGCGATCGTATGAGTTTTGAGGGATGCTGACATCTGTTTTTCTAGATGTCCCGTTAGGGTCTGCCTGGCGTGACGATTATAGCGAGTTTGCCAAATTGCGGACTCGTTCGGGTTGTAATTCGGCCAAACAAAACGGCGGTGAAGTTAGGATTGTACCGCCGATAAGCAATTGACAGGTACCCGCAGTCATTCGCACAATGCGGCGCGTAACGTCTCTCCCGTTTATCGATATGGCAATATTGAGAACAGGACGCGAAATGCCGCTTACCAAGTTGTGGAGATCAGCGTGGTCGGCTCGTCAACTAGAGAATTTTGGGAACCTTTCCGGAACAGGATTGAGGTGACCTTCACGTGACGATGCCAAGACAACCTCGATGCGCAAGGATAGTGCAAAGTGAATCATGAACATGTCAAGTACCGGGTCATTGAAACAGGTTGGCGAATCCTGCTGGCGAGTCGTCGGCTACGACCTGTCGATTCGGCATAATGTCCGTCAATTATTGACTCACTCATCAATCAAAGGAATGACCAGGAATGACCAGGAATCGTTCAAATAATCGCCGGTCCCATCTTTCGCGATCTCGGATGGCTCGACAACCTGCGGCATCGAGCATGTTGTTGATGTTGTGTGTCGCATTGTTGTTTGCAGGATGCAGCCGCGGTTATTATTGCCGTGATGGGAAAATCTATCAAACGAGCCGCCTGCACCTGGGTTTGCTGCAGGTCGAGAAGCACGAGCGCTATCATCAATGTGATCGTTGTTTTCAAAATGGCGCAAATGATCAACAGCATCCGGTCTACGGCATGTCCGACAC
Source organism: Pirellulaceae bacterium (assembly GCA_041748315.1). Lineage (GTDB taxonomy): Bacteria > Planctomycetota > Planctomycetia > Pirellulales > Pirellulaceae > CALMEE01. Next base: position 16,396 of record JBGTDM010000368.1, read on the forward strand.
GGATCTTGTGCCACGAGTTGCCGCCAAGGTTAGTGCCTCCAGTGACAGAACCTACTCGGTTCAGAACGGAAATGGCATGTATGCGCCAGCGATATCCGCAGAATCGATTGAGTCGTCGTCGATGTTAGTTAAAAGCCCTGATTTACCTGAATCGTTGCAAGACTCGCAGAGTATCGAGCAAAGTCCGCTGATGAACCATGCAGAAATAGCGCAACGTCAACAACAGGAATCCTCGCGCAGGACACAGGTTGAAACTACAGCAACCCCTTTGACTGCTGTCACGTTGCCCGCGTTGAGCATCCCATTCCAAGCCCAGTCCAATGACATTGCAGAGGGACTTTCACAACCGGATGGATTGCAAACGTCGGACCCTGCTGCTGCGACCAAGAGCGTGTGGACACCGTTGCGGGAAAAATGTAAACCGGAACAGGATGAAGAAGCCGTTTCGGAGTCGGGCAAGGTATTTCCGCTGAGTTCCCTTGCTGAAGTCTCGACGCGGGTTCGAGATTATACGCTGGAATCGCTACTCCCCTTGAAGGCAATCGCAGACAAATACCGTGAACGTGGTCCCTTGGAGAGACTGGCATCGCTTTCTCCTCCATCCGTATTGAGTCACTCGTTGGTTGAAACCGATGAAATGCCTCACGCCGTCACGTTGCAGCCGGCGCTTGCACAAAATGCGGAGCCGCTCATTCGGTTGAGGGCCGTTCCCGCGCTAAAGGCAACGCCACCGTTACCTTCAATCGCTGAATTCCGTAGCTTGCCGTTAGTCGTCGAGTCTAATCAAGCGGATTCGCTCATCGAGTTACCAAAGCAGGAGGCGACCGGTCACCTTTTTGAAAGCTGGCGGTAGCTTCTCCACACTTGGACAAAGTCAATATGCCGACCTACCTGGTATTCGATGTGGTTGGGACTCTGATTCACCCAGCCATTCCAGTTGCAACGACCTACCGGAAGCATGGCTGGCAATGTGGGAGTCAATATTCCGAGGAGGAAATTGCGGTTCGTTTTCAGCAAGCGTTCCACCATCTATTTCTCTCGATAAATCCAACGGCGGAACATGGATTTGAGACGCCGCCGACTTCCGACCACGACCAACAACGCCGCTGGCGTAAACTCGTTGCCAACGTATTCGACGATATTGGTTCGACAGATCAACTCTTCAAACAGTTATGGGATCACTTTAGCCTGCCTTCAAGTTGGAATGTGTTTGAAGATGTCGGCCGGAATTGGAATCGATTGGAATCAAGCGGGATTGAGCTCTGCCTTGGTTCCAATTTCGACAGTCGGTTGTTTTCCATCGTCGAAGGACTTTCACCACTTGACCGAATCAATCATGTCTTTTGTTCCGGTCAACTGGGGTTTGAAAAGCCTGATCGACGATTCTTCACCGCGATTGAAGCCAGATTGCAACCGGCAAGATTCGTTATGATTGGGGATCATCGTCAGAATGACTATTTAGCACCGATGAACAGCGGCTGGGATGCGATTCTGATCGATCGCAGCGACCGACGCGGATTCGAAGGATCCATCAAATCTTTCGACGAATTGGATTTAGGGAGATGGCAACCAGAATAACGGCTCAAAATGTTCGGTTACAACGATGCCTAGTTCCTGCCAGTCGACAAAGCCAAGACAATTGACAAAAAATGGTTGATCAACCGCACCCATTGGCAATCACTCATGGTAGACTAGTGCTTTGTCAATATAAAGAGTTCGGATTGCTGAGTATCAGCCGGAACGCGTTTGCGTCCGGTCTTTACGGCCTGAACCGGTTGTTAGCGCACGCCGGCTAATCCTAATCTCTAACCTGGACGGACCTCGAGGAGAAATGTGGTTCAAAAGCGACCTCGCTTTGTGGTTGCGAACTGGATTTGGAAATCGCCAGCGGAAGTGACTCAATGAAGCGTCATTGTTGAACTCCTGATGCGACTCATCAACACACAGAGCGTGTTTTAAATTGAGAGCACATCAATCATGATTGAAATCCTTGCACAAGATTTTTTGATCGGTTATCTGGTCATTGGATTGGGAATGGGCCTGGGGTTGTTGGCCGTTTGTATACCTCGCCCGCGCAAATTCTATGATCCGGATGCTGGAGCTGAATTACGGCGCAAGGTGATTCGGCACGAGGCTGCTGGTTCGTTGCAAAAGCAGTCGAAGTATTCGCAGCGGCGCCGAAAATTGTAATCTCGCCAATTCGCTTTGCTCACAATCAATTTGAATGGAGCAAAACGGCAATGCAGTTTCGAGTGAGCGAAACAAACGGTGACGACGGGAAATCGACGGGACCCTTGGTTTTCACCTGGATGGTGAACTCAGACGGTGCATTTATGATGCCTGACGTCTTGACAACGATGTTGTTTCAACAATCTCGCTGATTGAACGAACGACGTACTCCTGTTCCTGTTCCGTCAGGCTTGGAAAGATTGGCAAACTCAGAACTTGGCTGGCTGCCAGTTCGGTTTGCGGTAATGCGCCATTCTTATAGCCCAGGTATCGAAAACACGCTTGTTGGTGCATTGGAATCGGATAATAAACTTCCGCTCCGATTTGACGCTTGGAAAGCTCACTTCGGAATTCGTCGCGGTTGCCATGTCTAATGCGTATCGTGTATTGATTCCAAACATGGTTTCCAAGTTGGTCCTCAGAGGGCAGACCAATCCAATCGGATAAGCCAAATTGCGCAAACAATCGACGGTAACGTTGAGCATTTTCCTGGCGCTGAGTCGTCCATTGTTGCAAGTGCTTTAGCTTGATATTTAATCCTGCTGCTTGAATGGTATCGAGTCGGCTGTTGATTCCAACGACTTGATGGTGATAACGCGGACTCATGCCATGGTTGGCGTACAGCCTGATGCGATCAGCAAGAAGTTGATCGTTGGCTGTGATCATTCCACCGTCTCCCAATCCACCGAGATTCTTGGTCGGATAAAAGCTCAAGCAGCCGGCATCTCCAATCGAACCAGCCAATTGTCCGGCGTGAGACGCACCAATGGATTGGGCGACATCTTCAACGACAAACAAGTTGTGCTGTCTGGCGATCTTCATAATGCTGGTCATATCCGCGCATTGGCCAAAAAGATGGACGGGAATAATAGCCTTGGTGCGTGAAGTAATGGCGGCTTCAATCAATTTTGGATCGAGGTTGTATGTAGTCGGATCGATATCGACGAAAACCGGAATGGCCCCGACCCTGGTGACAGCACTCACCGTGGCAAAGAATGTAAAGCTGGGGACGAGGACTTCATCCCCCTCACCAATCCCCAACGCCAACATTGTCAACAGCAGCGCATCGGAACCTGATGCGCATCCGACGGCATGATTCGCACCGCATTGCCTGGCAATTGACCGCTCGAGTTCCTGGCAGTCAGGTCCGCCAATAAATCGCCCGGTAAGGAGTACTGCTGATATCGCTTGAGCAATTTCATTTAAGATCAGGTCATTATCTCGGCAAACGTCAAGAAGCGGAACTTGGTTGACCGTCAGTGGTTTCGTCGATTTCATCATTTGCATCCCTGCAACAAAGCGAAAGGCCTAAGGAACTTAATTGAACAAAAGTAAACAGGCAATATCCGGGGACCGGATCAGAATTCAGCCGACTTCATGTCGGATTCCACTCTTCCAATCAATAATTTGCCTTGATTCACTGGGCGAAAGTCAAAGATTAGAATCACTCCAAAATCGTGTCAATAGAGACAAACTGGCACACTAGCGCTTTGTCCAGGTTAGAGAACAGGATTAGCCGGTGTGCGTTAGCACCCGGTTCAGGCCGTAAAAACCGGACGCAAACGCGTTCCGGCTGATACTCAGCAATCCGAACTCTTAATTTTGACAAAGCACTAGCATCCCTTCTGGACGCATCACAAACGATGGAATTGAATCAATGATACAAATGAGGGTTGGATGGTCGGTTTAATGGTTTTCTGGCGACTGCAATGCATCGAACAGAATTTGGACGGGATGTTGCGCCAGGCGCGCGGTTCCATCGAGGATTTGATGACGGCAACTAGTTCCGGCGGCCGCGATCAGCGTCGTGTTCGGTTCCTCCCGGATTCGTGGAAACAAGACGAGTTCGCCGATTCGCATCGAGACGTCATAGTGCTCGCGCTCGAATCCGAATGAACCAGCCATACCGCAACATCCTGCAGGAATAAGTTTGACCTGATAATTTTGCGGTAATTGTAGAATTCTGACCGATGAGGCCAACGAGCCCAGTGCCTTTTGATGACAATGACCATGGATGCGAATCGTTTGCGGTTGTTTGGTAAACGGAGTGGAGTTGATGGTTCCGTGTTGTATTTGCGTGTCCAGAAACTCGTCAAACATCAGGCAGCGCGAGGCAAGTTCGTGGGTTGAATCGCGTAGGGTTCGCGGGACCAAATTCAGGTATTCATCTCTAAACGTGAGAATTGCTGACGGTTCTAAACCGACCAACACGCCGTTTTTTGGAATTTGACTGGTCAGCCACTTTACATTGCGAACCGCGATTTTCTGAGCCTTAAGTAACAACCCTTTTGAAATGGAGGCGCGACCGCTTTCCAAGTGTTTTGGAATGGTAACGGCGAACCCAAGTCGCTCGAACAGCTCGATTGCCGCAATTCCAACCGGCACATCATAGTAATTGGTGAACTCGTCAGCGAATAAAAATATCTCCCCATGAGCTCCAGCATTACGGTGAGGTGTGTGACGTCGAAACCAGGATCGCAGTGTCGTTCGATATAATGTGGGGAGCGAACGCCTGACATGAAAGCCACACAAGCGTTTAACCATCGACGAACAGAATCGGTTGGTTGCCATAAAGTTGTACAACGGCGGCCACACCGAGTTCAATCGATTGATCCGATCGATCCCGGCGATCAATCGGGATCTCAACGGCGTCCCATGCGCATCGTGGTAGCCCTGGAGAAATTCGGCTTTGATCTTGGCAATGTCGACATTGGAGGGGCATTCGTTTTTGCAACCTTTACAGGACAAGCACAAATCCATGACTTGTTTGACTTCATCGCTGCCAAGGGGTTTCAGTTGGCTCGAGTCGGTCAACGCATGGCGCAGGATGTTGGCTCGCGCACGAGTCGTGTCTTGTTCGGCCCGGGTTGCCATGTAACTGGGGCACATTGTTCCGCCACTCAGTTCTGTTTTGCGACAATCGCCGGACCCACTACACATTTCAACAGCCCCCAACAAGCTAATCGTGTCGCTGAAATCGAATACGGTCGCCGGTTGATGCTCGGATTGGTTGCAACCCCGCAGTTGATGATCCATGGGCGGACTATCGACAATCTTGCCAGGATTAAAGCGATTGCATGGATCAAACAGTTGTTTTACGCGGCGAAGCAACTCGGTGTTGTGAGGCCCGATCATCTCCGCGATGAATTCACTTCTAAGTCGACCATCGCCATGTTCGCCACTGAGCGAGCCTCCAAATTTCTTGACGAGTTTAGTGACTTTCATCGCAATTCTGCGAAATGTCTCTCGACCGGATTCCGTCTTGAGATCGAGCACTGGGCGCAAGTGCAATTCGCCGCTCCCAGCATGTCCATAATGAACACAATCGACATTGAATTCCGACTTCAACATGAGGTTAAGTTCTTTGATGTATGAGGGGAGCAAGTGAATCGAAACGGCCGTATCTTCGATCACAGTGACTGGTTTATTGTCACCAGGAATATTGGCCACGACTCCTAACCCGGCTCGGCGAAGTTCCCAAACCTGTTTTGCATCGTCGCCGAAAGCGACTGGATGCTCAAAACCGAGTGAATATTTGTTTAATTCACGACGCATCTCTTCAATTCGACGAGCGAGATCTTGCTCAGAATGATCTCGCAGTTCAATCATTAGCAGGGCTGTTGGATCACCCACGATGAGACTGGTTGCTTGTTGCAGTGCGATATTGCGGCGTGCCCCTTCCAAAACGAATCGGTCGATTAGCTCACTTGCCGTGGGGTTAAATTTCATCGCCACGATGTTAGCTCGAAGCGATTCATCAATGGAACGGAAATGAGCACACAACACGGCGGCGTATTTTGGGGGCAAGTCGTCGCATTGCAAAGTAATTTCGGTAGCGAAAAACAAGGTCCCCTCGGACCCGGCAATTAAGTGACACAAGTTGAATGGATTATCAAAGTCACCAAACGGGCGAGTTTTCATCAACAAATCGAGGGGATAGCCCGTATTCCGCCGAGTCACCTGCGGAGCCGGGAATTGTTTCTCAATTTCACTTCGGTTGAGGGGATCGCGGAGCATTTTATCGAGCCCTCGATAAATCCGAGTTTCCAAGTCGTCACTTTGACGACTGCAGATTTCGGTCAACTCGGCAGGCGACGTTTCACGGAATGTAACCAGACTTCCATCCGCCAAAAATCCGCGGACTATTAACGTTTTGTCACGTGTGCTGCCGTACACAATGGAATTCGCGCCGCACGCGTTATTTCCCAACATGCCACCGATCATCGCTCGATTGGATGTCGATGTTTCTGGGCCAAAAAACAGGCGATGCGGACGAAGCGCCATATTAAGTTCGTTTCGAATCACGCCCGGCTGGACTCGAACCCATCGATCGATGGGATTGATTTCCACAATTTCATTGAAGTGACGAGATACATCGACGATAATTCCCGAGCCGACAACTTGACCTGCCAGAGAGGTTCCGGCGGTTCGTGGTATCAAGCTGTTGCCGGTTGCGATCGCCAATTCAATCAACAAGAATATGTCGTGCTCAGTTTTAGGAAATGCAACAGCAATTGGCATTTCCTGATAAACGGAAGCGTCGGTTGAGTAAATTTTCCGTGTCACCGGATCTTCACTGAACCCGCCAGAAAACGCGCGTTTGAACTTTCTCGTTGCGATGGTTTTTCGATTGGAAAGTAAACTCACGCGAGCTAGACCTCCGTTGGCGGCTTCAGTTAGTTGATGTCAATAAGCAAAACACAATGGGTACGTCACAGTCGGTCGTATTTTCAAATCATAACATCCGGTACAAGATCCATACGCACCAGGCAGCAATAACCAGCTTAAACGCTTTTTCATTCCACGTGGGCAGTCGCCGCTATTCTAGTTGAATGAATTGGCTGCTGTCATCAAGTGTACTGCGTTTTGTTCCCAAGCAATTGCGTGGCGTTCACTGTCTTTTTGCACGTGCTTGCCGAAGCGGCGCAGGTTGGAGACAATCGAGATGAGGTAACTGATTGGCGGGCTTAACATTTACAAAGACGAGAGCGGCGACTTCATGAATACTCAATCGATCTTGGAGAGACTCAATATTCAACCGATTAATCCCGGTGCGTGTATTGGTTCGGATGCTTGGATAACGGATGCGGAAGGCGAACGCCTGGTCTCCTATTCTCCGGCGTCAGCAGAATCGATCGGCGAGGTCATCATGGCAACCGAATCCACGTATCATCAGATCGTCGCTCAAGCTCAAACGTCCTTCAAGTCGTGGCAACAGGTTCCCGCTCCGGCACGGGGCCAATTGGTGCGAGATTTGGGAAACGCGCTTCGCGAGGATTGTGAGCCACTTGGCGAACTGGTATCGCTGGAAATGGGAAAAATTCGCGCGGAGGGGATTGGCGAAGTTCAGGAAATGATCGATATCTGCGATTTCGCAGTCGGATTGTCCCGACAACTCTGCGGATCGACGATGCATTCCGAACGTCCCCACCATCGAATGTACGAACAATGGCACCCGCTAGGTCCCATCGGCATTATTAGCGCGTTTAACTTTCCGGTGGCAGTTTGGTCGTGGAATGCCGCCTTGGCGGCAGTTTGCGGTGATACGATGATTTGGAAGCCCTCGTTGTTAACCCCATTGGTTAGCGTCGCTGTGCAAAATATTTGTAATCGAGTGATGTCCGATCATGGAGTCAATGGGATTTTTAATCTAGTGATTGGCTCCAATACGGCCATTGCTCAAACGATGGTCGCCGATCATCGATTACCGTTGATTAGCTTTACAGGATCATGCGAGGTTGGCAGAACCGTCGCGGAATCGGTCGCTCGGCGACTCGGTCGATCATTGTTGGAACTGGGCGGAAACAACGCCATGATCATTGAGCCAGATGCCAATTTAAACCTGGCCATTCGCGCAATCCTGTTTGGTGCGGTGGGTACAGCCGGGCAGCGCTGCACTTCAACTCGACGACTGTTTGTACACAAATCCATCGCTGACGAAATTACCCGTCAATTAGTTAAGGCTTATGGCCAGATCAAGATTGGTGACCCACTTGAATCGGATGTGCTGATGGGGCCACTGATTTCGATGCAAGCCGTTGAGGTCTTTGAGCAAACTCTCCAGCGAGCGACTCAAGAAGGAGGGAGAGTTCTATGTGGAGGCAAGCGGCTCGATCGCCCTGGGTACTTTGTCGAACCGGCAATTGTGAGCATGCCGGAACAATCGCCTCTGGTTCATCAGGAAGCGTTTGCACCGATTTTGTATGTGATGAGTTACAAATCTCTCGACGAAGCAATCGACTTGCAGAATGGAGTTCCGCAAGGATTGTCGAGCGCGTTGTTTACGACGAACTTGGTTTCGGCGGAAAGATTTCTGGCCGCCACAGGTTCCGATTGCGGAATTGCGAATGTCAATATCGGTACAAGCGGCGCCGAAATTGGCGGCGCGTTTGGTGGTGAGAAAGAAACAGGTGGTGGACGCGAATCAGGTTCAGATGCCTGGAAAGTTTATATGCGTCGACAAACCAACACAATCAATTGGTCGTCACAATTGCCACTCGCTCAAGGAATCAGCTTCGGATAGATCATGGGATTAGTTAGTCTAACACCAACGTTTAAGGATGTTGAGGCACAGAAATTCGCCTCCAAAATGTATGGATTGCGAATCCGTTCCATAGCACGGTTGCCCGGTGAGCGGGATCAGAACTTCTGGTTGATGCTGGAAGATGGAACTCAGGTCGTTCTCAAGATTGCGTCGACGACTGAGGACCTGGCAGTTCTCGAAGCCCAGACCGCATTGCTTGAGCACCTTGGTGCGACGCATGGCCGTTACCCCCATGTGATCAGGTCGCAAACGGGTCATGCAATCGAACGGATAACGGATCAACATGGAGAGCAATATCCGGTTTACCTTGTTTCATTTCTGGATGGGCAAGTCCTGGCGGATTTCAAATATCACTCGTCGGAACTGCTTCACAATTTTGGTTGCGAGCTCGGTGAGCTTGATGCTCGATTAAAGGATTTTGATCATCCCGCGTTGCACCGCTCGTTGCCGTGGAATCTGGCCGAAGCAATGTCGGTGATCACCGAGCGACGACATTTTGTTCTGGATGACGAGTTGAATGAATTGATCGAGTACTTTGTTCACCAGTTTAAGCGATACGTTGCACCGATTGCAGCGAAGCTACCTGAGAGCGTGATTCACAATGACGCCAATGACCGGAATGTGTTGAGCCAACAGAATCATGATGGAACCGTCGATCGTATCCGTGGCATCATTGATTTCGGAGACGCAGTGTACTCTTGGGCCGTCGCCGAATTAGCCATTGGAATTGCTTATTTGATCTTGGATAAGCCCGATCCCTTGAAGGCCGCTCGTGCCATCGTCTCAGGCTATCATACGCGACGCCCACTTTCCGAGTTGGAAATTGAAGCGTTATACGGTCTGATCTGTATGCGGTTGTGCACCAGCGTCGTGATCGCCGCCGAAAACATGTTGCAAAGGCCCGACGATCCTTACCTCGCAGTAAGTCAGGCTCCAATTCACCGCATGCTTCCGAGGTTAAAACAGATTCCCTATCGACTCGCGACGGCTGTTTTTCGATCGGCATGCGAACTTCCGCCCATCAGCAATCGGGAACCGCTTTGCCGGTGGCTGGAAGACAATCGTCAAGACTTTCAATTTCCGTTGCCATCTCGGAATCGCGCGTCAGGACATTGGTTGAATTTGAGTGTTGACAGCCCGCTACTCGCGAAGTTGCCATGGCCCGTTGAGGAGTCACACGTGACGCAAGCTGTTTTTTTGGAACTGCGAGAGAAAAACGCCGAGTTTGGGATTGGCCGTTATCTGGAACCGCGGTTGTTGTACGTTGCCGATCAATTTGCTGGTGACGATTACGAGCAGGAACGCCGTACGATCCACTTGGGGATCGATTTGTTTGATCAAGCAGACACTGAAGTGGTTGCACCGTTGGATGGTCGGGTTTACTTCGTCGGTTCCATCGACCGACCTCTCGACTATGGAAATCTGGTCATTTTGGAACATGTCGCTGAAAGTGGCGAGCAATTTTATACGTTGTACGGACACCTGGCTCGGCGAACATTGCGGCATCTAAAAGTTGGTCAAACGGTCTCTGGTGGCGATCGAATTGGCTGGTTGGGAGTCCCTGATGAAAACGGAGGATGGACGCCACATTTGCATTTCCAGATTATTCTGGATCTGTTGGAACTTGGGCACGAGTTTCCGGGCGTCGGCCATGCGTCATTGATTCACGTTTGGTCCGGTTTGTCACCTGACCCGAACCTGGTTCTGAATTTGCCTATGGAGACGATTGAGAAAAACGCGTCCCGTGTCGATTTTGAAACAGCAAAACAAAGGTCGATTCAAAGGCGAGCAGGTGTGTTGGGTCGAAGTTTGAGGCTGGGTTATCGCGACCCCTTGAAACTTGTCCGAGGCATCGCTGCACAT
>JBGTDM010000369.1:0-4428 GCA_041748315.1 Pirellulaceae bacterium
GCAAACTGAAACGACCAATTCGATTTGAGCTGCACAGAACTCGTTCATCGATTTGCTTCTCAAGTGTTGCGTGTCAAGTTCCAGTTCGTTCAGTACCTGAATTGCCATGGGATGAACAAATCCTGCCGGATGCGAACCGGCCGAATGGCATTCCCAGCGGTTCCCCCCCAAATCACGCCATAAGACCTCGGCCATTTGAGATCGGCAGGAATTTCCCGTACATAAAATCAGCACGCGTTTTCTCATTGAGATCATATCGCTAGAACCCAAAAAAGCGGTTGACGATGGATGGTTCTCAGTTCACTCATCGGCGCTCGCCGTAAAATGACCCGCCACGACAGTTTTAGGCGATTTAAAGTCGCGAACGTGAGATCCAACCTAACAATCGATACAGTATGAACAATCATTTCAAATTGATGGCATTCACTTGAATTAGTGACAAACTTGGCGAATTCCAATGGCCATGGACCGGTAATCAACTGAACATAGAAAGCATCGAATTAAACATGTTTGGAAGCACTCTCGTCGCCTGGTTCCAGTTGAAATTAAAACCGAACGAAGGCGATGCAAAGCGGCTAATTGGTAAACACCATTTTTCCTTATTGACTCTAGTAACGGCTCATTTATGGTCAAGTATTGTCGATCCTGTTGGCGTCATGAAATCCACAAACTGGTCCGCGTACCGTCACCCATTCGAATGCTATTGGTCGTCGGTTCGTTAGGGTTGGCCACCCTGTTTCTTCCCAAGCGTTGCTGTTGCTGCGGAGCTGTACGTCTGTTTTAATTCGAAAATTAACCGACGATACCAAGCCGTTTAGAGGCTACACATCTTGGCTACCAAGTCCGCAGTTCGGCAGCTATATCCCCATTCATTATCATACCAGCTTAACACTTTGACCATCTTTTCGCCAATGATCTGCGTAAAATCGGCGGCAAATATTGAGCTATGCGGATCACCAACAATGTCCGTGGAGACGATGGGGTCTTCGGCATAAAACAGGATCCCTTTTAGTTGAGATTCGGCAGCTGCTTTGACGGCTGCATTGACCTCTTCAGTGCTGGTTGCCTTTTCAACGTTGACCGTCAGGTCAACGACACTGCCAGCGCTGACTGGAACCCGCAAGGCGAATCCTGTGAGTTTTCCTTTTAATTCCGGAATCACCAAACCAACAGCTTTGGCCGCCCCAGTCGTGGTCGGAATGATATTGATTGCCGCAGCGCGGGCTCGATACAAATCGGAATGCGGCAGGTCCAAGATTCGTTGATCGTTTGTGTAGGCATGAACTGTCGTCATCAATCCATTGATGATCCCAAAATTCTCATGCAATACCTTTGCAACGGGTGCCAAGCAGTTGGTTGTGCAACTGGCATTTGAAACGCATTTCATGTCGGCGGTTAACTGATCATCATTAACACCCAATACACATGTTAAATCGGGTTGATCCTTGGCAGGAGCACTCAATACCACTCGTTTTGCACCGGCGGCCAAATGGCTATCGTATCCCGGTTTGCCCTCTTTGGCTCGAGCGGTAAACACTCCCGTGCTTTCTACAACCGCATCGACATCGTGATCGTGCCAAGGGAGATCATTCGGATTACGTTCGTCATAGACCCGCACAGCTCGACCGTTGACAATTAAATTTTGTTCGTCGAAATCAATCTCCCCGTTGAAACGTCCGTGAACCGAATCGTATTTCAACAGCATTGCCAACGTTCGATTGTCGGTCAAATCGTTGACTGCTACGACTTCAAACTCATCAGGTCGAGTCAACATGTGCCGAAAGGTCAGACGACCAATTCGGCCAAAACCATTGATTGCTACGCGAATTGCCATTTCTTATGTATCTCCCACGTCAAAATTGAAAAAGTGATGTCTGCGATTGGGGTGCTAAACAACCCGGGTAATTGAATTGGCAATGACATGCTCGCTGAGAAGCCGGCAGGTTTCGTCGGCATCGTGATTCCGGCCCACTCAATGCATCCGGATTGGCGAGTACGGCAAGTCCGCCCTTCCATTTGATTGTTGGCAAATCGATTTGAATCGACCTGCGATCCAGGAATCGTCGATTATAGGCTGGTGAAATCAAACTGACAACGAGTCAATGCGAAGTTGAGCAAACATGCGGGGTCGCATCGTCTCCAGTTTTTGCTTAATCTAGAGGTTCGTTGAAGCCTGTGGAGTGGATCGTCTCCGTAGCGGACCGATCAACGGCCCTCCGCAAACCGTTGGCGTTTTCGAGTGGCCGATCGGTGCGCGTCAGTTGGACGTTCAACGCCAACGGTAAACAGATTCGGGCTTATCTGAGCACCTGCTGACAACCGTGATCAGACAACCACACTTTGGATCAGCTCATCGTGACTTGCAACCTCGACTGCATGTCATGTGATCGAATGGAATCCGGGAATCAGCGGAACAGGGTCATGGGTCTCGTTGACAACTTTGAGGACCATGGCTGGCAACACTTAACTAGTAAATCAATGAGCCTACCGCCTGAAAATCGCCGACAAAAGATCGAACTCATGCTGCAAGCTCAGCCCGATGATGTGTTTTTACGGTATGCATTGGCACTTGAAATGGATAAGACCGGTGAACATGAAGATGCGCTAACGATTTTCAAGGGTTTGATGGAAGAGCCGTCCCCCTACGTTCCGGCATTTTTCATGGCCGGGCAAATGCTGGCGCGATTGGATCGGCTCGATGAAGCCAGGCTCATTCTCACTGACGGAATTGCACAAGCCAACGCGCAGGGTAACCTGCACGCAGCCGGCGAAATGCAAGGATTTCTGGAAATGATCGATTAGGTGTTTGATTCCGGGCGCGAATGACTCCTCCTGGCGAGTCATGATCGGAGTGATTGGGAAAAGCGAAAGATCGAGAAACCGAAAATTTCGTCTTGGACTCGAAACCGCACCGCTGTGAATCATTCGTTTCGAACTTCAAAATTCCCAAGCAACAGGCTACAATAGAATGCCGGTGATTCAAATACATATGCGATCGTTGCGGCTACGGGTCTTACCATTTTTTCGGTTCGGTTGGTGATCCGGCTGAGTATCACGCCGCATCCTACAAAACGGATTTGATCCCAAGGAATCGTGGCGAGGCCGACATCGTCGTTTTACGACCGCAGGTCATTAGGGCGATTCCAAGGTGCCTGTCCCCAGTTCGATTTTTATTATCCGTAATCGGAATCCAAAATGCCAGTTAGAAACACGTTTACCATTATTCTGGCGTTGATCGTGTGCCAGGTGTGTTATATTACGGCGTCGAGAAATCGGTATGCGAATACATTTGCCGAAGCCATGCAGGTCGTTGAGTCGAACTCTTTGGTGCAAGCCCCCCGGCGCGAATTGTTCAAATCGGCCATGGATGGGATGTTAAAACGCCTGGATCCAAACTCTCAGTTCATTGCCGATGATCTTTATCAACGGTTGGAAGAGGACATGAATCAGGAATTCGCCGGCGTGGGCTTACAGATTCAGGTTCCCATAGCGACAGGTGAGATGACGATCGTTCGTCCTCTTCCGTTAACACCTGCGAAAAAGGCAGGGTTGTTGGCTGGTGATGTGATTCTAAGTATCGATGGCAAGTCAACTCAAAGCATGACGACGGTTGATGCGGCCAATTTAATGCGTGGTCCCATCGGTAAACCTGTTACGTTAACGATCAAACGAAACCAGGAACAGCCATTTGACGTGACTTTGATTCGCGATCGAATTCATCTCTCCTCGGTCCTCGGAGATACCCAAACAGATGACGGTTCATGGAATTATTTCCTCGAATCTCATCCGCACATTGCCTATATTCGGCTGGAGAAATTTGGTGAACGTTCGGTCGAAGAGGTCAAAGCCGCACTTTCCCAAATCAAAGGCAAGTCAGGGCTGATCCTCGATATGCGTTCAAATCTTGGTGGACTATTGGACGCCGCCGTTGAAATTTCGGATATGTTCCTCCCACCTAACCAACTCGTCGTCTCGACCAAGGGACGGGATGAGCAGGTCTTGGACGCCTATTATACCAAAACGAATCCAGTCCTGGATGCGAAGTTGCCGATGGTAATCTTGCTCAACCGACGCTCGGCAAGTGCCAGTGAAATTGTTGCCGGTTGTTTGCAGGATCATCAACGTGCCGTAGTGATTGGAGAGCGCTCGTACGGCAAGGGTACCGTGCAGAATCTGATCCCGTTGGAATATGGAAGAAGCTATATCAAATTAACGGTTGCCAGTTATTGGCGACCGAGTAACAGGAACATCGATCGCACATTGTGGGATGCTGAAACAACCGAATTGAATTCGAATGGCGATTGGGGGGTAAAACCCAACGAGGGTTTCGCGTGTGAGCTGAGTGAAAGCGAAGTCAACATGATTCATTTCGCAAGGATTTTGCGCGACAATGATCCGCTGCGTAAAGATTTGAGCGACGGTCAGGCT
>JBGTDM010000370.1:0-19686 GCA_041748315.1 Pirellulaceae bacterium
CGTGTCCATATACAACCAAAAGACCGCCGAGTTCGAGTATCGGCCCGGCCCCATCATGGCGCAGATTGTGCTTGCTGACGAGATAAACAGGGCCACGCCAAAGACGCAATCGGCGTTGTTGGAGGCGATGCAGGAACATCAGGTCACGGCTGCCGGCGTTCGGTATCCACTGGAAGAACCATTTTTTGTGTTGGCAACTCAAAATCCAATTTAAATGGAAGGGACTTATCCGCTACCCGAAGCCCAGCTCGACCGATATATGTTCAATGTGTTAATCGATTACCTTCCCGAAGATGATGAAGTCACCGTGGTTCAAAATACGACATCGCGCCGTAGCGGTTCGATTGAAAAGTTGTTTGACGGCGAGGCTGTCTTGCGATTTCATGATCTCGTCCGCGAAGTGCCGGTGGCAGAGGATTTGGTTCGATTTGCCGTAAGACTTGCCGATGCCAGTCGCCCAGGCCGTGATGCGGCGCCTTCCTTTGTCAATGATTGGGTCAGTTGGGGAGCGGGATTGCGTGCTCCGCAAAACTTAATCCTTGGCGCTAAAGCACGAGCCCTTTTCGAAGGCCGCTCACACGTGTCCGTGAATGATATCCGAGCGTTGGTTCATCCGGTTTTTCGCCATCGTATCCTGGTCAGCTACCGGGCCGAAGCCGAGGGGATTTCCGTCGATCAGATTATCGACCAGTTGCTGGACACGGTACAAGTCCCCCGTTGAGAATGCAGATGATTCTGCTCCAACCGATCGAGCAAAGGAGTCCAATCCGTTTGGCGTACAACGCTTGCAGGGGATTGTCGATGGTCAATCATCGAACAGACCTAGGCTAAACAAAGTTCATTTGCCAGTTAACGTGTTGAACGAAATCAGTGGAATACAATCCTGCAATACGCGCGATCTCAACGCGTCAAATGACTGGATCAGCAGCTTCGTCTGACACGGTCGATCATGGACGATTGCCAACTCGTTCGGCGTCAACCGGACCGCAGCCGGCACCCCTTCCATTTCTAGGTCACAGTGTGTCACCTCGCGATCATATTGCAGCTTCAGCTCTGGAATCTCGGCGGCTTCAACCGTATCGATGAATTCTTCCAGGTTCACAAGATAAGGTAACGAAACTTGGAGCGTGTCGAACACGTAATCAAAGACCTGCCCAAAATTCTCCGATGCAACCTTTCTGGCGGCGGCAATTCGGTTAACCGTCCTGGTCCAGTTCACCTCCGATGGATCATCTGGATTAAGTGAGACACTGACCGAGTAATTGAAATAGGGCGTAATGATCGTTCCGGCACCATCTGCTGGCCCAGTCGCATCGAGTTCGCGCCTGGCAAACTTGAAAGCAACTTTGAGTAAATCATGGATCGAGTCAATATCATGTTTCAATTCATGTTCGGAGAGCTGAGCGACAAAACGTTGCGTTGCATCGTTTAGGCGGTCAGGGATACGGAAAGACCTCTTCCAACCGGATAAGTTGCGTAGTGGTTCAACCTTTGTTGAGAGAAACGTCAACTCGCTAACTCGTTCGTCACTAGGGTTTGCGTCACCCGCTCGCTCGTCAAGGATCGGTCGCAGGTCGGCCAAACAGAGCCGCTCACCTTCGATTCCATGCATCCAGGGGGTTTGATCATAAGTGACAGAGTAAGTCTTGCGTAGGGTTCGCGGAACTTCCGCAAGCAGATATTTTTGAAGTGAAGAGGCGAACAAGAGCCCTCGCGTAAGGGCAATCGGCCCAGAGCCCGAAAAAGCCTCAATCAAATGAAATGCCCAGATGCCTTGTTTGAGCACTTTGCTCCGGTACGAACTCTCTGCCGAGCGGCACGCCGTAAAACAGAGGCAGTGTGGCGCGTCGTCAAGAAATTCTTTCAACTCGATCTCCTGCAAGTTATGGTGAATTTCTCGCCGTTCCGACGAAACTGCAGGCGCCTCGAGTCGGCAACAATCAAAGAATAAGACGATTTGCGCGCACGTCGCACGTTGCAATGCCTTGTAGATCGGCTGTAGGGCGACACTGGTCCCGGACCAATTCGAGTCTTGCGAATCGTAGCAACCCATGAAGTTACGACCCGACGTGGAGAAGCCATAGCCAGCAAAGAAAACATACAAGATGTCATTGCTGCAAAGGCAATTGATTGTCGTTAGCAATTGCGACTCGATCGCCTGTTTGGTCGCTTCCTTGTCAACAAGAAGCTGTTGGTCCGCCATGTCAAAGCCGTGTCGCGTCAGAACTCTGGCAAATTGTTCCGCATCGTACTTGGCATACCTGACGTCGTTAATATCGGGACTCGAATACTGCTCAACGGCGATTAGAATTGCGAGCTTTTTCACGGAGGCGGGGATTGAAGTGGATGGAACTGAAATCCTTAAATATACGCTGCGTTAATTGTACGATTCAACAAAGCAATTAACCGACCTGGAATGGGCCTGAGTAGAAGCCTGTGGCTACGTCAACCGAAAAGCGCTGACAAAGTGTTAAGGTATATTAACAAAATACACAGCGTTGCAACAGGAAATCATGCTGAAGGAATCAGCACCCGAGCACTTACCACATTCTTTTCCGATGTTCCTCGTTCTTGCAGGAGCAAAGACGGCTTTAATCGATCGAAGCAGTGCTTCCATCGAACAACCATTTCAGCTCACCACAGCACAATCGTTGATCCTGTTTCCAATCGCTCGACTCATGACATTTTCCAGAGGGACTGGTACAATGCTGACTCGCTTGTTGGCTGCACTTCTGTACTCCCGCCGGAACAGGTCGGGAGGCGTATGACGAACACCCTGATCGTAATCGACCTGCATGAGGGTCATTCTTCATGGCTGACTGGAACACTTTGTGATTAGATTTGCGGTAACGATATTTTTTAGCGCCTTTCTGTTGTTTCAGCTTCAGCCGATGATCGCGAAGTTCATCTTGCCATGGTTCGGAGGGTCCAATGTTGTGTGGACGACCTGCTTGATGTTTTTTCAAGTCATGTTGGTGGCTGGTTATGCTTATGCCCATGTCATTCATCGTTATTTGTCGCCGAAATCCCAATGGCTGATTCAGTCGGCATTGGTATTGGCAGCGTGTTTGTTCTTGCCAATTCGGTTGTATGATGAATGGAAGCCTCAAGGTACTGGTGATCCCGCTTGGGAGATCATTTTATTGTTAATGGCCACGATCGGTCTTCCCTTTTTTGTTTTGACAACGTCCAGCCCGTTATTGCAGGCATGGGCGGCAAAAAGCGAGCCGACTCGATCTCCTTACCGACTCTACGCACTATCAAACGTCGGTTCACTCCTGGCTTTATTGACCTATCCATTCTGGATCGAGCCGCGTTTTGCGTTGCCACAACAATCGTGGAGTTGGTTCGCGGTATACCTGGTGTTCGCGCTGTCTACAATTTGGAGCGGGTATCGCTTTATGCAACGTTCAGCGAAGGGTGATCAACCGCCATTCGGGCCTGATCCGAAAGTTGATCGCAAATCCGATACGATGGCACTGGATGCCGAGGTCGACTCACTTCCGAACCAACGCATTCACATTCTGTTTTGGATATTACTTCCGATGGCGGCATCGATCATGCTTGTGGCGAGTACGAATCTACTGACTCACGAGGTTGCAGCAGCTCCATTTCTTTGGATTATCCCACTTTCCCTGTACTTGTTGACGTTTGTGATCTGTTTTGATCATCCGAAATGGTACATGCGGACGCGTCCGGTGGTCTGGTTGTTGTTTTGGTCGGCAGCCATTTTCGGACTTTGCCTGATCGCCGGAGGTGTGACGGTCGATTTGATCGTCCAAATTATTGGCTACAGTGCGCTTTGCTTCTTGACTGGATTTGTCTGCCACGGCGAATTGGTCAGACTCAAACCTCCCGCAAGTCAATTGACCCTGTTTTATTTGATGATCGGAATTGGTGGCGCGCTTGGCGGAATTTTTGTAGCCGTTATTGCGCCACGAATATTTGAAGACTTTCTGGAATTTCATGTGTCGATCTTCCTGGCGATCCTGTTGATCTTTCTGTCGTATCTGTTTCAGGTTTCCCAGGCACGACGACATCAAGGATCACAACAGGCCACCAAGGAAATCCGCAGCAAACGAAAAAGAAAACAGGCACTCGAAGACACATCATTCTGGGAAACAAGCAAAGGAATGCTGGTGTCTCTTTCAGGTTACGGCATTGCGACGTTGGTCATGCTTGTGATCGTCGTCGGGGGCACCAATTATTTTATTGTTTCAGCGAACTTGCACGATGGAGGACAGACCATCGTTTACAAACAACGAAGCCCCTATGGAGTTCTAGCCGTTGTGGATGTCCATCCCACGTTTGAGAATGACTACTACCGTTATCTGATTAACGGCCGCATCGATCATGGACTTCAGTTTATTGGGTCAACATGGGAACATGAACCCGTCTCGTATTATGGTCGGGACACCGGCCTGGGTTTGGCATTCAAACATTTGCAGAATAACTCGAATTCCCATTCACCGGGATTAAGCATTGGGGTCGTCGGACTGGGAATCGGAATCACCAGTGCCTACGCAAATCCCGGGGATACGATTCGCTACTATGAAATCGATCCACAAGTCGAAAAAATCGCCAGACAATACTTTACCCATTTGAAACAGTGTGAACGTCGAATCGGTCCGGACAACCTTCAGGTTGTCCTTGGTGATGCAAGAATTCAACTCGAACGGGATTTGGAAAACCACAACGTCAAGTTTGACCTGTTGTCAATCGATGCGTTCACGTCGGATTCCATACCCGCTCACTTGCTTACAAAAGAGTGTTTCGAGCTCTATCGAAAATGCCTTACCGAAAAGGGGATATTGGCTGTCCATGTCTCGAACCGGTATCTGAATCTCGAACCGATCGTCAAGAACATTGCTCGCGCATTGGAATGGCCGACAACGATCGTAAGTGTTCGTTCACCGACCAAGAGCACATGGGTCATCATCTCACAGGACGAGCGTATCCATGATGAACCAGCAATCGTCGCGTCATCGATTGAAGTCGAGGATTCCGGAATCAACGTCGTTTGGACAGATAGCTTTACCCCGATCCTTCCCCTGATTGAATGGCCAGACAATTGGCGCGATACGGGTATCGGAAAAAGCTTTTGGACTCCAGTCCGCGATTGGAACAAACTTCCAGAATAACTCACCCATCGTTGAGCCCATCCAATGTCCTGTTTGGGCTTCGGTGCTCACCACCACGCATGGGCTCGTCTGACACGTGCGAAGGTGACCATTGCGCATATCCGTAACGTAACATACGCTTGATCCAAATAAGCTGTTCGATCCATTACAACTGGAGTCTTTGTTGTTCATCGAATTCAAACGGCAGACTTGGATCAGTTTTGATTTCACATTCAGCGTAGCACCGGCTTGAGCCTCGTTTGCGGCGTAAGTTGCTTAACGCTCGACCGTAGGGTGTTGGCGTTACAACTGCAACATCGGCGGCGGTCGACACTGGAATCAACCAAGGGGCGCCGAAACGGTTAAAATCAATCAAACCACAAATGGGGGGCTGGCCATTGTGCGTTCAGACATGGCTCGGCGATTTGCGTTCGCTCGGCTTGGTCGATCGTATCCTGTTCGATTTTAGCTGGAATTCGTCTACAATAATAAACGGGGATGGGTACCTGGAATGAACATACAGAATGCCTACACAAGCGACCAAACAAACTCAACCGGTTTCGGCATCGAATTTTGCCGGCAGTGATTCTGGACTTGATCCGCGAACGTTGCTCAGCATTAAGAATTTGGAATTGCGCGCGCGAATCGTCGTTGAAGGTTTCATGGCAGGGTTGCACCGCAGTCCCTATCACGGATTCTCCGTTGAATTCACGGACTATCGACAATACACGCCGGGCGACGATCCGCGGTACCTCGACTGGAAGTTACTGGCGCGCACGGACCGGATGTTCATCAAGCGATTTGAGGACGAAACCAATTTACGCTGTACCTTGGTGGTCGATCAAAGTCGCTCAATGGGCTACGGTTCGGTTGGCCACAGCAAAATCGACTATGCTAAAACGCTGGCAGCCGCATTGGCTTTCTTTTTAGCTCGACAACGCGACGCAACGGGCCTGCTGACGTTTGACGAAGGGGTCTCTGAGTATATTCCGGCTCGGTATCGACCTGGTCATTTGCGGCGATTGATGGTTGGTCTGGAGCGGACAGTTTCAGGGTCCACGACCGACGTTAACACCGCACTGGAGCGAGTCGCCAATATCGTCAGTAAGCGGGGCATGGTCGTTTTGATTTCTGATTTATTGACGCCGATCGACACGCTGCATAAACAGCTTGGTTACCTTCACTCACGCGGTCATGATGTGGTGATTTTGAGAATCCTTGATCCCGCGGAGACCGAGTTCAATTTCCAGAACGAGGCACTCTTTGAAGATTCCGAGTCGTTGAAACAATTGTATATCGATCCGCAATCGACTCGTGCCGAATATTTGAAACGGTTTGACGAGCATGCCGCACAATTGAAACAGATTTGTGACGACCAGGTGATCGAACTACACACGCTGTCCACTGTGCAACCTTTGGAGAAAGCTTTGTTGGATTTTGTTGCCAGCCGGTCGCGCAAAACGAACCAGCTTGGCCGCCGCCAGTCTCAGCGCAATCGGAGCGAGCAAAATCGACGTGTTCAACCCGCAGGTGAGGTCAGTCCATCATGAGTTTTCTAGCATGGATGTTTGGGCTAGGCGGATTAGCAATCGCTTTTCCACTACTATTCCACTTAATTCGGCGCATGCCCCGCGGCAAGCAAACGTTCAGTTCATTGATGTTTCTGCGCCAGTCACCACCCAGGATTACTCGCAAAAGCAGATTGGAAAACTGGTTACTGTTGTTACTGCGTTCATTGGCCGTGGTACTGCTGGCGCTTGCTTTCATGCGACCGTTTATCCCCTTGGCCACTCAGGTGACACCATCAATTGCAAAGCGGGTTGCAATCTTGCTCGATACCAGCGCCAGCATGCAACGAAGCGATCAGTGGCCGCAAGCCGTTCGCAAAGTTGAAGAACTTCTTAACACACTGGCTGAAGACGATGATATTGCACTGCTGACATTCGATGCGCGAGTCAATATTGTGCTGCCGTTCGAACAACCAGCGCAACAATCACTAACGCTCGCCCGCAAAAAGGACTTGATTCGCGATGAGTTAAGACAACTCAAACCGACATGGTCCAAAACGGACCTGGGTAACGCATTGATCGCAACCGCCGAACACCTGGAAGATTCGGAAGTAAGGCGAGATCTTTCCGATCTTGATATCCAGATCGGGAGTCAGATTTTTGTGGTGACCGACTTGCAAGAAGGAGTGGAGTTAGCGCCGTTAACGAATTATCGTTGGCCAAAGAATGTTCTCGTCGAGATCCACCGATTACAGCCAGAGACTCCAGGCAACGCTTATGCCCTTCTGCTGGAAGATCAGAATTCATCCAGTGATCTTCGGGGGACTCGCGTTCGACTAATCAATTCTAAAGGTGCTGAGACGCATCAATTTTCCGTTCGCTGGTTGAGTGACGATTCATCTGCATCCGATCAAGCCGTTACGTTTAACGTCCCCCCCGGATCCAACCAAACATTGCCCGTTCCCCGATTGGACGCGAACTCGACCGAATTGTTGGTTTCGGGAGACGCCGCGACGTTCGATAACCGGTTGTTCGTCGCGCCACTCGTTCAACAACAGATCACGGTCGGATACCTGGGGGACGACGATGCAGATGATGTCGATGGCTTGCAATACTATATGACTAGAGCATTTGTTGAAACGCCAACTCGAAAGATCACGGTGATCGATGACCCAGACGAACTTGCCCAATTGGCCACAGACCCGCAGACAGAAGCTGATTGGTGGGTCGTCTCTCGAAAACTCGAACCACCTGAGATGGAATTACTGAACGAACACATTGCCCGCGGTAACCAAGTATTAATCGTATTGACCTCGGTCGAGATGACGAGATCATTGGAATCGCTGCTTGGCTCAATCGAAGTGAACGAAGTCAGCCGAGAAAATCCTAGAGACTATCGGATGTTAGGCCAGATCGATTTTCAACATCCGCTTTTTAAGCCATTAAGTGGCCCACAATACAATGACTTCACAAAAATTCGATTCTGGAGACACCGCGCGGTGTTGAATCCAGGAGAAACCAGTGAGGTAATCGCCAGGTTTGACAATGGCGATCCGGCGATCTGGTTTCCGGCGTCGGAAACCGGAACCCTGCTGGTGTTTGCGTCCGGATGGAATCCGGACGACAGTCAGCTTGGATTGTCAACCAAATTCGTTCCGTTGATGATGGAACTGTCGCGGCAAGCCGTTGGAGAGTCGAGCTTAGCTGGTTCGTGGTCGGTTGACGATGCAATTGAACTGCCGCAGCCAACAACCGCTCAGCCACGCAAAATCGTTGCTCCAGATGGCCGGGAATATCGTTTGCAACAGGATGAAGCCGTGTTTAATCAAACCGATCACCCGGGAGTGTATCAACTGCACCAGGATGGGCAACAACTCCCGTTTGCGGTTAATCTGCATGAGATGGAGAGTCGCACGGCACCGCTCGATCCCGAGCATTTGGCGGCTTATCAAGTCCGTTTGGGGAACCAACCGACTCATCAGGATGTTCGGGAACGCCTGCAACGAGCCAGCATCGTGCAGATTGAGAATCGGCAGAAAATCTGGAAGTGGGCAATAGTCGTCGTGCTGTTCGTTTTGATTTTCGAAACCATCCTGGCTGGCCGTCGCCAAGTCAACCAACAACAACTTGCGGAGGTAACAGCATGATCAACCACTCAATGCCAGCGATGGACCAGCACCTGCTGAAGAGGATTCAGCCGGTACTCAAGCGAATCAATCGCGTTCGATTTTGGTCCGCAATTGCGTTGGCTTGGTTGGTCACAGCGACCGTTGTGTTTGCGCTGTTGATTTCGAACCTCTCTGGAGGAATTTATTATCCTTCAAGGGTTTTGATTCCCGTGTTGATTGGGTTGGGTTTGTCGTTGACTTTGGTCGCCACAATTTGGTATCGCCTGACGCGCTGTACGGGCGAGCAGGCAGCACAGTTGATCGAGCAGCAGTTTGCCGGACTCGATTCCCGACTGATTACGGCAATCGAGCAACGTCCCGACCCGCAGACCGGATTGTACAGCTTTTTGCAATACGATTTGATTCGGCATGCCGTTTACCATAGTTTTCAGGCACCGTGGCACAAGACGGTTCCCAATTGGCGGTTATTTTCCGCGTCTTTTGCTGCGGTCAGTTCGATCGTGGCGTTTATTGTGCTGATCACGGCTTATGGATGGTTTGCGCGCCCGCTGCTCAATGACCCGCGTGTTCTTGATTTCAACCAAGTCGCATCAGGGTCCCAAAATTATGACTTGTTGGTCGAACCAGGTGACGCTGAGGTGGAGGTGGGAACCAGTTTGATGGTGCTTGCTCGCTTCGCCGAACATCTGCCGCCAGAAGCTGTGTTGGAGTATGAACCAAGCAATTCCACGGCTGATCCGCCGGAAGAAATCTCAATTCGAATGCGGAAGAGTCTCGCGGATCCTGTGTTTGGTGCCCGAATTCCGCAGATCTTGAGTCCGTTGGCGTATCGTATCAGGTACGGCAATCTATCGTCGGAAACCTATCGAGTAACCACATTTCAATATCCTCAACTGATTCGGGCGGATGCCGAATTCGTGTTTCCCTCGTTTACCCGACTAGCCAACAAAGTGGTGCAGGATGTTCGACGCATTTCGGCGGTTGCCGGTACGGACTTGACCCTCAAATGTTTTTTGAACAAGCCAGTTGCGCACGCTCAATTTAGAAGTCGCGAGGGGGACGTGATCGATCTGATCGCTGGTGCGGAACCGAATGTGTACCAAGCGACGTTAAATCTGCAAAATTCTATGACGTTGCAACTCGTCCTCGAAGATGTGGAGGGTCGATCCAACAAGTCGCGCGCTCAAATCACGATCAATGTGCAACAGAATCGAGCGCCCGATTTGAAGTGGGTTCAACCTGGCAGCGACTTGCAGGTTTCCGCGCTTGAAGAAGTGCAAACTCGAGCCACGGCCTGGGACGACTTCGGATTGCTGCGCGTCGGTTTTGCCTATTCGATCGGTGGGCAGTCTCCGCAGGAGATTGTTCTGGGGAGAGACTTTGAAGCCAAGCAGCAACATGCACTCCAATACTTGTTATCACTCGAAGAATTGGCGGCACGCCCTGATGATTTGATCACCTACCATTATTGGGCAGAGGACTTGATTGGCGAAGATGTCGTTCGTCGCACCTACAGCGATTTACTGTTTGCCGAAGTCCGTCATTTCGAAGACATTTTTCGCCAGGGGCAGGCCCCTCCAGGAGGTCAGCCTCAGCAACCTCAAGAGCAACAGTCGGGACAAGCAGGTCAGAATGCACAACAGGCTGAACAGTTAGCCGAACTTCAAAAGCAGATCATCAATGCAACTTGGCGAGTCATTCGCTCCGAAACTGGCGCTTCTCCAAGTAGTCGTTTTAATGAAGACCTGCAGACCATTCTTGAGTCTCAACAGGCTGCATTGGAACAACTCGTCGGTTTGTCGGAAATGCTCACAGATTCTTCAACGCAAGCTCTGGCCCATCAAGCAGGTGATTTCATGAAGCAGGCTGTTGAACAATTGCGTCGAGCCAAATCGACTGAATCGGTTATGCCATTGGACGAGGCTCTATCTGCCGAGCAACAGGCTTATCAAGGGTTGCTCAGATTACGGGCCAGAGAGAGTGAAGTTGCCCAGATGCAACAGAACCAGATGCAGCAGCCTCCAGGTGGCCAACAAGGCTCCCGCTCCCAACAACAGCTTCAACAACTTCAATTGCAACAGGATACAAATCGCTACGAACAGGAACGGCTGGCTCAACCGGAACAAAACCCCGAGCAGCAAGAGGACCGGCAGATACTCAGTCGCCTTCGTGAACTTGCACGCCGTCAGGGCGATCTGAACGAACGGATTAAAGAATTACAGTCAGCCTTGGATGAAGCTGATGGCGAGAATGAACGCGAAGAGATTCGCCGCGAATTGAAACGGCTTCAGGAAGAGCAGGAGCAAATCCTGCGGGATTCAGAAGAATTGCAGGAACGCATGAATCAGGAGCAAAATCAGCAACGCATGTCCGAGGAAAACCAACAGTTGGAGGAGGCTCGCGAAAACATTCGTCGTGCCAATGAGGCGCTCCAGGAAGGGGAATTGACGCAAGCGGCCGCAGAGGGAACGCGGGCCGAACGGGAAATCCGTGAATTGCGCGATGAGTTCCAGCAACGGACCTCCAGCCAATTCACCGATGAAATGCGCAATATGCGTGACCAAGCCCAGGAACTTGCCCACGAACAGCAACGGATTGGTGAAGCGATGCGCGAGCTGGAACGCAATCGACGCTCGACTTCACATTCACTCAGTGAACCCGATCCACGCGACGCGTTGGCAGAACAACTTGCCCAACAACAAACACAAGTTGAGCAGTTGCGCGAATCGATGCGAGAAACCGTAGAGTCCGCCGAGCCTTACGAACCTTTGTTGGCCGAGCAACTTTACGATACCTACCGACAATCTGAACAGGATCGCCCTACCCAAGCTCTGGAATCGGCGGAAAGCTGGTTGCGGCGGGGGTTTGACGACGACGCTCAATATGAAGAACAACGGGCTCGCGAATCGATCGAGCGAATGCGAGATGGTATCGATCAAGCCTCTGAGCAGGTTCTGGGTGATGAAACGGAGGCGCTGCGCCGAGCCAACCAGGAGCTCGAACGCTTGGCTCGGGAAATCAGCGACGAGGCAGCACAACAGGGTGGCGATCGAGCTGGGAATCAGGAGCAAGATCAAGCGGATGATCAAAATCAGCGCCGTGGTGCCCCAGGAGATGAAGGCGACCGCGAGCAAGCGACATCAGCAGAACGTGGCGAGCCCACTGACAATGACGAAACAACGGGTCAAGGAGACCGCGACGGTAAATCCACCGATCGAAACGACGATGAACAGCCTGTCACTGAACAAACGGCTGGAGGCCAACCATCGCAGCCAGGTGATTCGGACAGCGAATCCGCGGGTCGTCGCTCGGGCCAGGATCCCGAAGGCGAGCGACGCGACCCATCGGCGGAGAGATCCGGATTGAGAAGACTGGATGACTCCGACCAGGAACAGCAACAGCTCGGAGATGCGGGCGGATTTGGCGCGGATCAACGCGACCCGATTCCCTCCTCCGCATCGCGGCCCTTGACTGGCGACAATTTTCTCGACTGGGCCGACCGACTTCGCGATGTTGAAGAGATGGTGCCGGACTCGAGGATGCGGGCCGAGGCGACACGTATTCGCGAAGCTGCCCGAGAATTCCGACAAGAACTCAAGAGTCACTCCAGAGAACCAAATTGGGAACTGGTACGTTTGCGAGTGATTCAGCCACTTGTTGAATTACAGACCCAGGTCGCTGATGAACTGATTCGTCGATCAGCAAAGGACCAAATCGTTCCGGTCGACCGCGATCCGGTCCCGATCCAATACGAAGAGGCAGTTAGAAAATACTACGAGCGACTGGGGACCGGACAATGACGTTGCCCAATCTATGGGGTGCCCCTGAATGGTGGCCGCTCGTGTTGGTACTTTGCGGTTTATTACTGGTCGGACTGTTTTGGTCATACCGGATGAGTCAGATTTCGTTGTCACTTAAAATGTTGCTCATCGGACTGAAGTCGACCGGTTTTGTTTTACTTGCGCTTTGTTTGCTGGAGCCGATGCGAACCGAGAGTCGACCTCAGATTGGTGCCAACACATTGGTGGTTGCGGTCGATGCCAGTCGCAGCATGAACATCCGAGATGCGAGCTCGAAAGCGACTCGCGCGGAGCAGGTCAGGCGACTGCTGCTCGAAAACCGAAATTGGCTCGATCAGTTACGCGAGGACTACGATCTGCGACAATATCAATTTGGATCGCGTTTGGATTCGGTCAACCATTTTGATGGGTACTTGCCCAACGAGCAAAGTTCGTCCCTTCGCAGTACATTGCACACGATCGGTCAACGATATCAATCCCACGCGATGGCCGGTGTGATTTTGCTGACCGATGGACTTTCCACGGAAGAGTTTGAGAATGCATTCGACTGGAGTTCACTTCCACCGATTTATCCCGTCGTGATTGGCGGTGAAAACGTTCAACGAGACATTCGAATCGTGCGGACAACCGTCAACGAATCGAATTTCGAGACAGCGCCGGTTTCACTTGCTGTGGAACTGATCGCGACAGGTTTTGCCGGGCAGGTTATCGAAGTGCAGTTGTTGAATGACGACGACCTTGAGGTCGACCGTCGTACCATTCGAAACGTCCAAGATGGTCGACCTTTTGCGGTCCGGTTCGATGTCAGGCCCGAGAAGCGAGGCTTAACGGCCTACACGGTACGGGCTTTCGGGACTGGAAATCAGGATTTGGCGGACGACTCGGAAGCGACGGTGGTCAACAATCAACGGCAGGTCATTGTCGATCGTGCTCGCGGCCCCTATCGAATTCTGTATGTTTCGGGACGACCGAACTGGGAGTTCAAATTCATGCGGCGGTCATTAAATTTGGATGACGAGCTGAAGCTTATTGGTCTGATTCGAATTGCAAACCGAGAGCCAAAATTCACGTTTCGATCGCAGATTGGCGCGTCGACCAATCCGCTCTACCGCGGTTTCGGAAATCAGAAAGATGAAGAAGCCGAGCGATACGACGAGGCCGTCTTGCTGCGCATCGGCGTTGAAGATGAAACGCAATTGCTTAGTGGGTTTCCCAAGTCGGCGGACGAACTCTTCAAATTCGACGCCATTGTACTGGACGATGTCGAAGCTGCTTTTTTCTCGCAAGATCAACATTCACTGATGCAACAATTTGTCGCCGCTCGCGGCGGCGGACTGTTGATGCTGGGAGGGCAGGAATCGTTTGTAAAAGGGGAGTATGATCGTACGTCCATCGGCGAAATGCTCCCCGTTTACGTCGATCAATTCACTCCTTCACAACGCGAGGAAGACTATCGACTGGAGCTGACTCGCGAGGGTTGGGTCGAACCCTGGATCCGAGTTCGCGCCACCGAAAAGGAGGAAGAACAACGACTCGAAACGATGCCCCCATTTAAGACAATCAATCGAGTCAACTCAATTAAGCCCGGTGCATCGGTGCTGGCTAAAGTGAGTACATCCTCTGGACAACAGCTTCCCGCGCTCGTCGAACAACGGTTCGGACAGGGCCGAGTTGCGGCATTGTTACTGGGCGACTTCTGGAGGTGGCACCTGAAAAATGAACGGGGGAATGACGATCTGATGAAGGCTTGGCGGCAAATGATTCGCTGGCTCGTAGCCAACGTGCCTCGGCGAGTCGAGTTGACAATCGAAAGGCAATCCGGATCCGAGCAGGTGCGGTTTCGACTTCGAGTAAAAGATGAAGGATTTGCGCCACTCGATAACGCAACGGCTCGCCTGACGATTATCCAACCGGACAACGAGGTGTTTGAACTCGTTGCCGAACCCTCCGGCAGAATTGCGGGCGAGTACACGGCGGACTTCATGCCAGCGCAAACTGGCCTGAATCGGGTTACCGCCGAAGTCAGTGATCATCAGCAAAACGTTATTGGAACCCAGGAATCAGGCTGGATCGCCCAACCGGAAATCGAGGAATTCGCACAAGTGATACCGAATCGGGAATTGCTGAAACAGATTGCGGAACGAACCGGAGGAGAAGTGATCAATGCAAATCAGCTGAGTGCTTTCGTGGATTCGCTGGGCAATCGGCAGATCCCCTTTACCGAACAAAACATTTATCCGTGGTGGCACCACTGGAGCCTGTTCGTTACCGCGTTGGCACTGTTGATTGCCGAATGGGGAATCCGACGCTGGAAAGGGCTGACTTAAGCAATCACCAGCCAAGGCAAATGGTCATGGTTTGGGCATGGGCTTTGGCGCATTTTCCGTATGACGCTACCGCGCAAACTTGTGCCCGGTTGATTCCTGAACAGTTAAATCCCAGGCGTGATTTGCGATCGAAACAAACAGATACAGCATTGGCCTGGAGTTCGTGCCCACTTGAAAGCAAGATCAAGACGTAAATCCCGCTCTAACAAAATTCAGAATTGTCGTGGTGAGTTTACTTTTTTCGACGTCGCGTCATGCTGATACTGCTAATCGCGATGGCGATGACTAACCAGGCGGAGGGCTCGGGAATCGCATGAATCCGCCAGGCCAGCCCATAATCTGTATTGAAGGCTGAATGGTTGGTCACTTCAAATGTATAGATCCCGGGACCCAAAAAGTTGAAGTAGATATGTTCGATATTGTCGACCAGACTTTGGCTGAGATCGATTTGCGTGTCGAGGAATCCATTGGTCGAATCGTACAAGGCGAGTTGTAAATCGGCTAACTGTGTTTGCGGATTAAAACTGGAAGTGGGGTCGAGGTCGATGACGTCCATGTTCCAAGTAAGCAATACTGAAAGATCCCTGGCTCCCAAGGTGCCAATTTCAAATTCATAATAAAGGGACGAATTGCCACTCAGCGACTCCTCATAGTCCCATCCAAGTAAATCAATTTGTGATGCTGGTGGACCGGCAGCGCCGTCAAATTCTCCACCCTGCATTATGAAATAGCTGTTGTAGATGTTTAGCTCACCCGCACCAAACTGCTCATCGATCGGGCGTGATGTCGTACGGTCCCAAGTCGGGAATTCTTCTTTCGTCGCACCTGCCATCAAGATCGCCTTGATCACCTCAGGCTTGGCCGCGTTGATCGATCCCATATTGTCCGCTTTTTGATGCAGCAGTGCTGCGGCTGAACTGACAATGGCCGTTGCTCGACTGGTATTATTTGTGGGAACGACGATATCCGGCTTGGTGCGGCCATTACCGTAAAGATTGGTTGTACCGAATGAGTGAACCCCGCTGCTTACACCCACAGAAATCGAGTTGTACCCCTGTGTCAATAGTCTGGGCAAAGCGGCTTGATTATCGGCACCGACGGCGACGGTCATTTCATTCTGGTTGATATAAAAATCGAGTCGTTGCAACATGTTTACCGCATCGGCGACTGGAACGAAATTACTTCGTGCAACCCAGGAATGATTGGCAACGCGAAAATTCTCCACAAGCGGATCAGTATTGGGACCACCAAAGAAAGGCGAGCCAAGAACATTGCCCAGCCAGTGGATTGCTTCAAATCCAGTGATATGGGTAATCCCGGGAGCGATACTGGACGTGTTGCCGTAATAGAATGTCCCAACGGTTCCAGTCGCATGGTTCGAAGTTCCCGTTGAAAGTCCGCTCCCATCGACAAACGTCTTGCCGGCGAATTGAGCGATCGAGGCATTGGGCATATATAGAAATTCGCCGACACTCGCGTCTCCTACATTGGCCTCAATTTGCGCAACATTGATTCCGGCTCCATTTTCTAGAGTCGGTCCCACTTCGGCCAACAACTTATTGAAACCGATTGCCTCCTTCTGCGCTGAAACGGTGGCTTGAAAACACGTACTGACCAACAGCACCAATGCTGCACACACCAAATAAATTCGTGATCGATGGAACGTCATGATTTCTTCTTCAAATGAAACAATAAACAAATAGTTCGCAACTCACTCCAGCAGTTCATCACCAGACATTGAAAACTTGACCGTGCAGTAATCGGCAACACCGATCGACTTCGCAACGTAAATGCATGGTGATAATTGCTCGACTCCGTCACGTATGCGAGATCAACCTCTATGCGATAGCGCTGCATCAAGCCTGATATGCTCACTCACTAATGCAACGAGCTAGAAAATTGCCCCCATCAGAGCATTCATGCTTCCGCAAAAATGCCTTCAATATAGCGTAACGAAAACATGAGGTTGCTGCAAACTTTTTTCCAAAACTTAAACGCACGGTTTTTCAAGATGCACCCAATTATTCAGGAAATCCTTAGACATTTTAAAACTTTGGCAGTTTCAAAAGGATCCGACAAACCCAGGAAAACTTGGGTTTCCTTGCCTCAAAACAACCGTTACCAGACATTTTTACTAAGAACACGCTTTGACACCTCATCGTGCAATTGTTGACAGCTTGGCTTGTACCCTGTCGATTCATTGTAGAATCAAGAACCGTTACAGTTGATACAACCGTGTTGCGTCATCAATCGCTCATGGACCCCTTGAGCACAACGCGGCAACACAAAATACATTGACCGAATATCGTTGTCGTCCTTCTTGACGGAAGGGTGCACGGTATCCATTCAACTCGTCAATTCAACTCCTCCGCCCAAAATTATGCCTTACTCGGAGCTTGACAGGCACGTAAAGGGTTCACTTGATCCGTTTCATTTCCTCATGAGATTCACTAGAATAGACGCGCTTCGGACGCAGGCATTTCGAATTCAATTGTTTCAGTTTTGCACATCCGCGAACTTTGCATCCCGACTGAAATCGTCCCATTCATCCAAGAATCGCCCGTAATGAACCTGTATCTAAGATTGCTGGACGATGCCAATTGTCTTCCGCGTAGAATGGCGTCGGTTGTGCTCATGATTACCGTGACGTTCCTGCCGCTTTTGACCTTCGCGATGCAGGATTCCCAATCAACCACGAATCGCATTGGGCAGTTTCGAGAATTGACCCGCAACAAAGTATTTCGCGATTCGGTGACACCCAACTGGCTGCCTGGGAACGAGCATTTTTGGTATCGAGTGCAAACCGGCAGGAACCAATTCGAAATGGTATTTGTCGACACGGTCGCTGGTATCCGCCAGCCGGCGTTTGACTCGGACGAGGTTCTGACACAACTTCGCGAGATGTCCGGCGATCCGCGACGAAGCCTGCCTAATCAAATTGTGTTCAGCGAAGACAGACAAATAATATTTTTCAAATCGAGCGGTTATTGGCGGATTGATCGCAATTCGTCGCAACTGAAGCGAGCCGACGAAGCCGATTATCAGCAAAGTGTCGGTTCAGCGGCCAATGATGTCAAACCTTCGACAGATCGGGGGGGCGACGTCGATCTGGAGTTTGCCAATCACACTGAGGATGCGATCCGATTGATCTGGATCGACCGTGCTGGTGAACAAGTACCGTACGATCAAATCAACCCCGGCGATTCGTTCCGTCAACGTACCTTCGTGGGACACGTTTGGTTGGTCGTCGATAGCTCGAATCGGCCGATTCGGTGGTTCGAAGCCGAAATGGACGAGACAGAAATCGTCATCGATAGCCTCACCCCACTTGAGCTTATTCTGCCGAACCAGGAGGCGCAGGCAACGCGGTCTCGACGTGCTGCAAGTTTACAGGCAACTCGCCGCTCGCCGGACGGGAAATGGGAGACTTTTGTTCAGGATCATGACTTGCACGTGCGCAACCGTGAGGATCAATCGACCTTTCAGTTGAGCCAGTCGGGGACAGCGGATCACACCTTCGAGGAGCGCGTTTACTGGTCGCCTAAATCGCGTTTCCTTTTGGCGCGGCAAGTTTCCCAAGGTGAGAATCGAATCGTCTACATGATCGAGTCGTCCCCAGAGGATCAAACTCAACCGAAACTGCATTCGCATGTCTATGCAAAGCCAGGGGACAAAATCGTTCAACAGACTCCGCGACTGTTCGACCTGGAAACCCGCACGGACTTGAGTCTCGATACCAGTCTATTTGATAACCCTTGGTCAATTAGTCAGTACTATTGGCATGCGCCGACAAACGAGTTTCGATTCCTTTATAACCAACGTGGACATCAAGTCGTGCGATTGGTTGGCATCTCGACGGCCGGCATCGTCCGTTCGATCATTGACGAACAGTCCAATACGTTTATCGATTATCGGAACAAGGTCTTTTTTCATCGAGGCGCCGATGATACTGAAATCATCTGGATGAGCGAACGGAATGGCTGGAATCACCTTTATCTATGTGATGCCGACACGGGTACCGTCAAGAACGCGATCACGTCAGGCGAGTGGGTGGTTCGAAGTATCGACCGTGTTGATAATGAAAGTCGACAAGTCTGGTTTCAGGCAAGCGGGATTGTGCCGGGACAAGACCCTTATTATCTACACTTTTGCCGTGTTAATTTTGACGGAAGCGATCTCACGATTTTGACCGAAGGGGATGGCACGCACTCGATCGAGTATTCACCAGACCGAAAATTCCTGATCGATCGTTATTCACGTGTCGATCTGCCACCGCAAACCAACCTCCGCCGCACGTCAGATGGTTCGCTAGTCTGTCATTTAGAATCAGCGGATTGGAGTGCCTTGCACGAATCGGAGTGGAAATTACCGACGCCGTTCGCCGCCAAAGGGCGAGATGGACAAACGGATATTTATGGCGTGATCTACTGGCCCAGTGACTTTGAAGCAACTCAATCCTATCCGGTGATCGAATCGATTTACGCTGGACCCCATGCCGCGTTCGTCCCCAAACAGTTCTCGTTGCGAAACCGCATGCATGAACTAGCACAACTCGGTTTTATTGTTGTGCAAATCGATGGGATGGGAACGAACTTCCGGTCGAAGGCTTTTCATGATGTCTGCTGGAAGAATCTCGGGGACTCTGGTTTCCCGGACCGCATCGCCTGGCTCAAGCAGGCGGCTCAGGTGTTTCCGCAGATGGACTGGTTCGACTGTGTGGTGGCAGAGAACGGCGCGTTGTTGTATTTTCCCGCTACCCGCGAGCAGCTGCTATTGGGCGATCGACCTCCAGAAGCCTTTAT